>JAVHPT010000054.1:0-10712 GCA_036170735.1 Patescibacteria group bacterium | reverse complement strand
GCACCATTAGAGATTCTCCTAAAAAAATTTCTCGCAATCAATCAATGAGCTTTACTTAATGTAAATCAACTTTGGTTATCGCCAGAGCGAACATGGGAACAATTCTGGAATAGAAATAGTTGATAATTTTCTAAAAAGTTTATACCTATAATTATACTCCATTCAGTTTTCTAAAAAATCCTCCCTGTATTTCTACAAGGAGGATTTCTTTTTATTTCACTGCTGGATCCTTCGACAAGTTCGGGATAAGATTTTTGTAACCAATCGTGCTACGCTCTCTTGGACAAAATTCTTACTTTCCACCTCCATACTTCTTTCTCTCACCTTCTGTGAGCCACTTCTTACGGAGGCGGAGAGAGGTAGGGGTGACTTCAACGAGTTCGTCTTCAGCGATATAGTCGAGACAATCCTCGAGAGTCATCTGACGGATCGGAGTGAGGCGGATAGCTTCATCCGTTCCTGATGCACGCATATTGGTGAGTTGCTTGTTCTTCGTAGCATTTACCACGAGATCAGCACCCTTCAAGTGTTCACCGATAATCATTCCCTCGTATAGTATGGTTGTCGGCTCTATGAGGATTGGTCCACGTTCTTCGAGCTTCCAGAGAGAGTACGCCATAGCGACACCAGGAGTTCCAGAGATGATAGACCCAACATCTCGCTTCTCGATAGGACCTTTGAAGTCATCGTAGTGAGAGAAGCTGGAATAGATGATACCTTCACCCTTGGTTTCGATAACGAATCGTGAACGGAATCCGAGGAGACCACGAGTTGGAACTTCGAATTCCATATTGGTTACTCCATTGACAGTATTCATATTTTTACAGATACCCTTACGTTTCCCGAGCATCTCAAATATAGTTCCAGCACGATCCTTGGGTACCCACATCACAACGTTTTCGATTGGTTCCTGCTTCTTTCCACCTACTTGATGGAAGATGACTTGAGGACATCCAACCTGGAGTTCGAATCCTTCACGACGCATAGTCTCAACGAGCACTGAGAGGTGGAGCTCTCCACGACCAGATACAATATATCCATTTCCATCAGATCCATCGAAATCAATCTTGAGTCCCACATTCATTTCCATCTCTTTTTCGAGACGCTCACGAATCTGGCGAGAAGTAACATATTTTCCTTCTTTTCCAGCAAATGGAGAGTCATTTACCATGAATTCCATCTTGAGGGTTGGTTCATCAACGGTGATTGCTGGCATTGTTTCCGTATTTGGATCAGTGGAAACCGTTTCACCAACGTAGATATCAGGGATACCCGCGATCGTGATGATATCTCCTGCTTCTCCTTCATTAACCTCGATCTTTCGGAGACCGAGAGAAGTATAGATCTTCGAGATTTTCCCTGTCCGACGAACTCCATCATTGGCGACGATAGTAACATTTTGTCCAACTTTTGCTTTTCCTTCATAGACACGACCGATACCCATACGTCCAACATAGTTGTCATATCCGAGGTTGGCAATCTGCATCTTAAATGGCTTAGTGGTGTCGTTTTGAGCTTCAGCCACTTGTGCGATGATCGTCTCAAAAAGTGGAGTAATATCCTTTGAGTCATCTTTTAGGTTGTACTTCGCGATTCCTTCTCTGGCAATCGTATAGACAATACGACCATCAGTGATATCGAGTTGTTCATCAGTCGCGCCAAGTTGTACAAAAAGGTCAAAGAGCATATCGATAACTGCTTCAGGCTGGGCAGCTGGCTTATCGATCTTATTGATGATAACGAGTGGCTTGATTCCGAGTTCGAGAGCCTTCTTGAGAACGAATTTTGTCTGAGGCATAGGACCTTCGTAGGCGTCCACAACAAGACAAACGGAGTCTACCATACGGAGAACGCGCTCTACCTCAGAACCAAAGTCAGCATGCCCTGGAGTGTCAACGATATTGATCTTAATATCCTTGTACATGATGGCAGTATTCTTGGCATAGATAGTGATACCACGCTCTTTTTCTTGATCGTTGGAGTCCATGATCGTGGTCCCAACATCTTCATTTTCGCGGAAGGTTCCAGATTGCTTCAAAAGTGCATCAACGAGGGTTGTCTTTCCATGATCAACGTGGGCGATAATCGCAATATTGCGGTATTTCATAGGTCAAATGGAGTGAGAAAATAAGAGAAAGTTTAGCACTAAAACTTAAAAAATACCTTGCTTCAGAGCAAGGCCCAAAAAAGTTAAGCGGATTATATGGAAAAACCAGAAAAAGCAAGTTTTAAAAAAATTGCATTGACAATGGAATATTTTCATTATAAAAAATGCCCAGTCTCTTGGGCATTTTTTATAAATAACTTTCTAAAATGGAATATCTTCGATGGAAATATTTTCCTCTACTTTTGCTTTAGCCTTCTTTGGCTTCTCATCTTCTGCTGGAGCCTTATCTTCGACGGTAGCAGAAGACCTAGAACTTGATGCATCGCTTCCGCCCGCAGACGAGAGGAGGATGACATTGTCCGTAACGATCTCCGTTTTATATCGTTTTACTCCTGCAGCATCTTCCCAGCTTCGAGTCTTGAGATATCCTTCAACATAGACCTTCTTTCACTTGTGCATGTACTGTTCTGCGATATCTGCGAGTCCTCTCCAAGCAACACAGTTATGAAACTCTGTATCTTCCTGAAGCGTACCACTTGCGTCTTTCCATCGGCGGTTCGTCGCAATAGAAAATGTTGCTACCTTTTGTCCGTTGGGAGTTTCACGGATCTCTGGTTCAGCCGTGAGATTTCCGATTATCTGAACTTTATTAAGAGAATTGCTCATAGAGGAAAATTAAAAATACCCATGCATGATATGGAAATCCAATCATGACGCAAGCTTTTCTCGCCTGATTTTTAGAAAATATCAAAAAGATAGCCTTATGCAAGAAAAGTCATCGCTAGAATCACAAGTATCCCCGAAAGTATCGAAATACCAAATCCTGTGACAACCGCTCGACCAAAATTCTTTTCTCAAAAACGGTATGCTATCGTTGCCTTTACGACGTTGTTCGACATTATAGCTATAAGTATCGTAAATGCCGCTACCATAAGTACGGGTCTCCCGGTTGTAGACTCACTTGCCATAGTTTGTGTAATGGCATCAACGTCAGCAAGTCATGAGATAAGACCGAGCACATAGTTGAAGATACTCTCAGGAATATGTCCGCTATAGACAATTCCTATTCAGGCAAGGAACTTCACTACAGCAACAATACCAGCAAACTTCAATGCTGGAATAAGCTGGAATGGGCTTTCATATGAATCCGTGAGATGGCTATCTTCTTGGATTTCCGTCTGTTCATGATGTCTCCACTTTGAAAAAGTAGATAATGATCCTATTTGTTGCTTCTTTGATTTCCAGAAAAAGTAATAGGCAGATCCAGCAAGGGTAATGAGCATAATGCTTGAAGGGAGGAGAATGGTATTTACAATCTCCGGATTATAAAAACTGGAGATAAGGATCACACGAACAAACATGATACATGATGCGATGATGGTGGCTGTAGTATACGAAGAATAATTGGACGGATGGAGAATACTTTTATGTGTCATGGCTGCTGTTGTTGCCGTTGATGATATCAGTCATCCAATTATTCCAGAGGCTAGGATACTACTCCTGTTTCAGAGAACTTTCGAGAGAATATAACCAACATATTCAATACCAGCCATGACGACGACGAAGAGCCATATTCAGTATGGATTGAAAAAATCCATCGTCAGGATTGGTGACTCAAGATGGAGACTATTTCCCACCACCCAAGAGAGCATAGTTGCAATAGAGAACTTCCCATCTGGAAGAAGTGGAAGAGCCACAAGAGAGATAACCGCAAACTTGAGACTATTACTCAGCTCTTCACGAGAGAGTTTTCCTTTCCATTCTGAGAGGTATTCTTTGGATGAGAGAAGGATCAATATGAGTACAGCGAGGATAACGGCGACAATCTTGTATCCACTCATAACAACCACCCCAATGATATAGGTAAGTATGGCAGCATATTCGCTCGTTACTCATATCTTTCCTTGTCTGAATGATGAATATATGTAGGAGATAAGTACAAATATTCCGGAAAGAATCATTCCAGATATTTTCCACATATCGGTATGGAATATCATATCCATCCATGTTGATATGGCACCAAAAAACGCAAGAAGTGCGTAGGTACGGATTCCTCCAAATCCTGAAGTATTTCACTGAACTCACACTCATTTCTGTTTGCTCCAAGGCATTGCCCGCTCAGTTCCGATGAGTGCTCCGAGTGCAGTTGCGAGGAGAAAGTTCCAGAATATTATATGTTCCATACATGGGGAAATTAGTAGGTGAGATTCAGTTCAAAATTTACCATTCCAAGATAGTTACCAGCCGCCTGATCGGCCTGTACATTTGCACCATTTTTTATTCGGTATGTGAAGGTATTTTTTTGTCCGTTTTGGTTGATGTTTTTTGGAACATTCGCCAGTGTAGTTATCGGGGATTGTGCAGTGAGTGTTCCAGAATAAGCACTTCCATTCCACTGATCATATCACCACCCAAACGTTCCATTCCAATAGTTTATTGTATCAGAAAGAGGGGTAATCATGTTTATATTTGTGAGTGTTGTCAGTGTGAATCCAGCGCCAACGGTTTTTATCGTGATAATGAGCTCGCCTGTTCCAAATGTAGTCGTGCCCGTCGGGATATCCCCGATATTATATGTATCTGCGCTGATTGTCCATTCTATTGCATCAACAAAGTAGGTATAGCTTCGGGTGACGATATTTCCAGCATTATCGGCAATAGAAATGTCAAATCGATACTTTCCATATGGGAGATTACTGATCTGGAAAAATCCAGATGAGGTGGTCGTGGCACCAGTGATGGTCATGTAACTTGGGGCAATATTGGTGATATTCCAGGTAGAAGAACCAGTATTCCATGAGTAGATATTTCCATCAAGAGATGTGGTATCTACGTTGGTTCCAGTGTCACTGTAACCAACTGTCAAACTGAAGCTTCCTGTAGGAATGAGAGCTCATGATACCGATGAAATGAAGTTGATCATGGGAGGAGTAGTATCGACAGAAACTCGTTTCGCGAAAGTCATATACTGCATATCGGAAATATTGAGAGAAAAATCCCAAGTAGTGGCTCCGGTATTATACGTTCCGGTATATGCAGTGGCTCCAGTGGCAAATATGCCATCATCATCGATGAGGAGCATGAGCGAACCACCGATTCCTGATGCTACAGAAGCTGCAGGATATGATACAGTGACTGTTCCCATATCACCATTTTTTTCTTGAAATTGCCATTCACGACTAATACGCTGAAATCCTATATCAGCATCAGCACCACTAAATGTGGAAACTGCTCAGGCGTCATTTCCCCATATGAGCGATCTACGATCACTCGGAATTGTTGCTTTTGATATGATAATATCACCCGTATTTGTCACTGATTGAGACTGATTCTGATTGAGAGTGCTGGTATCATCTCGGCAAATACCAGCAATATTTTTGTCGTATATTCATGCTGTGGTTCCATCCCATGCTATTGCGCCATTAGAATATTCATAGTTAGTTGGTACTGTTTGATCGAGAGTAATACCATATTTGAGAGCGAGGTATGATTCTACCTGATTCTGTTTGGCTGCAGTCAATACTGTAGCATAGATGATGACTTCTGCAAGGTTGGTAAGAGTTGAATTTGCATTTCCGATACGCCCGATACCAAAATTATTCACTGTGAAAGTATTTGTAGATGCGCTCGTAAGGACGGATCGACCATTGGTATATCATGCAGATGCTCCTGCTGTCTGACGAATTGTTGAGGTGATAGCTGGTATATTCGCTGTACGAGAATTCGCACCACTATAGAATACCGTACTCGCATTTCTCATCCATATATCACTGGTCGGTGAAGTTGTCCATGAACGAGCTCTTCGCGTAATTGTCTGTGTTCCCATAAGAAATTGTCCTCCAGTACCAATACTTGAAACGACAAAAATAGAATTCGCACGCGTTGGAAGTCAGAGAGTATTATTTGTATTGAAAGATGCACCATTCATGTAAATAGTTGGATTTCTATTGATACGATTCACTGGATCATATGTGGCTGCTCCAAGGCCGGTCACCGCATTGGCTGCTGCTCCAAGCTCTCATTGATTCGTCCATGTAGAGATAGTACATCCTATAGTTGTACAACTTGTTCCATTTCCAGCACGGAGCCAGAGACCCGCACCAGATATTCATCCTGGACTAGCAACAGGAGCACCTCCAACTACGGCATTGGTTGCAAATGCAGTGTTATTTGTGACATTCGAATCACCAGGATTGGATATGGTAATATTGAAAGTCACATTACTTCCACTGGCAGCAAGCGCAGGAATAACAGGGATATTGACGGTATCATTTCCAAGCGGAGCAATGGTGGCTGTTTTGGTACATGTTACTCACGTTCCTACCTGAGCTCCACATGACCATCCATTGTCCGTGAATGGTGAAGAGGGTCATCCAATATTTGTTGGTATGGTGAGTACAACGGTAGTTACACCGCTTGATGCTAGGTTTCAGATATTTGATACCGTGATGGGAAGTTGGGAAAGGAGATTGGTTGTGAGCGGTCAAACTGGCTGACCAATTCCGGGGATGAGATCAGGGACATTTGCTGAAACATATGGCTGCATTCTCCACTCTACTGTTCCACTGTATGTTGTATTGGCCCCGGCACCGAAGTTCCAATCTACTCCAAATCCCAGATCTGCTGGAGTTGTCTGAATGGTATTTGCAAAATCTGTTCCGTTTGTAATACGTCAGGCAACAGTAGCATATGGACCAGCCTCATAGGCAGTCCAAGTGGCACCAGAGAGATAACGATAAGCAGAGAGTATATTAGTAGTATTATCGTATACTCCTATTGTTTGTCAACCAGTCATGGTATAATATCAGACATCATTTGTATCCGCACCAGCCAGATAGCTATCATTTGCCATATAGAACCGTACATTTTGTGTATTTCCTGCTGGTACAATTACTTGGTATGACCAAGTAAAATACTTATTCGGTGCAGTATATGCCCAGTCGATAATCAACGTATAGGTGAGACCTCCTACTACTCGAGTCATGGTTGAAGTTGCTGTATAAGTATTTCCATTTGTGGATCCAGTGGTAGTCTGAGTAGACCATGCGGTCGCGGTGACTCAGTCCACTCCATTTCCATAAGTTGTCGTTCCGATACGGAGCGATGGCCATACCCCCGGGAGTCCACATCATGTTGCTGCCGGATTTCCGGTATAGATTTGAGTGAGATTATTATAGTAGATTTGGATCTGGGCACAGTCCCCGATAACCAGTTTTAGATCATTGGATCCTGTCGTTCCTCCTGTTGGATTCATCGTGAAGCTCGAAGCCCCACAAGTGTAGAAAATAGCTTTTCCGTTTTTAATCACGGCGGTTGAACCTGGTATACTTGCAGTTCCGTCGCTATTACAGAGCGTATCTGGGTTATCCGAAAGCCCCGAAGTATTGAAGTTGGTATCTCCAGCATGAAGAGTGGCAATATCAACAACGATTCCATCAGTATAATATGGAGTATCTATAGAGATTTTTACTGGTTTTGAGAAGATAAGGTGCTCTCCAGGAATTCCAAATTCAAAGGCATCTACATTGGCAGAGAGCTTCGCTCTGGTTTTTGAGATCTTCTTCTTGAGCTTATTAGTGTAGTATTCATTTGCTTTGGTCTTTGAAGTGATATCAGCTTCGTACATACCAATAACAGAGGGATCAATGATATCTCCTGAGGCTGATTGGATGATCGTTCCTGAAGAGATCTCTACTTGAGTTGGGATTTTTTTGAATACACCATTTGCTGTATCTCCAATGGTAGTTTTTCCAGAAACATGGAATGATCGTTCCTTTCCAGAAGCAAAAACTCATATATTTTTCAGTGGTTTATGAAATAAAGAAAAGTCTTCAATAGAGTTCAGTATTGAAATATTATACGACCCTCAAGAAAACGAAGGGAGAAAAGAGTTTTGATCTTTTGAGAAAAGCGAAGCAGATACCTGGGAAAGAAGGTCAGCGAGAGAAGGTGGGGTAATAACAGTTTTCTGTTGTTCTTGTTCAAATGATTTTTTATCCGCGAGGAGAGAGATTGTTTCCTCATTTTTGATAGATTCACTGTGGATAATCGTTTTCTCAGTGTTTTCATGGATAGGATCTTCGATATATGAACTTGGAAGCTCATTAAGTGAATGCACAACAATATCCTCTTCAGCAAGCGCAAAAGGAGACACTTCTATTAAACAGAAAGTAATGAGCGTAAGGTATGTAAAAAGATTTCTAAAATATTTCACCCTTTTATACTACCACAAACCCATTTTAGAAGTGCAAAGTCACACAAAAAATGCCAAGCATTTCTCTTGACATCTATTTCAGATTATCTGTAAGGAGGTTGAGACGACCTCGGTCTCGAATATTGTATTTCACGATATTGGTATTGATGTATCATTTTCTATACAGATTGATAAGTGCATCATCCATGAGTGCCATACCATCCTGTTTGGAAGTTTCGAGAACGGAATACATCTGTTGGGTTTCTCCACGGATGATAAGATTCCGGATAGAATCACTATTGAACATGATCTCACGAGCGACGACGCGACCACTATCATCCTTTCTTGGAAGGAGAATCTGGGAAACAATAGCCTTCATAGCCATAGCAAACTGCATACGTATCTGATCACGTGAACTTGCTGGGAATGACTGAATGATGCGATCGATTGTCTGAACCGTATCATTGGTGTGGAGGGTTGAGAACACAAGGTGACCAGTTTCCGCAAGAGTAATAGCTGCTTCGATGGTTGCAAGATCACGCATCTCACCAATAACAATCACATCAGGATCTTCACGGAGAATCGATCGGATACCATCAGGGAAACTATCGAATTGTTTCCCAAGCTCGCGTTGATGCACCAGAGAGAGCTTGCTCTTGTAGACGAATTCTATAGGATCTTCAAGAGTGATCACATGACGCTTCATATGAGTATTGATATACTCAAGCATGGTTGCCATGGTAGTAGACTTTCCACTTCCTGTTGGTCCAGTTATGAGGATAATTCCCTTTTCCGCATGGGTAACTTTCTCAAGGTATTGTGGAAGGAGGATCTCCTCGGCGGTGGGGATGATCGAGGGAATTCTACGAAATGAGAGGGTAATTCCCTGAAGAATATTCGATATATTGACACGGAATCGGGTTTCTTGGTATTCGAAAGATATATCGAGCGTCTTTTCAGTAAATGGTCGTGAAAGGAGTAACTGACAGATCTCAGCAATATCTTCTTTTGGTAATTTTCAAAATGACTCAACAGGGACAATCTCTCCTACTTTGTTTCGTATATAGGGATAGTCATTTGGTGTGATATGGAGATCAGAGGTTTTATCTCGGATAATATCATCAATGAGGGAGAGAAATTTTTGGAGTTCCATAGACGAATGAAGAGAGAAAATAGAGCTTGCTCGAATTTTCGAGCGAGTAAAGTCTTCCGAGGATTTGAAATATAACAGTTTACTGACAGAACTATGAAGTAATCAGAGCTGGCTCTGAGATTTCAAATCCTCGATAGATATGGGTGAATTCCAAGAAGTGTAACATATTCATAAGAGTAAAGTCAAACAATTTGCATGTTTTTTTCTCAAGAAATATAGACAAATAAGGGAAAGTGGGTGAGGTAAGACAACTCTTCTTTACAAATTGTCTGAATTCTATACTCTTAGAGTTATGCAATGTATCATCTGACTCTGAAATCCTGGCTCTGAGTATGCAAATACCCGACATAATGTTGGGTTTCTCATGATTGACATGCTTCGAAAGAGTCTTGGATTTCCAGACTGGAAGGACTCGAAGTTTCATGGACTGGTATCGGAAGGAACTACCCGAGGAGAAAAGATAACTCTCATGAAACCGATAACCTATATGAATCTTTCCTGAGATGCGGTTTCCTCACTCGCGAGTTTCTATAAACTTGATCCAAGATCTGACATCCTTATCATATCTGATGATATTGATATGGAATTTGGGAAGGTACGATTTCGGGTAAAAGGAAGCCATGGTGGACAGAATGGACTCAAAGATATCATCATGAAACTGGGAACCGATGAATTCGCCCGAATAAAGATCGGAATAGGCAGACATGAGAACTACAATATAAGTGATTGGGTGCTATCGAAATTTACGAGTGAAGAGGTGAAAATACTAAAAGAAGAGATATTCCTTAATGTACAAGATTCTTTTAAGAAGTGGCTATGCGCCTAGATCTTTACCTTGCTACTTATCACAACTTTACTCGCAACAAAGCGCAACAACTTATCATTGCTGGGCTTGTTTCGGCAAGTGGGAATACCATCACCAAACCTTCATTTGATATCCATGATGTGTAAAACTTAATCAGGTTGTGTAGAAAAGAATTACGAGTAAAATTCGCAAGTCCAATCGCGAACTTTAACCTCATAATCCTTTTCCAATATGCACAAACTAACGAAGTTAACCCCCTTGATACGAAGAGAGATATACTCCAAGTATAAGGAAAAAATGAGAGTCACCAAATGAAAAAGAAAAGAAGAATACTACTGCGAACTGTGAGTGTTTTACAGAGTACACATAAACACGATTAGAAAGATTATTGGTAGGGTAGATAATTAATCACCACTAAACCACCGGCTCTGCCGGTGGACTCCACCAGGTTCTA
>JAVHPT010000053.1:0-10751 GCA_036170735.1 Patescibacteria group bacterium | reverse complement strand
TACTCAAGTGGCTGAAGAGGCGGGTTTGCTAAACCTGTAGGGTGCCGCAAGGTGCCGCCGGGGTTCGAATCCCCGGCCCACCGCCATGGGGGTATAGCTCAGTGGTTAGAGCAGTCGGCTCATAACCGATTGGTCCCTGGTTCAAGCCCAGGTACCCCCACCATAAAAATAAGATCTCTTGCGAATAAAAATGCAAGTGATTTTTTTATGAGAAAAATAGTCTGAAATCGTTTAGAAAATGAACTCCATATATCGTGTTCTATAATGATACTTAGTATCATTATATTGTAGGAAATTCATCTTCTCAGAAAAAAGAGAATAAAATATGAAAGAGTCTACAGGAGGGGTTTTTCTTTTCCTCATGCTATGAGGTAAAAGCCGTATAAAAGTCAATAGAAATTTTTATAAAAAATAATTTGATTTTTATAAGATATAACTATATATTGTGCTTCATAGTTTTCTCAGGTAACTATATATTGTATTTAAATAATAACCATTCTCATTATGGCAATCTATAAGGTAAGGAAGCGAAATGGAACGATTATGACGTTTGATCGTCTTAAGATCGAAGCCGCTGTTGCAAAAGCAATTGAAGCAGCAGGAGGAGATGATTACTCTCATGTTTCATCTATTACAGATCATGTTATCGAAATAGTGGAACAAAATACTTCCGAAACAATTCCAGGTATTGAATCTATCCAAGATGCTGTGGAAGAAGTTCTTATCAAAGAAGGACATGATAGTGTTGCTAAGGCATTTATCCTTTACCGAAAGAAACGTGCAGAGGTACGAGATGATTCTGCGGTTATGGTAGAGGTGGGGAAGACTATGGAAGAGTACCTTGAGAAGAGTGATTGGAGAGTTAATGCAAATGCAAATTCAGGATATTCGCTTGGAGGACTTATCTTGAATACTTCAGGGAAAATCACAGCAAACTACTGGCTCTCTCATATCTATCCAGAAGAGGTAGGAAATGCTCATCGAAATGCGGATTATCATATTCATGATCTCGATATGTTTTGTGGGTATTGTGCTGGATGGAGTCTCCGACAACTTCTTGAAGAAGGATTCAATGGTATGCCGAACCGTATTGAGTCAGCTCCACCAAAAAATCTCCAGGCCGCTATCAATCAGATGATTAACTTTCTTGGGACGCTGCAAAATGAATGGGCTGGGGCACAAGCATTTTCTTCATTTGATACCTATCTCTCTCCATTTGTTCACAAGCATATGGAAGAGTTACGTGCCGATATACGTGGATATAAAATGGAGTTTGAGAGCCATGAAATAGAGGAGAAATATATTGAAGAGAAAACATATGGCTATGTAATCCAACAGATGCAGAACTTTGTCTTTGGTCTCAATGTTCCATCTCGTTGGGGAACACAGACACCATTTACCAACATTACTCTTGACTGGTCATGTCCTGAAGACCTCCAAGAAAAGGCGCTTCATCTTGGATGATATGAGAAGGGGCTCTATACAAAGACCTATGGCGAACTTGATCGAGAACGTGAGATGATCAATCGGGCACTTTTACAAGTGTATGGTCAAGGAGACTATCGTGGACGTGCGTTTACATTTCCAATTCCAACATACAATATCACTGAAGATTTCCCATGGGAAAGCGAATGAGTCAATGCTATATTTGATATGACGGCAAAATACGGACTTCCGTATTTTCAGAACTTTATCGGTTCACAGTACAAGCGCGTTCCTGATGAGAACGGCAATATGATCCGAGTACCCAATGATGATGCCTACAAGCCAGGAGCAGTTCGTTCGATGTGTTGCCGCCTCCAACTTGATCTCCGTGAGCTCATGAAACGAGGAAATGGACTCTTTGGTTCGGCAGAGATGACAGGATCTATCGGAGTAGTGACGATTAACATGGCTCGTATAGGATTCCTCCATCGTGGTGATAAGGAAGCATTCAAGCTGCGTGTTCGAGAGCTCATGGATCTTGCGAAAACATCGCTCGAGATCAAGCGCAAAGTACTCTCTGATTGGCTTGCAAAAGGACTCTATCCATATACGTATCGTTATCTTCGTTCTTTCCGGAATCATTTTTCCACAATAGGACTCAACGGTATGAATGAAGCCATCATGAATTTTAGCCATGGGACGGATGACGTGACAACGGAATGAGGGAAAGCATTTACAAATGAAATCCTCGATTATATGCGTGAGATCCTGAAGGAATACCAAGAATCCACAGGAAATATGTACAATCTCGAAGCAACGCCAGCTGAAGGAACAACATACAGATTCGCTCGCGAGGACAAGCGTCAGCATCCAGGTATTGTTCAGGCATGAACTCCGGAGAATCCTTACTATACGAATTCAACACAAGTCCCAGTAAACTTTACTGATGACGCCTTCGAAGCCCTTGATTACCAAAATGAACTTCAATGCAAATATACCGGAGGAACAGTCCTTCATCTCTATATGGGTGAACGTATTTCTGACGCAATAGCTTGCAAAAACTTTGTCCGAAAAGTTATCGAAAACTATCAACTTCCGTATATTACCGTCACTCCAACATTTTCTATCTGTCCAAAACATGGATATATCACTGGAGAGCATGATTTTTGCCCGAAGTGTGATGAAGAGATAGGATACAAGTGACAAAAGTTTGACATGAATATTCGTTTGCCACATACTGCAGATGACCAGAAGAAGAAAGATCTTGATTCGATATTGTTATAAAAGTACAAAGCGTATAAACGTAGTGCATAGAAAGTGGTTCTTGTTTCCGTCATTCTGACGAAGGAAGAATCCAGGATTTCTTCCACACAAGGTCTCTTCTGGTGGGAAGCCAAACTTGCTCAGATATTCGCTTTGCTTACCAATTCATTTGCTTTCATCATCACTCAAACAGTTCCTCTCCCCAAACCCCATAACATCCCTGTTTTCTTTCTTTGAAAAATAGAATCATACTTAAAACCCTAAAAACTAAATACTCCTCCTTTCCAATTTTTACTTTTCTCACCTTTCATTTCTATGGACCACTTCTACGATGCCAATGGCAACAAGATCGAACGAACACGTTGTGAGATCTATACCCGCGTTATGGGATATTATCGCCCAGTGACTCAGTTCAACAACGGGAAGAAATCAGAATTTTATACTCGCAAGTACTTTAATGAAACAAAAAGTATGGCAAACCAATGCGCCGTATGTTAGTATCATGACTCCAAAAACTCTCGCTCATCGACTATCCTGGGAAAGTTTCCTGTGTTGTATTTACACTTGGCTGCAATCTCAGGTGTCGGTTTTGTCACAATTCGGAATTTGTTCTTCCAGAAAAGATTTCCCATATCAAAGATGGACTTGAGCAGGAGAAAGCATTTTTTGCCTTCCTCGAAAAGCGTAAGGGACTTCTTGATGGAGTTTCCGTGTGCGGAGGAGAACCAACTATCCACAAGGATCTGAAAATATTTTTGGCTCGTATCAAAAATCTTGGTTTTCTCGTAAAACTTGATACCAATGGCAAGAATCCTGCAGTACTCTCTGAGCTTATTGGAGAATGATTGGTCGACTATGTTGCGATGGATGTGAAGCACGTATGGGAGTCGTATGCGAGTCTGAGTTGAGTGGAAGAGGATATGACTCCATACAAGGAAAGTGTGCGGATTATCATGGAACAGGCTCCTGACTATGAGTTTCGTACAACGGTTATCGCAGGAGTTCATACAGAAGATATTATCGAGGATATAGTGAGGAATATCGATGGAGCAAAGCAATACTATCTCCAGAATTATCATGATGGGAATATCCTCGATCCGAGTTTCTCATGAGACCACTTTACTCATACGGAACTCTTAGGATTGCAAAAGCGGGCTCTGTTGTATGTGAAGAAGTGTGGGATTCGGGAATAGCCTCCAATTTTTGGAGGTTTTATTTTGGAGAAAAGATGGGTTTGTATAGAATAACGCAAAATAACATTCATATCACTATGACTCTCCTTGAATCCATCCAGTCCCACCCTGATTTATTTACTCTCGATATGGAGAAAAATAAAATCACCTATCATGGACTTCGTAGTGGTGATCACAAAGAAAAATGGTCTGATCCTGAAGAGCAGGTGAGAGTAGAATTTTATCTTGAGCTCGTTACGAAATATCAATATTCACCAAAAGATATAGATTTTGAGGTTGAGATGCCAAAACGAGTACCAAATCAATTTGCGGATCTCGTTATCTACGAGCAAAATGTGAATGCAAAGTATTTTGTTATCGAATTCAAGAAGGCAGATATTTCAGATAACGAATTTGAACAAGCAGTAAAACAAGGAATTGGAAACGGTCGAGTCTTAAATGCTCAGTATTTCGGTACGATTGCAGGTGAGACAATGCGTTTCTTTGAACGAGGAAAAGATGAGAAGATTGAAGATGCCTTTTATGCTATTCCTGTCCGTTATGGCGCTCCTGAGGAATGGACATTTACCAAGTGAGGAGTCACAGATCTCGAACCTGTCACGATGGAGTCTCTCGAAACAGCACTCTCAAAGGCTCATCAAACTATCTGGCATGGTGGAAAACGTAATCCTGCGGAAGCATTCGGTGAGGTGGCAAAGATAATTTTTGTAAAAGTTTGGGATGAGCGAAAGCTCCGAAAAAACGGTGAACCATACGAATTCCAGAAGAAACGTAATGAAACGACGGAAAAACTTCAAAGACGTATCCATGCTATCTATAACGAAGCAAAGCAAAAAGATCCTCAAGTGTTCTCAGAGGATATAAAACTTGATGAAAAAGAACTCTCTGCTGTCGTTGAACATCTCCAGAAGCTCAACCTATCTAAAACAGATCTCGACGTCAAGGGTGAGGCTTTCCAGAAGTTTCTCGGTAACTTCTTCAAGTGAGACTTCGGACAATACTTCACTCCGTCAACTGCGGTGCAGTTTTGTATAGATATGCTCGGAGATGAGGTTGCAGAATATCACAATGTTCTCGATACTTCATGTGGTTCTGGTGGGTTTCTCCTCCGTGTCCTCGATCTTATGCGCTCAAAGGCAGATGAATATTTTGATAAGAATTCTACTGAACATTTCCGATTCTGGCATGATTTCGCCGAGAATAAGCTCTATGGAATAGAAATATCTGAAGCAATAGCTCGTGTAGCCAAGATGAATATGATACTTCATGATGATGGACATACCAATGTCATCTCTCATGATGCACTGGATGTTATCGAGAAAATGGGCAAGATAAATCTCGAATTTAAAAAGGAAAATTTTGATTTTATCTTTACCAATCCTCCGTTTGGTGCGGTGGTGAAGTCGACAGAGAGTGACTATCTCGACTCATACGAGCTCGGGATGAATGGGAAAAAGATGCGAGTCGCTCAGAAAACTGAGATCCTCTTTCTCGAACGTGCATGGCAATTCTTGAAACCAGGCGGACAGATGGCTATCGTTCTCCCTGATGGTATCCTCACAAATTCGAGTCTTCAGTACGTGCGCGACTTTCTCCTCGAGCATTACGAGCTCCGAGCAGTAGTCTCACTCCCTCAAGATGCGTTCCGCTATTATGGCGCAGGAGTGAAGTCATCGATCCTCTTTCTCCGGAAATGGGAAGGTAAACCAAAACAAGATTACACGGTTTTTATGGCAATCGCTGAGAAAATCGGCATTGACGGAACGGGGCGAACCTGTGGTAACGATCTCCCCTGAATCGTGGAACAATTTCGAATATTTAAAAAAGATCCATCCGCTTTTCAATAGGCTCCGACTGGGAAAAACGGATCACTACCGTCAGTCGGGGCGAGTTGGAAGGAAAAAGGATAGAATCAGAATATTATTTGAGTTCATGTAAAGAAAATAATACATTTGTAAGACTCTGAAGTGTTGCAAAGGTTTTTTGATGATATGCATTTCCGAGTTCACAATTTGCAAGTGAGTGAATTCCTGTAATCAAGATTAAGAATATATTTGATGGATTTATATCTTTAGAATGTGATTCTTATTGGGAAGAAGCCAAACTCATAGGACTCGAAAGGTTTTTGTTAAATAGGTGAGATATATTAATCGCAATGACGTGAGCTACTATATGAAAAGTGGGTATTTTTGATACAAATGAAAAAGCATTATTGAATCAACGAGTTGGGAAAGTCATTCCCGAAGAAGATAAAATCCTACCAAAATATTTATTCTATATTTGTCGTACATCTGATTTTCAGGATCAAGTTAATAAATATTCACTTGGTTGAGCACAGCCAAATATTAGTGGGTGAGCCCTTGAAGATTTACAAATTCCTCTCCCACCTCTCTCGGTTCAGCAAGAGATTGTCGAGCTGATGGATCGGGCGGTCGCACGGAAGCAGGAACTTGAAGCGAAAGCTGAGGAGATGCTTACGGGTGTGGATGGGTGGTTGATTACAGAGTTGGGGATTGAGAAATGAGACAAGAAAGAGGAGAAGAAGGTATTTGCGGTAAAGACTCCCGATATCAAGGAGTATGAACGTTTCGACCCGTTTTTTTTTCAAGGAATGGACAGAGTTGTGTCGAAAAGCAATTACAAATTCGCATCCATCAAATCTATTACTGATTACTGCGGTAGTGGAAAAACACCACCAAAGGATGACTATTTGGAAATAGGGGATACCTCGACAAGACGTATCATTAAGGCGGGAAGCCAGGATGGTGACAGTACGATTGATCTTAATAAAGTGGATTTCGTGCGTGAAGATTTTACAGGAGTTTTAGCAAAGAAGCACGATATATACATATTAGCTGCTGCACATCAGGCTGAATATGTCGGGAAGAAAGTATACTTATTACGAGATAACGTAGATGATCGTACATATTTTGTCGGAGAGTTGTTGTGTATTCGTGCCAATTTGGATCTCATTGATCCGATATTCTTATTTACAGTACTTAATACCGAACTCTTTAAGGAACAGATAAACAGAGAAAAGCGAGGACAAACTTCTCATATTTACGGCAGTGATATTGAAGGTATAAAAATCCCCCTCCCACCACTTCCCGAACAAGAACGCATTGCGAAACATATTTCGGCTATTATCGAGAAAGCAAAGGCAATGAGAGACGAAGCAAAGCGGGTATATGAGGAGGCGAGGAGAGAGGTGGAGAGGGTTTTAGAAGTTTAACCAAAAAATATATGTTTTGATTCCTATTTTGAAAGATCGATCAATCTAAGAAACAAAAAGGATATGATGAAGAAGTGAGGAAATATAACGAAGAATACTCTAAATATCTTGATGAAAGTATAAATAAAAATCAAGATTGGCTTTACGCTATTATGACAGCAATTTCCTTATGAGCTCTAGAAAAGAGTACCGATTTTTTTAAAGATACTGTTGTTGAAAAATATACAATTCTCATAATGTCCCTGTTTCTTATTTCTATATTGTTTATAATTTTTAACTTTTATTTAGATATTAGAGCCAGAACAATGCTTATGCTTGCTGATGATAAAGAAAAGGCTTACGGTGAATATATTTGTAAATTTAAGTTTATCGGAGCATTATTTAACTTTGCATTTTGGATATTCTTTGCTTCTATCTTATTAACCTTTACACTATATGTATACACAAAACTCTAATGATGATGAAAAAAAACTTTCTGAGCAACCAGCAATTGTATATAATCCGCCGAAGAAAAAATAATACCTCTTAATTTGGACAATATGATTCTTTGCAATCAGGATGGTAATGGGAAGATTGATAAGTCTGCACAGCCAGCAAGACCACCAAAAAAATAGGCTTTCGCCTATTTTTAGTTTATCCACGAGGTGGATATGGGTCATTTCAGAAAGAATTCCTTTCTCTGATTTGTCCGTTTCTTCACTGGATGAAGAGTTCTACTCATTGATTGCGAGCTATCTGAGTACCAGCCTCGATAGCTTCTCTCTGAGTATCGTATCTTCCAGTGAGACGATCAGATCATTCTTTCCTGACTCCCCATGAGTCGCCAGTATTGACGACCCATTGATTGGACTTAGCCATAGAAAAAGAGTTAACGGGAAATAAACTTGATTTCCCAACCACTTTGATTACGATGCTCGGGCTTTAGCGAGCCGAATATCCGTATTCGTAAATGACTCAAGAAATTCTCTGGGTCATTTTTGTTTATTCAATGCCCATTGCGCCTATCATATTGAGTTCACACAAAAAATCAATGGAATTATACACTATTATCCTATTTATATATAGTTTCTATACTTTTTGTATAAAATAATTTGCATTATACAGTCATTTTCATATAATGGGGTGCACATAACTTTCACACCTATGCTTATACAGCTTTCCACCATCGGCGAGAGGCTCAAGTGGCTCAGGACTCAAGAGAAGATATCCCAGGATGAGATGGCTCGCATCATGTGAGTTAGTCGTATCACCTATATACAGACAGAGAACGGATCTCGCAGCCCACGAAGTGATGAACTCGAGAAAGTAGCAGAAACCTTCGAGCTCTCTCTTTCAGAGATTCAGACACAAAGTATCCAAAAGGTACCTCGGGAGGTTCGCACCAAAGAGACAGATCCAAACTATAAATTCAAACAGACACTTCTCTATATACTTTCGAGATGTGGTCAGAAACCAAATATCGGGAAGACTATATTAAACAAGCTTCTTTATTTTGCAGACTTCAATTTCTACGAAAAGAACGGAGAAAGATCTATTACGAATGCTGTATATGTGAAGATGCCATTTTGACCAGTACCATCTGTCATGAGTGGAGTTGTTGCTGAGATGATAGCTGATGAGCAGATTGCCTCATTTGAGTCAGTGTATCAGGGGTATCCTCAGCAGAGATACATGCCTCTTGAATCACCAGATATTTCCGACTTTGGAGCACTCGAGATGCAGGAACTCGACACGGTGATCGATCAATTTTCAGACAAGACGGCAAATTGGATTAGTGAGTATTCACATGAGGATGTTCCCTATAAAGCAACGGAAGAGATAGGGTCTCCCATCAGTTATGGTCTCGCATTTTATCGTACTCCAGCGTACTCTGTAAGACCTCCTGAGACATATGAAGATTAAGGAATTTCGCATGATCGAGGTTTTCGAGAAAGACTTCAAGAAACTTCAGAAAAAATACCCTTCCTTGCAAAAAGATTTCCAGGATTTCAAAGACTTTCTGAAACTTTTCCCGACTGGTATGGGCACGGGAGACATAGTGCGGATAAACTGACTTGGTGAGGAAATAGCTATTCCGATCTATAAAGTGAGAAGTTTCCGTTGTTTCTCCATAGCAAAGAATAGCAATAAAAGTGGCCTCAGGATTATATATGCCTACGACAGCACAAATGAAACAATCGAATTTATAGAGTTCATCGAGATATATCATAAATGATCTCAAGAAAATGAAGATAGAATGAGAATTCTCGAATGTTATAAAAATCGTGAGACGTTGGATTAGACAACAGCGTGTTTGCTTATATTTCTACCATTAAACAATCAAAAAGAAACAGTAAACAGAAGCCACAAGACCATTTCGCCGGAGCTGGAAATGGCCGAATTATGAAAGGGATGAATTTTTTGTAAAAGAAGTGGAGTTATGATAATATGTCTCCATATTATTTCTTAAAATAAAATTATTATGGCAGACGAATGTAGAGATATCCCACCATCTTCCACTGATCGGGAGGTAAATCTAGTGAAATCATATTGTGATATATATGATCAGCTCGCTGTAGAAGCCCAAAACTTAAGATGATCAGAAAAGCTAAGGAAACTTGATGAGATGGCTGGAGTTCTGAATCAGATCAAAGCAATACCGAGAAATGGAAATACAGCACCGGTATTGAACTCTTCAGCGGAGATGATGGAAGATATACCATTTTCTATTCTTTCGTGAACTATGAAAATGAAAACTCTACATTTTCATGGCCTCCATAAACCAAAGACGGAAGATACACAGGTACCACTTTCACAAATTCCTGTTATAGAGAAACTGTCGCGTAATCAATATCAGGCGACGCTTGATTTTGATGGCCAAATAGCAACAGTAAACTTACAATATTCTGGTAATCTTCTCATTGTTTCATACTCTGGGTATCAATCGGAGCCAATAGTTATTGATCACAGACGAAAGTTGATTCAACAACGTATGCCAAATGGCAGAATAGAAAGATTCCGTGGAACAGATTCCATTAGTCTCAATATATGAGATATACAAGATCTCAGGATTGGGAATTTCCGTTAAATCTCTATTCCTGGTTAGGGTACAGACGACTTAATAATATTATTCCAAGGAATGGAAGGAGGTTATTCTGTAGTAAGATGCTGGCGCCTTCCTAATCTGCTTCTTAAATGTTGTAATTACGATAGGGTAAGAGAATCAATATGAAGAGTTTTTGTTTGTAATAATATCTTCCTTACAAAATAACTTCTTCGAAAGAAGAGGTTTTTTTGTTCACAAAAATAGCTCGGTATCCCTGAAGGGGGAATATGGGCAGATATCAAGACGAAAATTTGCATAGAATAGATATTCTGATAAATCATCTCTCATGACCAGAATGCGGATCCTACATAATTATGAAAAAAAGTGCAAAAAAGTTTTGACTTCATAGGTCTTTTCCATATAAATCTTCCCACGTGCTTTCTGAGGCACTCGATCCTTAACATCTCATATACCAGAAGACAAGTTCGAGAAATCGAACCTGTAATTTCGTGATAAAAACAACAATCAAGAAAAATCCTATTCACTTTGGTGAATAGGTGCTACGTTTAAAAGAGTTTGATCATAGCTCAGGATGAACGCTAGCGGTGCGCCT
>JAVHPT010000052.1:0-10938 GCA_036170735.1 Patescibacteria group bacterium | reverse complement strand
CCGAGTGATTGGAAGGGATTGTAGTAAATGAGAATATAGTAAAGTTACATTGGGAGGATAAGAGGAGAGAAGTGAGGGAGAAGGCATTAAATACTGGTAAAATATAAGTATATTCATAGAATCTAAGCTTTTTTATTAAGAACGAGACTATTATTTCCTTCAAAATTTTCAGCAAATATAATCTGGTTTCCCGTTTCTGTATTACTTTCTATTCTCTTTTTTAAAGCAATCATTGGGATCTTTTGTCCATTAATTACAGCATAATCCCCTGTTTTATCATCTCATTTTTCAAAAGAAAGAGTACTGATAGTTCCTCATTTTACTCCCAATTCATAAGATGTACTATCAATCTTGAGACTTTTGTTTGTAGCGTCCATTGATATTTTTAACGTATCATTATTGTAAGTTTTTCCATCTGTTGCGATTATTCCATGAGGAACTGAATCTAAACCGAATATACCCTTTGCCCAACTAGTCGTCTCATCCCATTTTCCTTCAATCCACTTAAGTGGCGATTGCCAGAGACTACTTGTTTTCTTTTTAAGGCTTTCGATAGGATCCGAAGTCCAATCGAGAAAAGAATCTATCCATGAACCAGCTTTAAACAAACCGAAGGCACCAAGAAGTCCTATTACTATCTTCGATGTCCATCCATCTTTTTCGAAACCAATACGAGTTAAGAAACTCATTGTTTTTTGTTCACGAACAAGAGTATCTGAGGAAGGAGATATGGAATCATTAGAAGGAGCAGATGGTGCTTGTGCGATCTGCGCTGATCCATATATAGATCATTTTATGATATTCAATTGCTCTACTATTTTTCCATATACTCATGGAAATTCTTGATTAAGCTCATTCTGGTTTTTTGTTACTTCTTCTACAGCTTGAGTATGGAAATTCTTTAACTGATAATTTTTCTGGAGGTCTGTATCATTTTGTATCCCACTTAAGATCTGCATAGCAGTACCAATACTGGTTGTAACAAATACTTTCATTTCCTTTGCTTTCTTTACCTTATCTCCACCAAGAAAACTAGTCAGAATCCCATCAGTATTCTTAAATTTTTCTGTATCAAAAACCTCTTCATTAAAAACCCTTTCAATTTCAGAAACAGCAGTAGTAGTTTTATATTTTTTTTCAGTTGTAGACTGAATTTCAGCTGAGGAAGACGGAGTATATACTTTTCCTATATCTTGTTTTAATTTAAATGCTTCCGTCTGAGTCCGTGCCATAGCTACTTTTTCTGCAGCTCAACCTACTACGGCTTTTTTTCCTTCTTCTTTTTTAGAATCATTACCCAATAAAGAATCTTTAACTTCTTTATATCCATCCTTTAATTCTTGAAAAGTATTTTCGATTCCTCACATAGCATGTTTTATGAAAATATAAATTACTCTTTGATTGTACTATATCTTAAAATAAAAGGCAAAATTTTGCCTTTTATTTTTCGAATATCTATATCCCCCATTTTATTCACTGCTTATTTCCATTTTTAATTTCTCTTATAAATTCAGATTCCCGTTTATATTCGAGCATTTGATCAAGAATCCATGCAAAATATTCACCAAGTTTTATTGATATATTTCCATTTCAGGTATCAATTTGTATAGTTCTATTATCATCAAGTAATCACTGAAAATAATTATTTTCAGTAGATGGAATCCATCTTTTGAGTATTTCTCCTGTCAAAGGAGCTTTATATTGTTCCCACTTCCCTCCATTATTATTTACAATTGACTGATTTCCAATCATTCTTTCTGGAAGAAGATATATATATTTTAGAGTTTTTTCTGATACATATGGACCAAGGAAAGAGATGGATGTATCTATTTTCTCCTTTTTTCTCTGAATTTCTAAAGTCCTATTATCAATAAAAAGATTATCGATTTTCATCTGCCCAACACGATTATCAATAATACTTTCAGAAATAGAAGAATCAAAAGGTATTCGTTTCGCTTCTGCAACTATTCCATCAATCAATGCTTGTTTCTCAGAAAGAAAAACGCTTCATCCTTCAGATCATGTTAATATATTTTCAAGATGTTCTTTAAATAAACTATCCTTTCCTCCAGCCTCTTTTATTTTTTTTGGATCAGAAAACATGAATTCATTTTTTCGATATTTATCTACTAGATCGAAAATCTCCTTTTTGAGACGTGCCTGATAATATTCAACATATTTATTCCAATCATCCATAGTACGTCCTTTTGCTCAACGAATCCAATCCCATGGAGCAGTGCCAAAATTAATTTTCGCCTGAAAAAAAGTAATATCTGGAATAGTTCCGAGATATTTCCCATTCCAGAGAGGAATCTCTGTTCTTGGGATACCAATATCCCAATCATCTTCATTTGGAGCTATTTTTCTACGAGCTCTATTCAGTAGATCCAATCCTTCAGTTATTCCAAGTCCTAAACCAAAATGTCCTGTGGTAGATTTACCATCTGTATAAAGACTTCAAAATCCATCTGCATAGAGGTGTCTCCATTTATTTCTATTTCCATCAAGTACCTTCATAAATTCTGCTCATCATACGATTGTAGCTCCTCAAGCAAGAAGTATTACAATCGGTCGTCCCCAACCAGGTATTGGTAAACGTGCACCAACTCGAGTTGCGAGTAAAGCATTTGCAACTCGAGTTCCACCAGTAAATAGAGTCATTTCACTTGCTCACATCAGCAAAGTTGCTGTATTTTGATTTTTTCGAAATTCTCGGAAAAAGATTGGCAAGAAAAAGAGTTCTCCTGCATTATTTGCGAGACTCTTTGAAAATTTTCCAACTTTTTCCATAAAAGCTACATCCACCTTCCCTTCCATAGATTGAGAGAAGATTTTCATTTTCTCAAGCATTTCAGTGCGAGTTTTTTGAAACTCCGTTTCTGTAAGAGAACTATCTGGATTTTGTTTCTTCCAATCAGTATATTTCAGTGCTTGAATCTTCCAACTCGTCTCTAAAAATGCTCGCTCGGCAGGGTTAAAGAAACTCCGAGTCGATGCTTCAAAGGTATATCCTGCTTTTTCTAGTATTCTGAAAAGATTTTCACTGATAGCTTTTTTTGATCCTTTATATATCTCAGTAAGTGGTACTACTCTTAGTTTCCCATTTCCATCTCGGACAGAAATAGATTTCACGACAAATTCTACAGCATCTTTTCACAAAGAGAGTGTATCTCTCACAAAAGAATATGCAGAGTGCCCCATCGCACCGATCGCAATAGTTCCTGGAATATATGGAACATACTGAATCAATACAGATCCTCCGAGATATGATTCAGTATTCACTACCTCTCTGAGTTCTGTTTTTCGTGCTTTTGTATCAGAAACTACTGGAGCTGTATTGGGCTTATTGAGAAGGAAACTATTCCATACTTCAATCAGATTCTTTGTTTGAAAAGTTCCATTTTTTTGTTTCAAAGAAAGTATCCCATTTGAATCAATGTGAACTGTTTTTATCTGGTCAATATCAAACCCCGGTATTGTCATAATAGAGCGATAAAGTTTTTTTCTATTCTCTCTAAATCGCGGACTATGTTTTCATAGGTGCCCCTCATCAGTAACAGAACCCGCTATTGGTTCCAGTCCATCAATATATGTATCTATAATTCCCCAAAGTACCTGAAAATCCCCTTCTATCGGATACTCTTTCGCATGAAAATCATCCATACTCCGAGAAAGGAGCGTGCGAGCATCGAAGGATGGGGATGTAACAGGTAACTTTTCAGACATATTTTATATATTTATTTTTTTACTGCTACTCTTACTACTTTTCCGAATAGCTCAGAGATAATGGATACTTTTTCTGATGTTCCATTGTTATCTACTACATTCATATTTGGTGTAAATTTCGCTGGAATACCTGGATGATTTGTATGAAGTGTAGTAAGTTGTACATCAACCTCACTAGTTAATCGTGCAATCTCTACATCGGCAAGATGAATTTTTTCTTTGACACCAATATTAGCACCTGTTGTAGAATTCAATTTTTCCATAGTTGTAGAGTTTGTAAGATTACCGCTTGCATCTATAGTGAGTCCTCTACTGATTCCACTACGAGGATATTTTGCATCAAGTCTTACTTGTGTCTGTTTTAGAGTAGAAAGTTCGGTCTCAAGTGTAGATTTTTTCGTTCGTGCATTTGTAAGATCTTCTGTCTTAGACTGATAAACGAGGTTGGCGTTAAGTTTCAACATATCCAGTTCGGTAGTTCCTCATTTTCCTGTCTTATGGAAATTAGAATCAGCCTGAATCGTAGCAATCTCACGGTTTGTTCTGGCAATATCCGTCTGTGCTGCAGTAATTTCCCCGGGAACCTGATTAATTCGATGTTCTGATTTTGCCCATTCACGCTCATCTTTTAGACGCTCTTCAAGTCTCCTCTTTGCTTCATTCAATTTCTCTTTTTTCTTTTCTTGAATTTCGATTTCTTCAGCACGAGTTTTTATCTCGTTAAGAGTAATCATATCAGTTGGAGAAACTTTGAATTCTTCTGATCCAATCTTGATTGTCTTGGTTTCTGCATCTTTCGCTGCATCTCGGAGTATCTGCTGAGCTTTCGCTGCATCTGCACCAATTTGTGACTTGGCTGCTTTTTGTGCTTTTAAATTCCACTTCGATGGATCATTTTGTCTTTCTATCGCTCTTGCGAGATCCGCTTGCCATTTTTGAATTTTCTTTGCATCTGTTCCAACTGGAGCATTACCAAGATTCACAACCTTGGTCATTCGAGTATTATATTCCGCAGTTAACTGAGGATCTATTTTTCCAGTTATATCGGTCACAAAGTTTGCTGGAACTTTTTCTGTTGGTGAAAGTGCGGTTCCACCTCCAGCAATCTCTTGTTGGTTATACATAGACCGAATAGCAGCATCATGTGCCGCTTTATGAATCTTATTCCCTTTAATATCTAATGTAACTGGCACTTCCGCGGTAGCAGAAGGTTTTCCAGATACCGCAGAAGTTGCCGCATTTGCAACAGCTGTTACTCCAATTTTGGAAGCTCAGGCTTTTACGAGATTTACAGCTCCTGAAACTATCGCTCCTCATCCCATCTTTTTTAGAGCATATCATGCACCGACTACCACCACTACTCCAGTTGCCAATGTAAGTACCAGAGCCGATCAGAGAATACCTGCTGCACCTCCTACTATATCAGCTACTCCATCTCATAAATTAATCGCTGCCACTCCAAGTGTCCCAAAAGAGTTCTGAACATAATTCTTCCATCCAGGACCAAGTTTATCTACACATTGCCGGAGAATTATAGAAGTTGCCACGGAAATCGCAACAAGACGAGCTTTTTCATCCGATGAACCAGCTGGGATTTGTGAAACAATATCCTCAATCCTATTGAGAATAGTAGTATCATGCCAATTATCTTCTGTGAAACCGATACCAGCTTGCTCAGACATATTCTCAGCATATCCAGTGATAGTAAATAATCATTGATTTGTAAAAGCACTCTTCATTTCAGCTTGGAACTTCGGATGATTCGTATTTTCAGAATTGGTCTGTGAAAGAATTGCTTTCGTTTGAGTAATCTGTTCAGCAATAGTGGTTCGAAGCTGTTCTGGAGTATACTTATATGCCTCAGTAAAAGCGGTTCCGAGTGGAGATCCTGCTGGAATATCCATCTTATCTCGCCCTTTTTCAATCTCCACTTTCAATTGAGAAATGGCAGTAGTCGTAGCATTAATAAGCTTCTGTGCCTCTCTGATAAGAGCAGAATCATCTACGGCAAAATTTTTCTCCATCTCGGCTACTTTTTTGGCGATGAAAGTTTCTATTAGCTTCTTTTGTGCTGGTGGAGTATCATCTTTATCAAGAAGCGTAGTTAATTGATCTAATGTACTTGTGGTAGTTGGATATACTGCTTCTATAGAAGCTAATCATGTACCTGTTTCTGGTGATGACATATATGTTTTTATTTAAAAATATAAAATTAAGATTGTAATGATGCAAGTATTGCTTCTGCTGTTTCTTTATCAGGGGATGCAAGAGGTTTTTTCACTTCCCATTTTTGAGTTCTTGTTTTCAATACTCATATATCAGCCGATGAGTTAATAGCTGCTTCCACTCACCCCTTCATTATAGGAGTTATAGTACCTTTTACTACAAACCATCCATCTTTATATTCTTTCACTTGTTCTTTTGCTGCTGATTTAAAATCTATAGTAGGAGCTGTATCATGAGAATCATGCCCATGAGGAGTTGTTCCTGTTTTTGGTGCATGAACATATTTTATGAGAGATTCCACTGTGTTCGTTGGTCTATTGAAGAAAGTATTAAATTCCATTTCTGTCTTTCCTGGATTTTTATTGAGCCATATAGCCTTAACTTCATCATGAAGTTCATTAATAGTTGTTTTCAAAGAATTCTGCAATGCCTCATCCATATTTGATGAAGCTCCATTTTTCTGTGGCTTGAGTTTCTTATTTACATCAGTTGTTGTACTATTATCATTCAGTCTCGATAATAATGCTCCTGCTGGATATTCAAGTATATTCTTTTGTGATTTTCATCCATTCGGATTCTCATATTCAAAAGTATAATCTCCGAAAGTTACATATTTAAGCCAAAGTGCTTTTCATTCAGCACCAAGATCTCATAACCAGGTATTTAACTGTCCCCAAACAGCTCATGCTGCTCCAGCAATTGCTTCTCAAGCTGCTCCGCCAGTAGTCCCTGGTTTTTTCTGAATAGCGTCAACAGCCATATCGATAGCACCAGTTGCTTTTGCTGCTCCTATACCAGCTGCTCCAGCAAGAAGTTTCATAAAGAATGATCCCTTTTCTCCCATCGTATCAAACCCAAAACAGCTAAATATAAGCCAAAGGGCTCCAGGAATCAGGAGAAGTGCTCCTCACTTATCTACTAATTTCCCTATAGCAGCTGCTGGATCCCTCCAATCCTCTGCAGTCATCGGTAGTTTAGAAATACGTTCTGCTTCAGCTCGTGCAGCAGTTTGTTCTGCTTTTGCTCGTGCAACTGCAGGAGCTAGCTCTGCACTTTTTGCAGCACTTACCTGAACAGATTTTGGATCTCGTACATAACTTAAAAGCCATGATTTCTCTGCTTCGAGAAGATGTGAATTTGTAATGGTTGCTACATTCTGTGATGGTATATCTGTCAGAATAATATTATATTTTGCACAGATTATTTCCTGTATCTTCTTATTATCTACTGTCTTATTCTCTCCTTGATATTCTTTCAGAATAAAAAGATTCAAAGCAAAATTAATATCCTCTTTTGGGATTTTCTTAAGTGCTGTTGTTATAGTGGAATCAATTTCGTTATTTGTATTGTACACACTACCTGTTACCATATCAATATATCTTCCATTCCTCAAAACTGATTGAACAAGAATATCCGTAAGTGCTCATTCTTTAGATCATGGAGCAGTACTATTAGCTTTATCAACATATTTTGATACATATTCATTAATTGCTTTCACTACCTCTTGTGGATCTTTCATATTTTCAAGCGCAGATGCTGCTTTTGTAACACCATTTCACTGCCTCTCAGCTCATACTGTTCCTACTTGTGATTGATTTAAAGCGATATCTGTATTTAAAGCAGCTACTCATTCTTGTGTATGCTGTCTTGCAGCGACTTTTTGTTGTTCTATAGATTGTGCAATAATTTTTGCTTTTTCAGTGGCACTTGTACTCATTTCCAGACTTTTGACAAGAGTCAAAAATTGATCATTTGAAAAATGTACCGGCTCCTTAAAATCAGGAACATCTGATTCTGAAACAGTAGATAATCTAATATCACTAAATGATTTGAGCATTGTTGCTCTATTGGAAAATTCAAATCCTTGTGTTTTATAAAAATTACCATCCGCACCAGAAGTTCCCTGATTGATGACTTTTTGTAGTATATCTGAAGATTTTTCTGTCATATGAGTTATATATTTAATAAATAATCCTTTTCTATCTTATCGTATTTTAAATGAAAAAGCAAAAAATTGAGCACTTTTTTGTGCTCGATTTTATTTATACTACTTTTGTAATACGCATAATTATTTTACCATTTTCCATTTTCTCATATTTTCAATTAGTAATCATGGTCATGAGTCACTGTGAAAATTCATCAATAGTTCCAGGTTTTGGCCATCACATCGAAGGAATAGTTTTATTATTCTTCTGACATGGCTTAAACTGAATCTGATTATTTACTGTTTTATATACTTCAGAAATTTCATACGCAGTATCATTTGGGAGCTCTATATGATAGATATTACCTTTATACGTTAGAAATTGTGTTTTATGATCAAAGGTAATACATTCTGTACCTATTCAGATAATTGTAATAGGAGTATCTGCTGGAACTTTTTCTATCGAGGCTCTTATCTGACTGCTTGTTGGAGCTATTTCTCATGATGCAATTGTTGCAACTGGAGCCACTTCTTGGGCAACAGCTTTTTTTGGAACAAATCCTTGTTTTGGGAAATAAGGAATTTGTCAAAATGGAGCTACAACCTGCTGGACTGTAGGTGATATCTTTGAAGTCGGAGGTAGAACTGACGTTGATGGTGCATCAGAAATATGTAACGATGTTTTTGTATATCCAGATTCTTGCAAGAATATACGACGATAAAAATAGAGATTTTTCAAACTCATATCCAATTTCCCATCTGATTTCTTCAACCAAGTATTTTGGAAAGCTTCCATCTTTCCTTTGGATTTTAAATCCGTTATGATAGTCGTCAGAATCTTGAGTTCTGCTAATACTATGGCTTTTTGTGCTGAATCTTTTCAATTTCACAACACTTTTTCGATGCTTGTAGTATAACTTCCATCCATAAGATTATCTATTGTAAGAGCTCCGAATTTTTCCATTAATTTCGGATCGATATGTCCAAGATATAGATCTGCATATGGTTTAAGTCTTATCATCTCTATATCACTTTTCTCTTTCTCTGCTGCTGCTTTTTTTGCATCTTCTTCTTGCTTTTTCCGATTTTGTTCTGCTGTATTTTTTACATTTTTTACATCTCTTACTACTTTAAATCCATTCAGTTTCTCGTACAATCCTTTAAAATTATCTTTCAAATCCCCTTCTTTAATTGGATCTATACGATAACTAGTTTCCTTCCCTTCCGCATCCTTCTTACCAACTATTTTCCCATCATTAAAAACTCCCATCCAAAATTCTTTGGTTTCTATATCAATTCCTTCTTCTTTGGTAAATATGAAGAAATCTGCAAGCTTATCTCGTCGAAGCCCAGAGAGATCTACTCATCGAAGTACAGGAATCTTCCCCGAAGATTCTCCAGGTTTCTTCGCTCCTTCTGCTTTTCCTGTAGAAGTATCTGGAACATCTCCAAATTCCTTGAGTATACCCAAAGATCGTCGTTGTTTGAGTTCTTCATCCAGAGTAGCTGCTCGCTCCTCTTTCGTCCCACTGTATCAAAATATCTTCGCGATGAAATCGAATGAAAGAAGCCATTTAAAGAAATCCACAAGGAAACTTGGAGCGTTAGCGAGGAAGTTCATCCCTCATTCCTTTATCTGTTCCATCCCGAGGATCTTCGCATCAATTTTACGAACTTCTCCATTCAGACTGGCAATATATGCCTTGAGGTCTACTGGATTCATCTCAGTAATATTCGTTGGAATTTCCCCTCCATTATATTCAGCGATAGCTTTTGGGTTTGAGAGAAGTACTGTAGGAAGAGGTTCTTTTTTATTTGTCTTGTCTGTCAAAAGCTCTGAAAGTGGCTTGGTTGCAAGTTGTAATTGTTCTGCAAAAGTCTTTTCAATCATCTTTGTTTGATCAATAGCTGCTACTGTAGAAGGAGTTTCTTTTGCTTTTTCGGCACCTTCTGCAGTTTTTGGCGCACCTCATTTCGCAAAACTTCCGAGGATATCTACCACGCCGATTTGCATATTAAAGAGTGCTTGTATTTTCGGGTCTTTGAGAAGTCTATCCGTCATAGCGAGACGGATATTTTCTCGTTGTTCTGGAGTAAGTTTCTCTTGTGGAAATAATACATCGATCCAGTCTTGCATTTTCTTAATATTCTCCGCCGAGAATTTCTCCGACTTTGTTCCCTCAAATACCTGATCAAAAGGAGATTTTGGAGATTCAGGAGCTTTTTCTGGGTTTTTTCATGAAGTATTATTACTGTATTCTGCAAGAAGATTGTCGAGATTCGTACGAGTTTCAGCCTGAATCTCTTGAAATTCTTTTGCAAAAAATACACGGAATTCTGCAATTGTCTCCACAGAAAAACAACTCAGTTCTTTTCTAAGATCAGCCAATTCCTTTGGAGTAAGACCATCTTTTGCTTTCTCACGAATACTACTTTTAAGAGATTCCAGATATGATGGAGCTTGTGGGGCTGTTTCTGACATATAGATATATTAGAAAAATAAGATTTCCTCTATCGTACTATATTTCCTGTTTGAAAGCAAAAAATCCACCATTTTGGGAAATGGTGGATTTTTTGCTTTTACTCTATTAGAAATATTATTGAGATTCTTTAGTTGTAAGCTTCCCATCTTTACTAAGAGTGATATCACGATTACGCCCAAGAAATGGGAGATGTTTATTTTCTCCAAATAGATTTGTATTGGTTCTAAAAGTAACATTCTTCCACTTAAATCATTTTCCAATATCCTTAGGATCTATAATTAAATAATCCCCAACCATAGAGTATGTATACAAAGAATTACCTTCTGTATTATACCATGTATCGATTCTATATTTCCCATCTTCAGTAAGTTTTACATCAAAATGAAGTCCCGATTCTGGTGTAATTTTAGATTTGAACTCTGCAAGTTTTCGTGCATTTTCTTTTGCAATATCTACAGGAGCTGGTGATTGACTATCCATTGGAGCTACGGATTCTTTTGCAGGAGCTACGGTTTCTCTTTGGACTTTTGGTTTCTGCTCAGGCAAATCTTTTTCTATTACCCCTGCTTTTGCAAAGAG
>JAVHPT010000051.1:0-10948 GCA_036170735.1 Patescibacteria group bacterium | reverse complement strand
TCCGGAACCGGATCGAGCACCAGAACCTGAACGTCACATTCTTCCTCTACCAGGATTACCGCCAGCTGGACCCATCATACCAGTAGGTCCAATAGCATCATTATCTGGAGCGATATTCGATGAAGTTTAGTCTATATTTGATGAACATGAAACAAGTACAGAACTACAGAGTACTGACAGAAGCAAAATAGCATTTTTCGTTCGCATATTTCGATGCGAATATTCATAAGTACGAGATCCCAGAAGAATATCGTCCGTTTATCATCGAGGGCTTTCGTGAGTTCTGTTTATCGAAACACGGGGATATAGAGCAGACGAAAAAGAATATCATGCAGGAACTATCGAAAATCGACCGCAAGAAGGCAAATTTGCTTGATATGCGTATGAATGAGGAGTTAGAGAGCTAGAGGAATATAAAAAGCTCAAGAATGAGCTTGCTGATAGGTATTTTGAATTGTCCGAACAATTCGGACAGTTTGGGGCACTATGAGATGATGTTATAGAAAAGTGAGAATCATGCTTCAAACTCCTCGCAAACCTCTCTCAGACTTGGAAAGATTCAAATATCATCCAAAAAAGTATAATTATCAAAATGATATGCTTCAGAGTTTCTTACGACAAAGAAAAAGCTCTCCATCTTGAGGAAAGAGAGCTATTCAGAGAGGTACGAAACTTGAATGATTCAATATGGTTGGGGTACTAGGATTCGAACCTAGGATGGGGGATTCAGAGTCCCCTGCCTTACCGCTTGGCGATACCCCAGAGTGGAGAGTAGTAGATAATTAGAAAAGCCTGATCCAAACTATTTTGAGTACTATTGCTTCACTAGTGCGACAGAGTTTATAAAAAGTGTGGTATTTTGCAAGTTTTTCTTTACAATGTTGAGCAATGAAATTTTATCTTCTCTCCTTCAATGTATATGAAGTTTCTCGTTGGTTTTCTCTTTATCGGACTCGGAATCGTTATCATCAAATACCGTTATCAGATATATAGTTTCACTGGTGATTGGGATTGGGCAGTGAAATACCTTGGCGGAAATGGAACCATTCTTGCAATTATCTTTGCTGGAATGTTTCTCATTGGAGTTGGATCAGCATACCCTTTTGGTGTGATAGATCTTGGGGGGAAAAATGTCGTTCATACTAGCCCATTGAGATAAGTTTCACACTCTGGAGTTCAGGAATATCAAATCGCAAGCGATCCTCAAGTCGATCATAGATATAATAATCCTCTTCCTCTGTTTCGAATGTAAAGAGGATTTTTAGGCTTCATCCTCCTCCTATATCATTCGCGGACATATTTCGAATATTGAGCCCAAGATAATAACATATCTCTGAGATTTCCATGATGAGTCCCCGCCTGTCTTTTACGATGCATTCAATCTCAAAAGTAATCCCAGCTTTTCGTTCTTGATTACTCCAGTATGCTGGTATCTTTCTTTCTAGCTCAACTTTACTTACGTTTGGACACTGAAATGTATGGATAGTAATAATTCCTTGCCCAACAACACCGACAATTTTTTTATCTTCTGGTGTTGGGTTACAGCATTTTGCTAGCCGATATGGGATGCCCCGCTCTTTTCCGATAATAATGGTAACATCGGAATCATTCTCTTTTTCGATGGAAACAGGAGTTTTTCGAGATTCTTTCTTTTCTTCTTGAGTTTCTTTTGTCTCCTGTATACGTCTTCATAGTTGTTGTTTTATGATATCATCGTGGATAGATTTGAATATACTTCCAGGTTTGCGAGAGAGGTTTCCAATCTGAACTAAGACATCTTCTTTTTGTTTTGTGTCGAGATTTTTTCCATCAATGTTCCTGAGGATGGAGAGCTCTTTATCAAGCCCACTTCCATAGTTTCTTTCGAGATATCCATTGAGAATAAGACGTCATTTTTCGATAAAGAATGCTCGAGCATTCCGATTGATAAATTGTCTTATATGTTCTCTTGCTTTTGCTGTCTGAACGAAGGAGAGCCAGATTGGGTTTGGTTTCTTGTTTTGATCTGTAATAACTTGGATACTCTCTCCATTATGAAGCGTGTAATCAAGCGGAACCACCTGTCCGTTTACCTTTGCTATAGTAAGTTGGTTTCCAATATTGGAATGTACTGCATATGCAAAATCAATGGGGGTGGATCATTTCGGAAGTGTGATAATATCACCTTTTGGTGTGAAAACGAATATTTGATCAGAAAAGACATTTACGTTCATCTCGCTCATAAATTCAGTTCCACCATGTTTCTCATCCACAATAGCTTTGATAGTTTTCACCCAATAGCTATCTTTTGATCTTCTTGAACGCCCTGATTCGGAATATTCAAAATGAGCAGCAACTCAGATTTCCGCTTGAGTATGCATCTCTGGGGTTCGTATCTGTATCTCTGTTGGTTGAGATCTGACTTCTGGAAAGAGCCCAACTACCGTCGTATGGAGTGATTGATATCAATTCTCTTTTGGGAGTGCGATATAGTCCTTAAACCTTTTTGGCATTGGTACAAACACGTTGTGAAGTACGCCGAGAATTTCATAACAATGAGGGATATTATCAGTGATTATACGTATTGCAAAAAGATCATAGAGATCACGAGTATGAGTGTACGCATACTCCTTTCGCGAAAGTTTTCGATAGATACTATATGGGGATTTTATCCGATATGAAATATCAATAAGTGGCGTATTACCTGCGATTACCTCATGAATAATCGTTTGTGCTTTTTCGAGAAAATACTCTTGTTCTTCTTTAAGTTCGCCAAGTTCCTTCTGTATCTTCTCAAAGTCTTCAGGGTGAAGTACTTTGAAACACTCAGTTTCAAGTGCTTCTTTGAAATCAAAGATACCAAGTCTATCAGCAATAGGAGCATAGATATTGAGAGTTTCGAGGGCGATGCGTTCTCGCTTTCTTGGATCTGGATGATAAGAAAGAGTCTGCATATTGTGAAGCCTATCTGCAAGTTTCACTATGATAACTCGAAGGTCATCCACCATAGCAATAAACATCTTCCTGAGACTTTCAATACTTCTTTCTTCTCCTGCATATCTGATGGCAGAGAGTTTTGATAGTCCTTCACAGATAACAGCAACCTTATGTCAGAAGAGTCCTTCAATATCCTTCTTTGTATACTCAGTATCCTCTATAACATCATGAAGAATACAGGATTGTATTGATACAATATCTGGTTTGAGCGAGAGAAGAAGCTTGGTAGCCTCAAGAGGATGTGATATATACGGTTCTCCACTTTTTCGCAGTTGTCCTTCATGAGCTTCCTTCGCAAAAAGATAAGTCTTTTCAATGGTCTTTTTGATAGTTTCTCGGTCAATATCCATATATCCGCTCACGATCTCAATAATCTCTTGCACAAGATTGTCGCAATAGGTGTAATCGAGAAATGGAGCCTGTTCGGACATAGTTTCCTAAGGTTTAATAGTATTATTGTCTGAGTTCAAATCCATTTCCTTTCATTTTCTCTATCACTGCGTTCTGTACACTAAGAGCATCTTCATCAGATATGGTATCTTCGATATTTGAGAGAGTAAAAGAAAAATTCACACTCTTTTTATTCTTGCCAATTTTTGCATCATCTCTGTAAATAGAGTCCACAACAACATTTTGGATCCACGGATGAACGGCATCAATATTTCGAGCGACATCACCGGTTCATGTTTCTTCTGGAAGTACGAAGTTGAGTTCACGTGGAATGGTTTGATATCGAGAGATGGGATGAAAAGCAACCTCCTTTTCCATGAAGAATCCGAGGATATTATCATAATCAACTTCAAAATAGAGAGTTCCTGGAGGTACTCCATAGGCTTCGGTAGTCATCGGATGTATGCGACCAAACCGTAGGATGACGGTCTCTCCTTCTCTGTATTCTCCCGAGATACCTGGATGGAGAAAAGGGAGAGGACGGATGTTATCCTGATGAAGTGGTGGGATGAAACCAAGAGTTTCTGTAAGGAAATCCTCTAGATCTCTACGTAAATCTTCAAGAGAAATTCATGAGGAAATTCAGGCAAACATCTTTTGTTCGATAAACGGCCTTGAAGATTGTGCTCGTAATATTTTCTCGACCTCATTGTTCATTACCCCATACTTCGTATATACCTTTCCAATCTCGAAGAACCGTAGAATTTCACTGTATTTTGTATTTATAGCGATATTCTCTAGAAGACGGTTTGCCAGAGACCGACGCATATGGGTATAGTCTTCATTGAAGGCATTTTGCACACCAACAGCATCAGACATATCATTCATTCAGAGGTATTTATCGAGCTTCTCACTTGTAAAAGAGTAGTTATATACTTCATTCCATCACCTCCTCGTGAAGGATCCGAGGATGGTATCCCGGAGGGAACAGTCAGCATTCTTCTTGCTAATGCTAAAATCTGCTATAAATGGAGTAAGAGGAATCTGGTCGTATCAGTATACTCGAATAACTTCTTCAGCAATATCTTCTTTTATTGATATATCTTTGCTCGCTCGCCATGAAGGAATAATAATTGTGAGTTGTGAATTGTGGGCTGTAAATTCAAAGCCGAGGCGTGTAAGAATTGTATTTACTTCCTCTTTTGGAATCTTTATTCCCGCTTTCATATTGATAAAGTCATAACTTACTTCAATGATAATATGATTTACACTTTCTTCATCGAGATATGACGAAGTTGCAGTGATATGAATTTCCTTTCCAAGGAAATTCATATACTGGGTCACACGAGGGAGAATAAAAGTAGGAAGAAGAGGATCAAGAGACTTCTCATATCGAGTGCTTGCATCTGTACGAATCCTATGCCGCCCGGCCGTTAGCCGTACAGAAACTGCATCGAAACATGCAGATTCCCAAACAATATTCTTTGTTTCTATTGATACGGCACTTTGCATACCGCCAATCACTCCAGCGATTGCAATTGGTTTTTCATGATCTGCAATCACAATATCTTCAGGAGTGAGTTCGTATTCTATCCCGTTCAGAGCAAGAATCTTCTCTCCTTTTTTCGCCATACGAACGATGATTCCTCAGATAATCTTATCAGCATCAAATACATGCATTGGCTGACCAAACTCTGTCATGACACAGTTGGTGATATCTACAATATCCATCTTTGATTCGAGTCCTGCTCGTTCCATCATAACCTTCATACCAAATGGACTTGTCCCAACAGTAATTTTCTCCATCTTGAGTGTATGGTATGAGAAGACCTTATCTGTCTCTATTTGTACAGTATGTTTTGTTTTGCTAGAAGTTTCAAGAAATTTTGGTATGTATTGTGTAAAAGGAATATCAAAAACCGCATGCCATTCACGAGCATTTCCATAAACGGAAAAGAGATCAGGCCGATTGGTGATAAACTTGTTGTCGATTTCGAACGTTGTATCTCGAAGTGGGAAATTGTAGATTTTTTCATCTATTCCTGGAAATGGAAGAGTAAGATCAAAAAATGACTTCCCTATCATCTTTTCAAGCGTATCCTTGTCCCAGTGCTCTTCAAGAATCATGATTCCTTCTGCTCTCTCACTTGCAAGTCCGAGTTCATCATCACTACAGATCATCCCGTGGCTCACCATACCTGCCATCATGCGTTCGCCGATAACAAAATCTCAAGGAAGTACAGCACCCACGGTTGCAACGGCAACATAGGTAGCATCTACGATATTGGCAGCTCCTGTGAGGATAGTCTCTTCCCCGAGCTCACCAATAGTTACACGCACAATCGAGAGTTTCTTACTCTCTGGATGTTTTTCACAGGAGAGAACTTTCCCGACAACCACTTTATCAAGGAAATGTTCTTCAATACTATCGATCTCCGCAGTGTGTATCGAATATTCGTGGGCTAGTTCTTTTATTGTGTGTGTTTTCATGAGGTCTATAAGTGGGGCATAGAGGGAAATCCAAGAGAGTGGGGTTTTCATGAGAAAAAGTTCTAAAGTTCTAAAGTTCTAAAGTTATCGAATACCCGAAGAAAAGACGCTTATTTCCTTTTGGAAAACGTCGATATTTGATAGCTTTTGATAGTTCCTAGTATATGAAAAACCCTCTATAATGCAAAAGGATGTGAAAAGTTTGTGTTTCCCAGGGATTTTTGCTATAATTTCACTAAGAAAGATAAAATTCACTTATGAAAGTCATAATCACATCTTTGGTTATCGGTATATCGTTTTTCTCATCCTTGAATACATATGCTGCATGTAAGGATGGAACGAGATCAAATTCTCGAGGACTCTCACTACAATCAGATGGGTGTTATTCGGATGGAAGTGGTCATGAATATTTGGTTACTTATTCTAGTTCTTCGTCTTCGTTATCTTCTATGTGACCAGATACGACAGATCAATCGACTATTTTTGACGGTGCAGTTTCTAATAATAATCTTCGAACTTGAAATTTGAGTATGAATGATATACCAAAAGCTATCGTTTCAGTGATTACATTTCTCCTTGGGATTGCAGGAACTATATCTGTCCTCGCACTGATCTATCATGCGGTGAAGATGCAACTTGCGTCCGGTATTACTGGAGATAGCTCTGGCGTAGACAAGGCAAAAAGTGGAATGAAAGGTGCGCTTATCGGATTCATGATATCTATCCTTGCCTGGTTCTTGGTAAGAAGATTTGTTGAGATACTTTCGTCGATAAGTTAATGAATATAGTCATTCCGAACTTGTTTCGGAATCTTCGAATTAAAACAAATGAAGATCCTAAAATAAATTCAGGATGACCAAATTTCCAGAGCTTTTATTCTTAGTCTTATTTTCTATGTTTTCTTGGTCATTCTCATCTCGGAAAGAACATTCACCAACGTGGTATCTCGTCGCCCTTATCGTTGTTCTTATGTTGGTTGGATATGGTATCTATGATGGTCTCTATCTCATGTCGATCGTAGCTTTTCTCTTCGCATGAGTCTATATCCTTATGGAAAATAACTCCGCTCCAATAATGCATGTTGAAGTGGATGAAAAATGAATCCGTGTCTCCTGATCAGTTTACGAACTTCGAGATATGGAAAAATTTGCAGTGATCTCCATTGCAGGAACTCCAGCCTTTGTGAGACTCTTTCCTCGCAAGAAACTCTCCCCAGTTATCGATATTCCCCTTACTCAAGATGTGAATCCCGGGGAACTCAAGGATTTCCTTGCAGGATATATCGAAGAAGATAAAAATGCCACACTTTCCAATTCAGATGCAATCATCCATGCAATGAGGTTGTAATTTACTCTAAAAATAAAAAGGAGAAAAAGCTTTACTTTTCCTCCTTTTTTTATAGAATCCTTCGGATTTTGGCGTACTGTAAAGATATTTCATCTTTTCAAACCCCAATACTAAAACTTAAGCATTTTTTCTTTATGCCTACAAAATCCTATGATAGCTCGAGTATCCAAGTATTAGAATGACTCGAACCAGTTCGGAAACGTCCATGAATGTATATCGGTTCGACCGATGAACGTGGTCTCCATCACCTTGTTTGGGAAGTCGTTGATAACTCGATTGATGAGGCGATGGCTGGTCATGCGAAGAATATCATCGTGACGATGTATACCGATGGTTCTATCTCCGTCGAAGATGATGGACGTGGAATCCCAGTTGATATTCATGCAAAAACTGGAAAATCTGCACTTGAGACTGTCATGACAGTACTTCACGCGGGAGGAAAGTTTGGTGGTGATGAGAGTGGATATAAGGTTTCTGGAGGTCTCCATGGTGTAGGAGCTTCCGTTGTGAATGCTCTCTCTTCGAAGATGCAAGTATGGGTTCATAAGGATGGAAAAGTATATACTCAGTCATACCAGATTGGTGTACCTGATGGGCAGGTTGAGCCAACGGGAGAAAAGACCACCAAACATGGAACCATCACTCGATTTTGGCCAGATCAAACAATGTTCACGACGGTAGTTTTTGACTACGATACGATCAAGATACGTCTCCGACAACAAGCTTATCTGACAAAGGGGATCACACTGACGCTTGTCAACGAGTTCGAAGATACCAAGTATCGTTTCTTTTTCGAAGGAGGAATTGAGTCATATGTTCACTATCTCAACCGTTCCATTGATCCAGTTACGGATGAAGTATTTTATGTTGATAAGCAAATTGAGCATGTTCAAGTGGAGGTTGCGCTTCAATATAAAAAAGATGATTACAATGAGAAAGCCATCAGTTTCGTAAACAATGTTATCACTCCAGAGGGGGGAAGTCATGTCGTTGGATTCAAGATGGCACTGACTCGCACGATCAACAAGTACGCTCGCGAACAAGAGATCCTAAAGGAAAAGGATATTAATCTTACCAATGAAGATGTCGTTGAAGGTCTTACTGTCATTATCTCTGTGAAGGTTCCAGAACCACAATTCGAATGACAGACAAAAGGAAAACTCGGAAATGCAGAAGTAAAGGGAATTACAGATCGTGCGATGAGTGAAGCTTTCTATGACTTCCTTGCAGAGAATCCAAAAGCAGGAAGAGCTATCATCGAAAAATGTCTTCTCGCCGCTCGTGCTCGTGCTGCCGCTCGTAATGCTCGTGATACCATCATCCGAAAGGGTGCTCTCGAAGGTTCTGGACTTCCAGGGAAACTTGCTGATTGTAGTTCAAAAGATGCTAGCAAATGTGAACTCTATATTGTAGAGTGAGATTCTGCGGGTGGTTCAGCAAAGCAAGGACGCAATCGCGAATTCCAAGCCATTCTTCCTCTTCGTGGAAAAATCCTCAATACGGAACAGGCTCGTCTTGATAAGATCTTTGCAAACGGAGAAATCAAAAATCTCATCATCGCTCTCGGTACTTCAATCAGCGAATCGTTTGATTACAGCCGCCTCCGTTATCATCGTATCATCATTATGACAGATGCGGATGTGGATGGAGCACATATCCGTACACTGCTTCTCACATTTTTCTTCCGATATTTCCGAACACTCGTGGAAAATGGGCACATATTTATCGCCAATCCTCCACTCTATAAGCTCACTAAAGGAAAGCAGATTTGGTATGTCTACAATGAAGAACAGAAAGTAAAAGTTATCACAGAAGAAGGAATAGTTACAGAAGGAGTTCAACGATATAAGGGTCTTGGAGAGATGAATCCAGAACAGCTCTGGGAGACGACTATGAATCCAGAACAGCGTAAGATGTTCCGTGTAACTGTCGAGGATACAGAACGAGCAGATGAAGTCTTCCGTATACTCATGGGAGAAGATGTTCCACCTCGTAAGCACTTTATCCAATCTCGAGCGAAGAGTGTGCTGAACCTAGATATATAAAGATTTGCCATTACTTTGTTTCTGAAGATAAGCATCATTTCGATGGTAGGAAAAATATACACACTTAGTGTTTCCATTCCCGTCATTCTGACGTAGGAAGAATCCAGGATAGATATGGATAAAACGTGATTTGTCTACATTCTTGCAAGTCAGAGAAATGGAACCCTCTATGTTGGTGTTACAAATAATCTTCAACAAAGAGTCTATCAACATAAGAATGATCTTACGGAGTGATTTACCAAGAAATATAGTATTCACACACTAGTTTACTACGAAATATTTGAACAATTTACAGAGGCTCTTGTACGAGAAAAAATGCTCAAATGAATTACACGAACAAGAAAAACGGAGCTAATTGAAAGTATAAATCCTCAATGGAAAGATTTAAGTTTTGATTTGTAAATCCTGGATCCTTCGTTCCTCAGGATGACGGAAATAAAAGACCTCGATTGAAATGACATAACTTTATGAAAATCCTCTCTTGAATCACGGGACTTCGCGGACTAGCTGCCATTGTCGTTGTTCTCTATCATCTCAATCAACATAGATCTACTGTCGATCTTTCTCCATTCTCGTGGGGACTCTATCAGCTCACTGAACACTTGGTGCTCGTAGTGAGTGTTTTCTTTATGCTTGGGGGACTCCTGCGATCACTCTCATACTGGAAGGTAATCCTCCTCGGTGAAGAGAGGGTTCCGAGATTGCTTCCTGCCATAGTCGATAGATTCAACCGTATTGCACCGATGTACTATCTCGCGCTCGCGGCGTCATTTATCTTGGTGATTATATTTCAGTGATATTCGGGTGATGGATTTTTTCGATTGATTGCTGGTTTTTCTTTTCTCTCTTGGATTTCTCCAGTGACATTCTTTCCTGTCGAGATCAATGGTCCACTCTGGTTTATCGCCTATGATATGATGGGTTGGTTGCTCGTCTCTCTCGTGATGATGTGAGCAACTCGCATCAAGAAGACTTCCCTTCCAATATACTTTGTCGGTATTATATGATTCCTTCTCTTTGCTCATTTTGTATGGATTCATCTTCCATGGACACCGACGTCATGAGTTCCAGGAGAATGGTTTCCGACGTATAATCCATTTCTCTTTGGGCTTCACTTTCTTGCTGGTGCCCTTGCAGGAGGGGTTATCATATGGCTAAACGCCAAAAAGATACCCCCACAATATATCTTCGACGGAATTGCTTTGATATCATTTGTCATGCTTATTATATTTCTCTGGAATATCCGCGAGGTAGTGGATTGGGGTTACTCTTGGCCACATGGACCATATCACTTCCCTATTTCTACGATTCTCCTTTCGGTACTTCTCATAACTTTACCATTCACCCGATATATTGGAAGATGCTTCGATAACCTGATCTTCCGATTCTTTGCAATGATCTCATACCCACTTTATCTCTTTCATATGCTCGTTATTATTCTATTGCGAAAATATGTGTTTTTCTGAGAACAGCTACCACTCGCTATCTGGAGCATCTTTGGTGTCTGTACTTTTGTTATTGCTTGATTCTTAGCATGGATATTGCATAGAATATTTAAGAGAAAAAGGGTATAGCTTAGTACATCAATTTATTGTTACTACTTTTACTATCAATCCTAGGTATAATAGAAAGTTGTTGTTTCATCAGGTAATTAATCACCACTAAACCACCGGCTCTGCCGGTGGACTCCACCAGGTTCT
>JAVHPT010000050.1:0-2311 GCA_036170735.1 Patescibacteria group bacterium | reverse complement strand
CAGAAACTACAGGAACGCCCCGCAGCAAGCTGACGGGGAAAATTGTTGATTATACCGAAACTCAGATTCTTTCAAGTATAAGAGAAAAACTCCTTCTGAATTCCATTTGCTCTTTCCATTCTCCGCTTTGCATAGTTCCAAAATGACTCCATTCCATTGATGTGTTGTTTTCCTCGGGCGAATTCATTCTTCGAGTGATGGACTCTATAGTGTTTCATGGCTCAGAGATCTATAATAACCAACACTTGCCTCACTGAAGGTTTGATGAGTTGGACGAATATGGATAATAAGAAAAGTAGCCAGCGTAGAAGTAAAGAAAACCGTAAAAAGTATCTGTTGACTCCTTATTCAAGAAGGAATAGAAAAAGGAGAGTTCACCAAAGATATGATTCGTTTTGTTTGGAATAGTATTATTACCCTCAGATTAACCAGGAGGCAAGCAAACTCATTCCCATGATAATAAATAAAGTTTTTAGTCAGAGGCAATGAGGAAGATATGGACATTGCTCAATAGCACAAATATTAGCAGAAGAATATGGGCTATCTGAAAAGATATATACTATAATCAACGCTGCCATTACTGAAGAGCTATAACAAGTAGAAACACACATACAAAGAGACTGACAAAAGGTGAAGTGGACATTACGGGGTTCGTACCTATATTGCCATCTCATGAATATGGTTTATAAAGACTTTTATCCTACCTCCAACAGGATCGGACAATGATCTGAACCATATTGCTCTGTGAGATAAGTGATATCTTTGGTTCTTGAGAATGCCTTGTCTTCTCCCCACCATGCATCGATACGCCAACCAACATTGCGTTCGCGGGATTTTGTTATGACATCCCACCAAGAGTATACTTCTGTTACACTCGGGTTTTTTACACGCCAGATATCATGCCAGCCATCACTGGTTCGACCATCGAGCCAAGCACGTTCGAGTGGATGAAATCCGATTTTCCCATCATTTTCCTTTGAACGAGAGAGATCAATCTTGTTGTGTGCACAATTCAGGTCTCCTCACCAGAAAACGACATGTCATGCTGAGCGGAGTTCATCCATTCGTCTTGCAAATTCAGCATAGAATACAAGCTTATCTTTCCATGCCTGTTCTGACTTTCCTCCATTCGGAAAGTAGATACCAAAGATATCAAAAATGGTATCATCTTTTTCGAGGATAAGGTGTGCGACACGTCCTTCGTTTTCGGTTGGATCTCAAGCAAACCCAGTTTGAATCGAGTAAACGTACTTTCTCATATTCTTGTGAATCCAGATTCCCGTTCCAGCATATCCAGCCTTTTCCGCAGGATTATAAAATACTTCATAGGAAGGAGGGTTGTTGAGGTATATACCAAATTTATTTGACGTTCCTTTTATTTCCTGGAGAAAAAGGATGTCAGGTTTATGGGTTTCGATGAGATTCTGGATTTCTCATTTCTTTTCGACCGCTCGTAAGCCGTTGACGTTCCAAGAGATGATTCGCATAGAAAAATGAGTTAAGAGTTACTAGTTGCCAGAAAGGATAATGCTAAGGTCTAGAGTAGTTGATTTCTCATAGAATCACTTATCTTACTCTCTAAAAAGCTAAAAATACACTGAACAAAACCACCCGTTCTTCGGAGGAAAAGATTATGCAGATTTTGGGGTGTTTTTGTTCTGATTTCCAAGCCGATTTTACTGCAAAGTTCTTACAAATCAATCGAAAGATGGGGTAAATAGAAAAGATAGTGTGCAAGTAGCACACTATCTTTTCTATTTACCCCTCGATTTCAGAGAGGTTTTTCAAAGTCGGCGTTTTTATACTACCAAATTAATCTCACTCGGTTTTTGGCGCATCCGGAGATAGGACCAATACGTTATTCACCCTTCCATTGGCTTTTGATTTTTGGTAATGGACTACGGGATTTACGACAAATCATCGGTATTCTGTTTCCATAAGTCCCTTCGATGCGTCTATTTTTTCTTCTACAGATATGGCTATGTGCGCCATTTCCTTGTATTCGAAAACCGTAACCACTTTCGGGATAATACCCGACTTCTCTTGGGAATTATACAATTCCACGAACGCGTGATAATCCTCGCGAGCCTGCTCTTTCGAAGGATAGGAGAGTATGAAATATCACATTCAGGCATCTCGAATGCTTTTCTGTCAGATGGGGACAGCATTAGTCTTATCGACCGTATCCTTGAATACGAGAAGACCCGCCTCTAACGCGGTGGGGTCAAAGAACGTAATTCATTCGAGAGTGATGGAAGAATCAACTAACCCCGCAGCAAGCTGTCCCCTCACTCATTCGACTTCACTCAAG
>JAVHPT010000049.1:0-36645 GCA_036170735.1 Patescibacteria group bacterium | reverse complement strand
AAGAAATACCAACACTCCTCAAACAACGCCAAGCAAAAATCGATAATTATGAACTCTCCATATAAGACATCCATCACTCCTCATGTGACGAAAAAGATAGAAACCTATACTCTCGCTATTCGGGATTATTATGTTGCACTCTATATAGATACATGACTCGGTGATGCCGAAGGGATAATTCAATCTCAATACATCGAGTGAGCAGATACCTTACATCAATCAATTATTACTTCTCTCAGAACCATATTTCATCGTGAGGTGATACCCTATACATCTCTCGAGTTCTGACTCAGGGAAACCTCTTTTCGTATGGGAAACCGTCGTATCTTCCTTACATACGAAAAGAACTCTGAAACTCTGACGAGATATATTACCGATATCGAGATCCTCCGGAAGTAATCTGTTATCGCTCCTCTATGAGCTACTTCACCTACATCCTCCGTTGTGCTGATAACACGCTCTATACTGGGATTACCACCAATCTTGAACGGAGAGTTTTTGAACACAATCATGCGGAAAGATGAGCGAAATATACTAAGATGCGGCGACCCGTTGAGCTCATATACCATGAAAAACACGTCTCCCGAAGCAAAGCGTGTAAACGCGAATATGTCATAAAACAACTAACGAAGGAGGAGAAAGAAAGGCTGATATCCGTCACCCTGAGGAATGAAGGATCTAGGGTTTAGACAACAGAAGCTGCCTTTTCTAGTAAAAGCTATAGTAAAAGCTATAGATTTCAAACTTTGATCAATTCTGATTCCTTTTTTTTGTTAATTATTTTTGTACGTATCTATCTTGGATTCTTCCTTATATCAGAATGACGGAAACAAAGAGTCCTACTAAAATGAAAACCAGAACCTTGCAAGATTTTCATCTATCTTCCCCTGAGAAAGGATACCATTATTCACACTTACTTTCTGAACCGTTTTTTGGTCTTTTCCAATCATAACACTGAGGTTGCACTTGCTATAATCAAGAATATATGAATTGGCTGCTTCAACGATTGTTGGATCACAAAGATGGATAAAGGAATCACCCACCTTTTTGAGAGAAGCATATGCTGTTGAAGCACTGTCAACGGGAGTTTGATCAGATTGTTGTTGTGTCTGAGGTTGTGTTCCCTGATCTTGTTGAGTGATTCCAGACTGGATTTGCTTTTGCTGATCCTGCTTCTGACAGATAAAGTTCCGGACTCATGTACAGACATTCCCCACTGAGATAAGACTCAAGGCATAGAGAAAAACCGTGAGAATAATGAGGATCGAGAGAATAATGCTAGATTTTTGCATATGTGTCTATACGTTAAATGATTCATAAAATATATTTTTATATCCTTTTTCCAAGAGGATTCATCTGCTATCAGCAATAAGAGCAGGATTACCACAGATATAGAAGTTGGTGTCGCTCGGATAAGTAAATGCTGCCACATTTATGCGTCAGTTTTTATACTTTGGATTTTGTTCACGGGAAAGATATACATGCGTCTCAAGGTTTGGAATCTTAGCAATTCGGTCCATATAGAATAGATTGCTTGCGGTCTGTGCGCCAATATAGAGAACTTTTTTTTGCTCGGGTGTGCTCTCAAGAAATGAAAGAATCGGTGAAAGTCCTGTTCCCGTAGCAATAAATACTGAGAGAGCTCAAGTATTTCGGAAGAGGAATTTTCCATATGCTCAGGCTATTTTTACTTTCTCAGAGATGTTTATCAGTGCAAGTCTCTTGCTCCCTCGTCCATCTGGTTTCCTCTTTATGGCAAGTGTTATTTTATTACTTTTATTGGATATAATCGAATATGAACGATGAAATAGTCCATCTCCATCTTCGAATCCAATCGTAACAAATTGTCATGGTTTTGATATAATTGGCATATCTGGAACAAGAACAATTTCGATTACATCATCAGTGAGTTTTCTTGCAGAAACTATCGTAGCCTCATTGTGTTTCTGGAATGACTTTGCCCCTGGTGATGAACCACCGCCAAGTACCTCAAAATCTGCCTTGGTAACCCCACATACTGGACATCTCCAAGTATCAGGAATATCCTCAAATCTTGTTCCAGAAGGAATCCCAGAATCAGGATCACCAATATCCTCGTCGTAGATATATCCGCATGGAATACAGATATAGAGAACCTTTCCTATTTCTCATCTATCTTTGTCGGCAAAAGACAAGTAAGAAACTGTCCTTGTAAGAACCAGGATTACAGCCAATAATCCATAAAAAAGATCAAATCGCGAAGCGAATGCCACATGTATAAGTGAGAGGAGAAACAACGGATATGCAAAATTCTGAATAGTTTTCCACCTCTTTCCTCAGAGTTTTTGCATAGAAAAACCATTTGAAGTCAGTCAAAGAATGAGCATAGAAATACCTGCAATAACTCATGAAAACGCATCAGGACGGGCAACAACATTTCCAAAGAAATAGGAAAGAAAACCATTGCTTCCATGATATCCATACTCCATAATGACATATTGATACATATGAGCAAGAAAGAAGGAGAAGCCAGCAAGACCAAGCAACTTCCGTAGATGAATAAAACGCTCTCGGAATGGCTTATTGGATATATAGGCTGCAATCGGTGACACCATGAGGGTGAGTGTCAGGTATATCATAGCTACTCTTCCATACATTCTGAGAACGAGATTAGGCTCCCCAGCATAGAGAAAACTCAGAAAGAAAAAGGTAAGTATGCCTGGTACACTTACTAATAAAAGTGAGAAGAGGAATTTGATTTTTTGCATGAGAAAGAAATGAAAATGTTTAACTTGCGCGAGTACGAGTATGGACCATAGGCATTGTAGTAGTTTGGTTGATTACAGATGATTGTTGGACTGGTGCTGTTGCAGCAACCGGAGTCTGACTAGGAGGATTGGCGCAAGCAGAAAGAAGGCTCGAAAAAATAAAAGAAATCGTAACAAATCGGGCAACTAAGGGAAGTTTATTCTTTGACATAGGAGGAAAGTAAACAATATTTAGCTGGCACGGGTACGGGTTCGAACCATAGGAGTGGGAGTCTGAATAACCACAGATGGCTGTATAACTGGAGTCGGTTTGACTGGAACAGGAGCTTTAACTGGAGTCGGTTTGACTGGAGTTGAAACTTTCCGAACTGGAGCTGATATAGCCGTATTTGAATTAGAAATTGTAGGTTTTTGGGATGCAGCCACAACTGATGACTGAGGAGAGATAGTATTCGATGTTGCTCCCATAGATGAAGATTGAAGTATATCTATGCAGAGACCAGCAAGTACATTGAGCGCCTTCAATGATCTTTCCTTCGATGAGAATACCTCGGAAGAGTTCTCCTCTGAGAGAGACTGGATATCTGTGATCTTCACTTCAGCCTGACGAATAAGCTGCTGTAAAACACTTATTCGTCAGGAAGTCGTTGGATACCTTGATACAATATCACTATAGAGTCACTGAAATTGATTTTGGATACTTTTTGCTTCCTCTGATGAGAATCCAAGTAGCTTCAATACCTGTAATGTCTTTTCATCAAAAGATAGAGATGCAATTTTCGGCTGTATAAGAGGAGTATGAACTGATTTCCCCGCAGTGGAAGTTGAAGGCGAATCTACAAAAGTATATTGCCCATTATCTCACTCACTATCAGAGTTATCATTATCTCACTCACTATCAGAGTTATCATCTCGAGCGGATACAGATGCTATCGTATAGGAACCGATATTCCAAAACCGTGTCTCACTCTTATGAGAAAGAGAGACCCATCAAAAGATGGTTGCAGAAATAAAGATGAATACACCTCCGATTCGAATAATAGAGGGATTTGGACGAAAAGACATGTCTTAGTGTAAAAAGAATACGAGAATATTCTACCTGAAGTACTTTAAGGAAACTTTAAATCTCTCGAAAAAAATGAGAGTATACCAGATACCCAAAAGGCTTCAAGAAAATACTCGTGAATATTATATAAAAAAGGCCGGTGAATAACTATCCAGTCGCTTTGTAGTATAGATTTTTCAGGATTCTGAAACGATAACTCCTGCAAGTCATCTTGATTCAAGCCATGGGATAGCCTCATCTACTCCCTTGATCAGTCCAACGGTCGCATACACATCGGTCATCCATGTATGTTGACCAATGATTGATATACTAATAATCTCGCTCGGATTACTGTCATCACGTGGATCGATGATATGATGGTGTTGGACTCAACCAACTTGCCACTTCCTCTTGTATGTACCAGAAGTTGAGATAGAGCCATCCCTTATCTCAAGCGTTGCGAGTATCTCGCTCGGATCTTTCGGATTATCAATCCCTACTTTCCACGGACCATCATTATCGATTCCTGCAAGATAGATATCACCTCCTGCATTAACAATAAAGTCTGTATATCATCGACCGAGGAGATAATCCCGAACGTCATCAACACTATATCCCTTTACGATGCCACCAAGATCGAGGTATTGATTCTTTCAGATAGTTATATTTTCAGGAGAGATGGAAACCCTCTTCCAATCGGTATCTAGCACCTCATCTGTCGGTACAAATTCGCTTGTTTCAAAACTAGAGGTATACCCGATATGACAAAGATTGATAAGTGGGTTAAATATCCCTCCTGTTTCTAAATAGATCCTATCACAGAGATTCATGATCTTGAGAAATCTTGGCGATGGAACGGCAGCCTTTTTCATATTCAGAAGAGAAAGGACTGAGTCAGGATGAAATCTAGAGAACTCTTGTTCATAGGAACGAAATATTGCAAATCCTGCTTCAATATCTTTGTTTGGGTCTTGGTTACTTCGAACCATAATTGATATCTCCGTCCCCATAATATGTTCTGATTGAGTGATGATAGACATAGAGAACGAGTATATGAAAGAAGCGGAGAATATGCAAACCTGAATTCACAGGAATATAGATTCTTTAAAAAATCCGTACATTTTAAAGTACGGATTTTTTAAAGAATCTATATCTTTCTGAGAAGAAGTTTTCCATCTTTATCAAGATTTACTACAACATTTTCTCACTCTCAGAGCTCCCTAGCAAGGATCTTCTCAGAAAGTGGATTCACGAGAAATTCAGTGATCACTCGCTTGAGTGGTCGGGCTCCGAGTGCGCTATCATATCATCGTACACTGATAAAATCGATTACACTCTCTGCCCACGTCACTTCGATATTTTGTAACTTAAGCCTTTCTGTCACTTTTGTGAGAAGAAGAAAGGCGATTTTGTGAATATCTTCTTCGGAAAGAGAATTGTAGATAATCACATCATCGATACGATTCAGGAACTCGATACGGAAGTACTTCTTGAGTTCTGCTTGTATCATTGTTTGCCGTTCGGTCGGATCTCTTATCTCATTGATATACTGGGTTCCAATATTCGACGTCATGATGATGATAGTGTTTTTCATATTTACCTTTCGGCCTTTCCCATCAGTGATCTGCCCTTCATCAAGAATTTGAAGAAAAACGTTCCATATATCTGGATGAGCCTTTTCAACTTCATCAAGCAAGATCACAGAATATGGATGACGACGAACCGCTTCGGTAAGTTGCCCACCTTCCTCATATCCGATATATCCTGGAGGTGCACCGATGAGGCGAGCAACACTATGAGATTCCATATATTCACTCATATCAAGGCGGATATAGGCGGTTGGATCATTCCAGAGGATATTGCAGAGCGCTTTTGCCGTCTCAGTTTTCCCGACACCAGTCGGACCAATAAAGAGAAATGATCCAATAGGTTTTCTTGGATCAGAGAGCCCTGCTTTACTACGCTTCAGAGCATGAGCAACTTTTTCGATAGCCTCCTTTTGTCCGATAACCGCTTCAGCAAGCTTCTCTTCAAGATGAGCATAGATAATCCCTTCCGTTTCAAGGAGTTTCCCAACTGGGATTCCCGTCCACTTTCCGATGATGCTCGCGATATCGCTCGATCGAACTGTCTGATCAATTTTCATATTATGTTCAAGTTCTTCGAGCCTTTTCTTCATCTCAGGAATCTGTCCATATCGGATAATCGCCACATCACGATATTCTCCTCGCGCCTCAAGTTCGAGCGCACGTTGTTCGAGTCCCGCAAGTTCATCTCGGAGCTTTCCGATACTTTCTCGTTCGGTCTTTGCTGAGTCCCATTCTCACCTCATCTGTTCAAATTCTCTCTTCTTTGCTTCAAGTTCTCACTCAAGTTCTGTAAGACGCGATGCTTTTTCTTTTTCTCACTTGATTGCTTGTTTCTCAATCTCGAGAGACCTAATTTCCTTCTCGAGCTTATCGAGTTCGACAGGACGAGAATAAGCACGCATCTTTACTGATGAAGTAGCCTCATCAACGAGATCTATCGCCTTATCTGGAAGCTTTCGATCACCAATATAACGAATCGAAAGATCGACTGCACTTACAATAGCGTCATCGCTAATCGCAATTCCATGAAATGTCTCATATCGTTCCTTAAGTCCACGAAGAATCGCAAGAGTATCCTCACGCCCTGGTTCTTCGATAGGAACGGGTTGGAAACGACGCTCGAGTGCTCCATCTTTTTCAATATATTTTCGATACTCACTCAGGGTTGTTGCGCCTATCACCTTGATTCGACCACGAGCAAGAGATGGCTTAAGAAGGTTTCCCGCATCACTCGATCCCTCAGGAGCTCCAGCTCCAACGATCGTATGAAGTTCATCGATAAAAAGGATGATCTTCCCTTCGCTCTTCTCAACTTCGTCAATCACCCCCTTGAGACGCTCTTCAAATTCACCACGATACTTCGCACCAGCGATGAGACTCGTGAGGTCAAGAGTACGAATCTCGCGATCCAGAAGCATCTCTGGAACTTCGCGCGCGACAATCTTACGAGCAATTCCCTCGACAATAGCAGTTTTTCCTACTCATGGATCCCCAACGAGAACCGGATTATTCTTCGCTCTACGAGAGAGTATCTGGATGGTACGATAGATCTCATCCTCACGACCGATAACTGGATCGATCTTCCCAGTGCGAGCCTGTTCGGTGAGATTGATCGTGTATTTCTCGAGTGGAGAGCGGTTGTCTGTTGGTTCAAAATGTGCTTCCATAATTTTTATATTTAGTAATTAGCACTAACATTGTATATGTGCCAATTATGAAGTCAAAAGAATTTTCTTTTTTTAGAAAAGCTTGCTGAGATATCGGACTGACATCTTATCTTTCCCTGATTGTATCAGATTCATCCTGCTCTGGATTTTTTCAGTAATCATTCCTCTATTTCCTTCTCATATTAATAGTATATTCAAATTTCTTTGTCGGATATTTCTCAGATTGAAGATTATTTATATTTCCTACAAATCTTTCCTCATTGGCAACCCATTTTAAAAAGCTTGAGATATTATGATAATCAAACCCACTATATATTTTAGGAAAGTCTTTTTTCTTAAAATCATTTCTCCTTAGTAAGGAGTGAACGCAAGGATTCTCTCTAGAAAAAGTTTTGAAATCCTTTTTACATAAGGAACACTCTCATTTTTTATAATATGTCTTAAATGCTTCTAGTTCTGTATTATACCTTTCATCTTCTTTCATATTACTCTCCAAAATATCCTCTTTGGACAAGTTCGTCCAAAAATCATGTAATTCTTCTTTTATTAATCTCATACGGTAAGATTCTTATTTATTCATCTTCCTCAACCTTTATACACAACTCTCTGAATCTACTTTCGAACAATCGAGATATCTTTAAGAACTCTGGTTTTTTGTTTTGCATTCTCAGTATATTCGAGAAATACTCGTCTTTTGCCTACGCTCGTAGTAACCAAGTAGATATCTTCTTTTTCATTATACGAATAGCCAAGAATAGTATCAGCCTGGAGTCTCTTGGAAATAGACTCATGCAATACTGCTCTGAGCGTATCCGCACCGATGAGATATTGTTCTTTGATGATAGTCTCGGCATATCAGAGACCAGTATCAGTGTACAAATCCAAAAAAGCATCCCGATAAGTGATGACATAGTTTTCGACGGTTTTCTTTGCCTTTAATGAAATCTTAAGACTATACATACTCAGACTTTTTTTTGAGAATAACAGGAATCTCTTCTGCCGATTTCTGTATAAACTGGGGAAGTTCTACCTGAAAGTAGGTATCGAGGTCTATATCTTGAGTTGTTGGCATATATGTAGACTTATGTTAATCTCATTATATCCGTTCGACGATTTTTGCAACAAAAAAGACCCCACTTTTATGAGATCTTTTATCTATGCTACCAAGCTATGCACTCCACGGATTCTCTTGTTGGCATTTCTGATGTTGTTTTTTCCTGACAAAGAAGAGAATAGAGCCAACAATAACGACTGTAATAGAAATACAATACCATAACCAGTTATCTCCTATCTGACGATGGAAATACATTCACAGTCAGAAGATAGCTCATGATAAAAATATTCAAAGGAGAATAAGAAGAATATGGCTCTTTTTTATAGCGCCTGCGACATCTGGCATGAATTGATAAAAATCAGTATCAACGATGAGCCAATGACCACCAACATTTTCTAGGATGTAAAAGTTGGACAGTCCTGTTGCTCGCCAGCCTATTCACAGGGCCATATATTTTCATCTGACTTTCAGAGCGTCAGATCATATGGACTCAATCGACCGGAGTTCTTGCTTAAAGATAATTTGTTTCCCATCGATAGCATCGATTACCTTTTGCGATAGATCACTTCATGCTCGTGGGGATAAGAACTGTGTAACACTCTTTCCCTCTCAAATATTTACAAGATTCTCCACTTGAGATAGGAGATGTTTTACCTCATCAGAATGTATATTGGTAGTAATTTCTTTCATAAGAGAATACTATAAGGAATAATAGTTTTTAATTTTTATTTGCCTCTCTCACCTTGATATGTAATTCTCGGAGTTGTTCTTCATCTACGTAGGCTGGAGCATTCATCATCGCATCTTCCGCTTTTCCTGATTTTGGAAAAGCGTAGATCTCACGGATATTGTCCTCATCGCTGAGAATCATGAGGAGACGATCGAATCCGAAGGCGAATCCACCGTGGGGAGGAACACCATATTGGAATGCGGTATACATCGCACCAAACTTGTCCTTCACTTCTTCTTCTCCTTTTCCGACAATATTGAACGCCTTGACGAGCGCGCCTATATCATGATTGCGGATGGAACCCGATAGGATCTCATATCCATTACATGCAAGGTCATACTGGCACCCGTATATAGAAAGTGGGTCGGGATTTCCTTCGAATGCATCTTTCCCACCATGAGGCATAGAGAATGGGTTGTGTTCAAAATCATATTTTCCATCATCTTTGAGCTCATACATCGGGAAGTCCGTCACCCAACAGAAAGCAATCTCATTGTTATCTACAAGATTAAATCTGTCTCGACATGCGATACGTACCCCCCCTAGTACCTTGCAGGTTGCTCTATGCTCACCAGCACCAAAGAATACCATATCTCCAACTTTTGGCACAAGTTTAGCTTCGAGAGCTGCGAGTTCCCCACCAGTGAAGAACTTCAGGATCGGAGACTTTGGACCGTCCGCTTCATAGATGATATATGCGAGTCCACCTGCTCCGAGAGATTTTGCTACTTCTGTCAGTGAGTCGATCTCACTTCGAGAAAGCGTCTTCCCTTCGAGTTTCATAGCTTTTATCACTCCACCCTGTGCCACGGTATTAGCAAAGAGGGAAAATCCAGAATTCGCAAAATCAGCTGTGAAATCCTCAAAGTGCATATTGAACCGAATATCTGGCTTATCTGAGCCATAAAAATTAACTGATTCCTCATGGGTAAGACGTTGAAATTGACTATCTACACCAAGTTTGACTATCTTTTTCGGAGTAAGTGCACTGATGAGTTCTCTTACGAAAGGCTCAGCAACCGCAAATATATCTTCTTGCTCGACGAAACTCATCTCACAGTCTATCTGGTAGAACTCACAAGAGTGACGATCCGCACGAGGATCTTCATCACGGAAACATGGAGCAATCTGAAAGTACTTATCTACTCCGCCAATCATGAGAAGTTGCTTGTATTGTTGTGGGGCTTGAGGAAGAGCATAGAACTTACCCTGGTGAAGGCGAGATGGGATGAGGAAATCACGAGCGCCTTCTGGAGAAGAAACCGTGAAGATTGGAGTCTGAACTTCGAGGAATCCATTATCCGTAAACCAGTTACGAGTGAACTGGTTCATCGCTGCACGAAAAACGATCTTATCGAGGATACTCTTGCGGCGGAGATCGAGATAACGATACTTGAGACGGATATCTTCACTCGCTTCCGTGTATTCCGTGATCTCAAATGGTGGAACCTCACTCTTGGAAATCACTTCTGCAAGAGAAATGATCACTTCGATCTCCCCTGTCGAGAGTTTTGCATTAGTCTGTCCTTCTGGACGAGCACGAACCGTTCCAGTGAGTTTCACCACGTATTCACTACGGAAGGTGTCCGCCACTTTCCAAGCAGCTTCATTGTCTTGAGGATCATAGACTGTCTGCGTGATACCATAGCGATCACGAAGATCGATGAAGATAAGTCCTCCATGATCACGACGATTTGCTACCCAACCAGAGAGAGTGACAGTTTGTCCAATGTGGAATGAATTGAGTTCGCCAGCAGTATGTGTTCGGTGCATAAAGAGAAAGGTTAGTAGTGAAAAGTTATAAAATGTGTTTTGTTAATATCAATCCGGCGGCTTTCTTTTTTCTCAAAAGAATCAAAATGGTCGAGATTCAATTTCTGTCATAACTAAAGAAACATACTTTAGAAATTCCTTGAGATTCACTCATCTAGCAACTAATATCTTATGAACTTCATCAAGAGTCTTAGAATAGTCATTATTATTTTTCTGATTGATATCTTTCCAAGGGATGTCTGCAAGTGCATGTGCGAAGTTTTCATTTTTTCCTAAAACTCATATCTGAATGAGAAATGCTATAGCAGGATAGCCAAATGTCTCATTATAATATGAAGCATTGTCATTACACATGATAGTATGGTTTTCTGCATCATATAGAACTTCATAATGCTTTCACCTGCTCGAAGAATATACTTTTGCAGAATTTTCAGCAATTTCGATTCTCTTATCACTAATAGCTCAGAGAGCTTCATAAATTTTAATAATGTGAGGATTTTTCCAATACATATAAAAAGCACACAAAATAAACTTGCGTGCTTCGGTTCGATTTTACGAAAGGTGCCACCGAGGCTAATACTTGATTGATGCTCTATAACGGGAGTTCCCGAGGGAGTCTAATTATTAGAGCTTTGATCTTGGAACTTAGGTCTTAGCAGGTTCCCCTTTTCTAAGTTCTAAATTCTAAATTCTAAATTCTAGCTTTCTTTCCCTAGCTTCGCGGGTGTTGACCGCTCAAGTGCTTTTGACTGAAATATAGTAACAAAAATGGTGTGTCTGTCAAAAGAATAAAAAAAGTTCCCCAAATTTCTTCGGGGGGAACTTTTTGATTATTTGATTGCTGATAGGATACTTACCGAGATGGCGGTACCCCCCATTGGTACTGGTTTCCCGTATGGGCTTGGTTTGACTTTATACTTGAGCGAATAGAGGGCTGTACTTGGAGATGAGAGTGACCATGATTTTATACCACCTTCTGCAAGAGTATAGGCAGTATCACCTACATATAGGGCTCGATTAATAAAATCGGATGAATAGTTCCAGAGCTGATTTGCAAAATATTCATCTACACTTGAACTTGCATAGCAATAGGTAGGGATATACTGATTCGATCCTGGACAATATGACGAACCATCAATAAGAGTGACGCACGTAGTAGGTATGGCTTTTACTGAATACTGGGCACAATCCTTCTTCCAAGCATCTGCAAGTATGGAAGATGAAGGCATATGAGAGAGACGGAATCTTTCTGTGATATTGTTTGGAATGATAGAGATAGCAACAACTCCCTGAAATGCCTTGCTGGAACGATATGAATTGTTTAGATCCTTTGCACTAGTCATGAGGGTTGCTGGAAGGAGAAGGAGACTCTTTTCTTTATAATAGACAAATGCTCGCGGGTTGGAGAGAACATCAGAAGAAGAGCCAGCATCACCGAGGACGAGAGAACCCTCCTTCTTTGGATTCTTGATATCGGCAACATTATAGAGGTCTACTTTGAGTCCGCCATTTTGCGTACCACCGTGACTATTGACGATAGTATCGTATCCAAGTCCGATCAATCGATCGTTATCATATGGATGAAGATATGTGGAATACCCCGGCATCTTGAGTTCTCCAAGGATCTTTGGTGCAGTTGGAGAAGAGAGATCAATGACGGTAAGTGGATCTATCTGCTGAAATGTTACAAGATAGAGTCGGGCACCGATAAATCGTGCTGATTGGAAGTTTTCTCATTTTCCTATACCAGAAATAGAGCCAACGACCTTTCCAGCTTTATTGATAATAGAAACTGAGGTTGAATTGTTATTTTGTCTATTTGACCAGTCGTAATTGGTCGTGACGATTCGGAAATTTCCATTCACGTCTTCATCCATCGAATATTGCGTGAGTGGATTTCCCATAAGAGTGGTTGTATTCTGGTAAGTAGCAATGCCCTTGTCGAGAGCGAATCGGTGTACAAGAGTTGTTGATGAGATTCCACCATAGTTTGGACGGAGGCACTCTGCACCTGGCGGACAAGAAGAGCCAACATTCTGGCTCACATTCGAAACAAGATAGAGTGAAGATTGACTCATATGAATCTGTGAAACCGAACCAAACACGAGAGATGTCTTTACTCTTGCTCATGGCGATGTGATATCAAGGCTCGCAATAGTAGTAAATGTTGGGGATATATTTACCTTTGAAAGAGTCTTTGCTTCAGGAAGGACAAAGCTCACATCCTGACACTTATCAGCAACCCGATGAATATATTGAACATATTTACTGAATCCAAATATCGCAAGAGGATTGGGAAGGATATCACGAACCTCAGGAACCATATTCGCGAGAGAAAAATTCTTTGAGAGTGCCGTAAGAGTATCTTGTGTCTGCGTTTTTGATTTTGCAAATTGTGTTGTATATATTGGAGCGATTCGGAAATCTGATTGTGTCAAGAAATAGAGCTGATTCCCCACAAGACGTGAATCCTGAAGATATCCATCAACCTCATGAGAGTGCTCAAGAACAGGAGAAGAAGGATTGGAAACATTATAGACAGCAACAAAAGTCTTCTGGTCTGGAGTATACCATCGATAATTCCAATATGGATATAGGGAACTGTAGTACTTCTGTCCAACGATAACAAGGCGATTATTCGCAACATAGAGATTGATATTGCTAAAGTTTGCTGTAAGCTTGATTGTTGCAAGTGAAGTAAGGTTTTTTGCATCAACCATCTCAATCGCATTAGCCGTTTGTCGATATTGATAGAGACTCTTTCCATCGGTCTTTACGATATCTGATTCATCTACTCATCCAACTTGGATATTGGTGGTAGAGTATGTTGGAGTGGTTGATCATCCCGCATTGGACTGTATTGCGCTTGGGGTTGCGACCGCAGACTTTTCCATAACAGCGGTTGTTCCTCATAATCTATCGTACATAACATGATACGGCGACCAATATCGTGAACTGTACGTCTCCAAGAGAGAACCAATATTTGACTGAAGCTCCTGACAAGAACTGAACTTCTTGAGAGAAAAAGTTATAGCATTATTTTGTGTTGTTGAATTGGCAGAACATTTTGAGACTGCCGTCCATCCAGATGGAACATCACACGGAGTGGAGAATTCTTTACATTCTCCCGTGACCGCATTTTCAGCTGGCTGGATCACTTTGATACATGAAGTAGCGGCAAAAACCCCCGAGAATGGGAGGAAAAAGAAAACGAGAGGAAGATATATAATTCTCATATAAAAATGATTAGGAAATGAAGACTATGTTCCATAGACGGCAGGCGCTATAAAAGATAATGGAAACTCATAAAATGGTATCCTTTATTCCATGAAAGTCAAATCCCTACTCCCCAAATACTTCTACCATATACACTTTTCCGTTTTTGAGAACATATCCTATTCAAACCTTCGTCCAGAGTGGATCGAGCATGTTATACCGATGACTTCATGATTCTTCGAGACCATCTTGGAGGGCTATATCAGAAACATTTCCTCCTGCAACATTTTCTCATATGGAACCAACTATCGTTATATTGATGCTCTTAGCAAAAGCGAGGATATCAAGACTATTATTCTTGGTATAGTGACCGACATAATCATATTGTGCCATATCTTCTGCCTTTGCTTGTGCAAGAGCCGAAAGATTGGGATCAATGGAAACGAGGCTTCGTGCAAGTCCTGCTCGAAGCCTATTGATAGCACTCTCTGCGCTTCACTGGACAGAAGTAAATTGCTTCCTGAGAGTTGTTTTCTGGGATTCAGTAATAGATGGAAGTACGCTCCAGACATTTCCCTGGAAAAGGGGAGTATTCACATAAGCAAAACCGTCTTCTTGAACGAATTCAAGCTTATATGTTCATTGGTCTCTCATCCCAAAGCTTCCTTTAATCCATATACCTGTCTTTAAAAGATTATTCGTATCAATATATATTTTTGGGAAATCATATTCCCGCACGTCACCATTTGGAAGGGCGACATAATAACTTGAACGAATCCTTACTCCCGGCTTCAGGCGAAATCGAAATATTGCAGCCTGTCTTGTTGTTCGGATTGATATCTTTTCCCGCCCAATATTTTCATGTGTTCGATCAAGGATGACTGACCCTGACCAAAGTGATGGAATATACTTACTCCTATCAAGGGAAGATGGAGTGGAGAGTATGTAGCCATCGAAATTCACCTCTGCTTTTCCAGGAATGAAAGAAATACCATCAAAAGAAAGAGCACTACCTTGGGTAGTAAAAGTCCGACCGTCTCGAACGATTTGCATCGATGCCCAGAGATTTTCTGGAAGAGTAATACTTGGATTTTCTCACCCAGACACTATAGGATGAAATATGCGAAGAGTGGAAGGAATGTCTGGATAATTCAAAGATTCCTTCTTCATTACTTTAATAAGAGGAATCGTTGAATTATCCACATTAAAACTGTTACCTCAAGCAATAATAAAATAATAATCCCCTTCTAACTTTGGAAGATGGAAAACATATGAAAAGTTGCTATTCTTATCAGTTCTTACTAGTTGAGTAATAATCTTTTCTCATGTTTCCTTGCTAATAAGTGCAACTATTACGGTATCTTTCTTGATTGTTACTTTTCCTCGAATCAGGATACTATCATCTGTGAAGTAGGTGTTAGATATAGGGTTTACTAGTCTAATGCCAAGATTTGCAAAAGTATTTCCAGAAAAAATCTTCTTCGGAAAACTGTTCACATTTTTTCAGAGAATAGAGAGAGAAATGTCCTTGATACGGCCAGCGCTGGTCGAAGCCAGAGTCTGGAATGCAATCTTGGAAAGATCGATGATATTAGGGTATCTTGAACAACTCGGTCGATCATTCACTGTTACTACCATTCAAGTATTTCCATAGGAAACATACCCATATTGTCCAAGCTCAACGGAGCATGCAGCTGCAGAAAATGTTGCTTGAGAAAATTGATCCCCATTAGACGTACCTCCTCACTCAAAACTATCAGTATAGTATGTTGCCTCAAGTGCAGAAAGCGAAAGAGGAACAAATATCGAAAGGGCGAAAACGAAGATGAATCAAATAAGTTTTTTGAAGTGCATATATTCAGGAAATGAAGCAAATTGGAATGATACTGAGTGTCTCTCTCTACACACTTATCTGGTTTTTCCAAACAAATATACAAGGAAACCCTCTTGACGTAAAAACCTGAAATATATTCATATTTTTATGATTACAGAAAGAAGTATGATTGTTCTTTATTCTTATTATACCACCACTGTATTCTCGTCTTCATCCTCCTCAGATCGTACTACTACCGTTGCTGAAGTAAAGGCGTCTCCTTTATCTTTCAGCTTTGCAAGAATTACTCATTGTGTGGTGCGTCCAGTTGTGCGAACACTTGCGAGTGGAACACGAACCGTTTGTCCAGATTTTGAGATTAAGATAACACTATTAGTTTTCTTTTCTTCTTCTGTAAGAGTAAATGCTCCGATGATTGCTCCTGTTTTCTCAGTAGTTGCTCCTACTCTGATTCATGAACCTCACCTTCATTGTTCACGATAATCTTCAAGAGCACTTATCTTTCCAATACCATTTTCTGAAACTGTAAAAACATATTTTGCCGACTTTCCTGCTACACATCCTTCGATGAGCTCATCAGTTGAAGCAACTTTCATTCCACGAACACCTGCTGCGGTTCGTCCCATAACTCGGACATCTCCTTCAGCAAATTGAATTGCCTTTCCTCCACGAGAAACAAGGAGGATATTATCAGTTCCATCTGTTACTCTCACCCAACCAAGAGAATCTCCATCTCGAGGTTTCATCACGATAAGTCCACTCGCACGAACATTTGCAATTTCAGAAATATTAATACGTTTTACGACTGCAGCCCGAGAAATGAGGAAAAGGTATGTTCCTTCTATATGAGTCAGGTCAAGAACTGTTGCGATAGACTCATCTTTTGCAAGTGAAAGAAACTGAACTATCGGTTGGCCTTTTGCTGTACGCTGCATCTCAGGAATCTCATAAGCTGGAAGTCGGAATATACGACCAGTATTTGTAAAGAACATAAGAGTATTATGATTCTTTGTTGATAGAATAGTATCGATTTCATCTTCATCTTTTACTGCCATAGCGATTCCCTTACCTCCTCGGTGTTGTGTGCGGAACGATGAGGATTTTACACGTTTTACATATCAATTCTTCGAAAGAGTGACTACAACATCTTCATTTGGGATAGTATCAGTAGGGTTAAATTCTCCGATAGCCCCCGTATGAACCTCAGTTCGACGTGGATTATCATGTTTCTCTTTTATCTCAAGGAGTTCATCACCGATAATAGTTGCCACTCTTTCCGGCTTATCAAGGATATCCTGAAGGTCAGCAATCAATAAAAGCTTTTCTACAAGTTCATCTTCTATTTTCTTTCGCTCAAGTCAAGCTAGGCGTTGGAGTTGCATCTCAAGGATGGCAGTTGCCTGTTTTTCAGAGAGCTTAAAATTCAACATGAGAGCACCGTGTGCCTCTTCCTTAGTCCTTGATTCCTTGATAGTCTTAATAACTGCATCGATATTGTCGAGTGCGATTTTGAGTCCTTCGAGAATATGGGCACGAGCTGCTGCCTGAGCGAGCTCAAACCTGGTACGACGAGTAATAATTTCTCGTCGATGCTCGATAAATGCTTGAAGAAGTTCTTTGAGATTAAAAAGACGGGGTTGAATTCATCTATCAGTCAATCCAATCATATTGTAGGAAAAGCTTGTCTGAAGTGATGTGAGCTTGTAGAGTTGGTTCAAGATCTTCTTAGGAAAAGCATCTCGCTTCAGTTCTACAACTACACGAACTCATTCTTTATTTGATTCATCGCGAATATCCGCAACCCCAACGATAATTTTCTCACCAACAAGGGCAGCAATCTTTTCTACAAAATCCTTCTTGTTGAGCTGATACGGCACTTCAGTAATAACAATCATTTCTCGTCCATTCTTTCAATCTTCGATACCAGCTCTTCATCGCATAATAATCGAACCTCTTCCCCGAGTATAGGCATCAATGATATCTTTCCTGTTATAGATGATCCCTCCCGTTGGAAAATCTGGACCTTTTACGAAATCAAGAAGATTCTCAATAGTAACAGACTCTTGATCTGGATGATGAAGCAAGAACATCAGTGCATCAATAATCTCACCAAGATTATGTGGAGGGATATTAGTCGCCATACCAACTGCAATTCCCATTGCCCCATTGAGAAGGAGGTTCGGAATACGTGTAGGAAGAACACTTGGTTCTTGTGTTGATGCATCATAGTTATCTCTCCAGTCTACTGTATCCTTATCAATATCAGCGAGCATAAGCTCCCCAAGTTTATCCATCTTTACTTCCGTATAACGCATTGCGGCAGCATTGTCACCGTCCATTGAACCGAAGTTTCACTGACCATCAACGAGTGGATACCGAAGAGAAAAATCTTGAGCCATACGTACCATAGCATCATATACAGATGAGTCCCCATGAGGATGGTATTTACCGAGAACATCTCAGACAACACGAGCTGACTTGCGGTATTTCCCTGTTGCCCGAACACCGCCTTCATACATTGCATAGAGGACACGTCGGTGAACCGGCTTAAGCCCATCTCGGATATCAGGAAGCGCGCGGTGGACGATAACGCTCATCGCATAATCGAGATAACATGTCTCCATCTCATCGACAATATTACGATTCTCATCACCTCCATAGTTCATTCACTGAAGAACAGGTGTAGTATTTATAATTATTTCTTCTTCTGGTTGTGTAGGTTCAAGGGTTTCTGGTGTATCAGACATAAGAAAAGTGCATTAAAAAGATCCCTACCAGTATAGAAAAGATTAGGGGTTTTGCAAGTATATTTTATAGGAAATTTGGCTTAAATATCAGAAAAATTTGTTGGTATTGTATCCACACCAGATCATCATACAATAGTGCTTCCACCAAAAATTCGACTCATAAGAACCTTGATCGTATCAAAAATACTTTTTGGGGAGAGATAATCATGTTGTCCGAGTCCAAGCATCTCTGCAGCCTTTGGCGCAACAAATATAGCAATAATGATAACAATAATTCCAATAACCGCGTATCGAATACTATTGATGGCCGGTTTTACCTTTTCATCTTTTCCTCCCGAAAGGATAAGCATAAGCCCTCACCAGATAATAAAGAGGATGGCGCAGAGTCCCGCAACAAGTACAACGAGGGAAACTCCTACGCGGATGATATCACTTGCTGTATATGAAGCGCTTAGATCAATGAATGAACCAGCCGCCTGCACTGATGGGATAAAAGAGATGTCCATAAGGCTAAAGATTATCGAAACTAGAAGGAAGTGTTGAAGATGGAGAATTAGTATCGCTTGGGGTATTTGGTTGTACGTTCATTCCAAAGATAGTTCCAGATACTTTATCAATTGTATCAAATATTGCTGATGGCTTTATATAGTCACCATATGGAAGTCCGATAAGATTCATAAGAACAGGAAATACAAACAACACTGTTATCAGAAAAACAATTCCAATGATTGCATGTCGAATATAGTTCACTGCTGGCTTAATTTTTTCTTCATTTCCTCCAGAAACAATCATGAGAAAACCTCACCAGATAATATAGGAAACAGAAAGAAATCCCGCAAGAATAACTATTATGGCTATCCCAATACGGATGATATCTTCAAATGCAAATTCTTGAAATGCGCTAATCATAGCTCGATGATATCGAAAAGAAAAGAAATGTAAACTATTTCTTGAAGGAAAAATAAAAAAAGCCAACTATTCGATTGGCTTGTCTTCAATTAGACGGAGATTTACTCTGGTTCCACTCTTGGAGCCAAACACACGGATTACCGTACGGAGAGATTCGATTGTCCTGCCACCACGCCCGATGATAGAACCCATATCAGATGGATCTACGCGAAGAGACAGGAGGGTACCAAGTTCATCTTGTCTTTCTTCTATCTCAATAGCGGCAGGATTATTTACAAGAGATTCGATGATAGTTTGGAGAAAATCTTTTGCGTTCATAGACAAATGAGTGAGAAAATAGGACTTGCTCGAATTTTCGAGCAAATGAAGTCTTCCAAAGTTTGAAAACTTCTGGATTTTAATCCAGAAACCACGAGAGTAGAACGAAAACTTGCTTTCGTAGTTTCAAATATTTGATAGGATAGCTAGATTCAAGTACGATAATACCTATTGATCTTTATCTTAAGATCTCCTGAAAGACGAAGGAAGCACAACTATGCTTTCTTTGTTGCAATAATCTTTGCAAGAGTATCTGAGTATTGCGCTCAATTCTTGATATACCCTTCTGCTACTGCCATGTCTAGATCAAGAGTCTTTGTATGAGGATCATATGAACCAATAACCTTGATAAAACCATGCTTTGTAGATTCTCGATGATCAGTGAGAACAACACGATATTTTGCGACATGTTTACGACCAACGCGAGAGAGACGAATCTTTAACATAAGTAAATGATTATAAATTATTGATTATAAATTATTGATTTTGTTTTTTTATCAAGAAAACACCATCAATAATCGAGAATTATTCGTAACAATTGGAGGAAGTAAATCTAAATCAGATCATTCTCCTAAAATTCTCTTAAAGAATCCCTTTTTTCTTGAGAGTCTTTATTGCTTTCGCCGAGAGTCTAAGACGAATAGTAAGCCCAGTTAAAGGATCTTTTACATTTCTCCAGAAAAGATTTGGATAAAAATGACGTTTTGTATGACGGCAAGAGTGTGAAACATTATTTCCAACACTAGTATGCTTTCCAGTAAGCTGACAAACACGAGACATATTTAGATTAAGTTATGGGGTTGAAATATCATGAATTACATTACCTTGATCTCCACTCCAACACCTGCTGGGATATTTACGGATTGAAGAAGTTCAAGAGTTTTTGGAGTTGGATCAAGAACATCGATAAGCCTCTTATGGCGACGAATCTCGAACTGTTCACGAGCATTCTTATTCACGAAAGTAGAACGATTGAGAGTAATTTTCTCGATTTTTGTTGGAAGTGGAACAGGACCAATTACAACAGCTCCGCTATCCTTCGCCATTGTAATAATTTTATTTACTGCATCGTCAAGAAGCTTATGCTCAAATGACTTCACAGAAATACGAATTTTACTTGCAGATGTTGTCTTTTTTGTAGCCATAGAAAAGAAAAAATAAGATGTAATGTCTGACCATCCACCAAAGATAGATGCAATGACGTATACTTTTCCTTCACCCAAAGTTAGATGAAGTATAAGTATCTTCTCCATCCCGAGATAACTCGAGATGAGAGAAAAAACTTATTAGGCAATAACCTTAGCCACAACTCCTGAACCAACAGTACGACCACCTTCACGAATCGCGAAGCGAAGACCTTGATCCATAGCGATTGGAGCACCAAGAGTGATAGTCATCTGGATATTATCACCAGGCATAACCATCTCAACTCCTGCAGGAAGTTCGATAGCACCAGTTACATCAGTTGTTCTGAAATAGAACTGAGGCTTGTAACCCTGAAAGAATGGAGTATGACGTCCACCTTCATCTTTTGTAAGTACGTATACTTCTGCTTCGAATTTTGTATGAGGTTTGATAGAACCTGGCTTTGCAAGAACTTGTCCACGCTCAACATCAGTACGTTCGATACCACGGAGGAGGAGACCAGCATTGTCACCAGCTTGACCTTGATCAAGGAGTTTGTGGAACATCTCAATTCCTGTAACAGTAGTTGTTTGAGTATCTCTGATACCGAGGATTTCGATACTGTCACCAATCTTGATAATACCTTGTTCGATTTTTCCAGTAACTACAGTGCCACGTCCCTTGATAGAGAATACATCTTCAACCGGCATAAGAAATGACTTATCGAGAGGACGATCAGGAACTGGTACATATGTCTCAATAGCCTCAAAAAGTTCGATAATAGTCTTTGCTCCCCATGGTTTCTCCATATCTTCAGGATTCTCGAGTGCAACGAGACCAGAACCACGGATAACAGGAAGATCATCACCAGGGAAATCATACTTAGAGAGAAGTTCACGAATTTCCATCTCAACGAGATCAAGCATCTCAGCATCGTCAACCATATCGCACTTGTTCATGAACACAACGATATAAGGAACGCCCACTTGACGAGCAAGAAGAATATGTTCACGAGTTTGTGCCATAGGTCCGTCAGTAGCAGCAACGATAAGGATCGCAACATCCATCTGAGCGGCACCAGTAATCATGTTCTTGACGTAGTCAGCATGTCCTGGACAGTCAACGTGTGCATAGTGTCGGTTTGCAGTAGAGTACTCAATATGAGCAGTATTGATAGTAATACCACGTGCCTTTTCCTCTGGTGCAGCATCAATCTGATCAAATGCAAATGCAGTTCCACCAAATTTCTTAGAAAGAACCTTGGAAATAGCTGCTGTAGTAGTTGTCTTACCGTGGTCTACGTGACCAATAGTACCAATATTGATATGTGGTTTAGACCGGTCGAAAGCGTCAGCCATAATAATAAAAGAGAAAAAATAAAGTGAGCCAATTGTATCGGAAAGTGGAAAAAATCAAAACTTATTTCTTGGTTTTTCGCATTTTCTTATCGATGCGGATCGTAGCCTTTTTGAGCTTCTTATGTGCGTACGTGGTAAGGCGAGGCATATGTTCAGTGAAAGTTAATAATTAAAAATTAATAAATATCTTTAGTTTTTATCTGGTTAAATCTTGTTTATGTTCAGAGAGTATTTCTTGAACTTTGCAAGAACAATTGCTACAGCATTTTTCAACCAAAGCGTTTCACCTTCTATTGCGATTCGTTCCTGAAGTTTTTTGTAATGTGCGATGGCATTCTCGATTTTATTTCCAGAATATACACCTTTGCGCTTAATAGAGTATACGAGAGAGTGTGGTCTTTTATTGCGAAGTCACATAAATTAAGTAGATTATTTAGAATGGTGGAGCCTAAGGGAGTCGAACCCTTGACCTCCTGCGTGCAAAACAGGCGCTCTAGCCAACTGAGCTAAGGCCCCAAAGGGGGAAAGTAATGGCGGTGCTGACGAGACTCGAACTCGCGACCTCTGCCGTGACAGGGCAGCGCTCTAACCAACTGAGCTACAGCACCATTTGAAAATATTCGAATAGGTATTGTGTACAAAACCTATTTCAAAATGCTCGCGGAGTATATGGACGTTTTTCGAAAATGCAAGTGATTTTTAGAAAAAATTGAAATGGCTTCTGGATGCATTCTTTCTCGAAGAAATATATCGGAAGTTTCTTCATTTTTTTATGAATTCGTAGGATTTTACAAATACCCTACTCCCCTATGGTTGAATTGATATAGGTTCGTGAGGCAAGGAGAGCTGATACAATACCAATAAGTGAGAACCACATGAGTTCTAATCAGCTCCATGAAATGAGCTGTCTATAAAATCATTCAACAACCTTGGAAAGCGGTCCAGAGATAAAATCAACGGTTGCAAAGGAATGCCCTATAAAAAAGAGTGAAAGTGCGAGGAGAGTTGAGAAGGCGGTATAAAACAACCCCTGGAGAACAAATGGCCCATAGATAAAAGATGGATGCCCTCATACTAGCTCGATAATCCGTACTTCATCCTGAAGGAAGAAGATAAAGTTGCGAATAATCGTATGCACAACGATAAACACTGTGAACACAAAAAGCCCAAGAAGAATGTATACTCCATATTGGAGCGCAGTAAGTATATGAACCACTTGTGCAATACGCTTATATTGACTCTTATAATCAACGAGTTTTCGGTTCATGTCGCTCTGGTCATATTGAAGGATATCTTGAAATCTTGAAATATAGGTATCAAGTTCACTATATGTACCAAGTTCAATATTACTCAAGCGGAGACTATTCGGAAGAGGATTCTCATTGGTTTGTTCAACAAGAACCGCAAGATCAGGGTTCCGTCACTTTAGGATAGCAAGAGCTTGCTCTCGAGAGATATAATCAAGTTTTACTCAAGTAAATGCCGTATTTATACCATTGATAAGCATCTGAGAACGAACTTGCGAATTATCAAAGCCATCACGAAAATTGATAGTAATGGAGATTTTATCGTTCACGCTCATGATAAATTGTTCCGTGGCAAAGAGGACAAAAAGGAGAATATTTACAAAGAAAACAAGGAGTCCAATAACAAGAACTGACGAAGCCGAAAGAAAGAGGTTCCGAAAAATATTTTTGAATGCGTAACGAAGGATATTCATAATTGCGAACTTGTGATGAAGTTTCCTGATTATATAAAAATTTGAGAAAAAGCGAAAGAAACATAAAAAATCCGCACAATTTCTTGTACGGATCAGCGGCGTCTTCTCATTGTACTACTTATACTACCGTATCACACGCTGTACATTGTAATTATTGAGATATTGGGAAAGGAGCGGTGGAGGACTGACAAGGGCACGGTTGGAATATGAGATGATAGTACCCGTTGTCAGGATCTCATATGCTGTGGTTCCACGAGTGTAGAGACGTGATCTGAAAAGTGGAGCTGCATCACCATAGAGACTTCCCTCAATTTTCAAGATCTTCTGAGAAGTAGTGTTTATTGGATATGGAGTAAGTTGTCCTCCAACCCCACCATCAGGAATAGCAACATATATTCCAGCAAGATTGGTCACCCCGAAACTTGCTGTAAGAGAAGTTCCTCCATAAACCTGGATATTTCCTCCCTTTACGATCCATGCAAAGCTGGAAGTTGTATCGTTCAAACTATATGAAGTGTTACAATTCAAAATAAGATTCCCTTCAATGAGAATAGTGCGAACTCACTCCATAAGGAATGTGGTTCCTCCTATAGGACAATTGATCGTGAGATTCCCTTTTACGGCGCGGATATTTTGATTTCCATTGAGTGCTGGGATATCTTCAAGCTTGGTTGCTGCTATATCCCCAACAGAAGAGATATTGACATTCACTGGAGCAATAGAAGATGATGAAGTTCCTGTAGTATTTGAACTTGTTGTCGTTGAGTCCACCGTAATACTACTTAAAAAGTTATGTATTCCTGACTGAAGGACAAAATTCTCGATGCTACGATTTACTGGTGTACCTGTTGTACCTACAAGTGCTCAGGATACTCGCACAGAAAGGGAAACAAGATCAATACTCGTTGTTTGGGTCATCGAATCAAGAGTTGAGAGAGTTATGGTTCCATCATTTCCTACTGCCCTTCCCCAAAAAGCACTATTGAGTGTCAATGAACCACCACCTGGTATGGTATATATTTTTGGTCATCGGAATAGTGTGGCACTATAGGCACTATTCGCATACGCCTCAACATAGGTATGATCTGGCTGTGGAATCTGGTAGTCTCCTTTTCCAAAGATGACATATTTCGTTCCATCATATCGAGTCCAAGTTTCAAGTCATGTGGTATCATTACCGATGACTGTACAGAGTTTTCCGATATTCAGTGCGTCACCTGTAGAAGCAAGACAGAATTCTTTGTTTACTTCGATCATAAGCGGAACAAGGAATCGAGGACGAAGACCAAATCCTACAGTATCTGCAAGAGTAAATGCCTTTGTTCCAACCCCGAGAACCATTCGGTTATCTTCAAATCTGATTTTTCCAGGTTGTCCGTCGATCCAACTGTATCCAATATGGGTACTAGAGAGAACGGGGATATTCATCCATAGGTCAGCAATAGGATTTGCTCCAGGAGTAGTATCAATAGTGATCTTACAATTCACACACCACAGTGCCCCAACAACATCACACTCTTCTCCTCATTCGAGAACTCCATTACCACACCCGCCGCCACCACCTCATCCACCTCATCCACTACAAGTCATACTCTGATTCCGACAGCTTGCAAGACCAGTACTATCTGCTGGGTAACAGAGTGCTGTCGGGATTCCATCTCCAGTACAGGCAAAGATGGAATTGTACGTCGCACATGAGGCAACATTATTTACACACTTTTTTCCAATAAATGCTGACCCTCCACCACCACCTCCACCACCAACCGTGGTAACGGTAACTCCACAGCTTCCTGCAAAGGATCCTGTAAATACCACACCTGAATTCGTTCTATCACGTACTCCACATGTTACACTCTGTGATGCAGAAAATGCATTTGGAGCGTTACATATTCGCGTACTTGATCCTGTCCATGTTGCATTTGCATCACCCGCTCCACAAGAAACATTGTATTCAAGATTGGCAACATTACCTACAAATCCAGCCGCACTACAAGTATACGTAATAGCGGCATTTGGTTGAACACTCGTGATCGATCAACTTGGAGTGATCGCAGAACAAGACGGAACGGTAACAGGAATACTAACACCTATGTACGCTATATCTGTATTATTCGCAGGATTGGTATCTCCTATATTTGCGACTGTTGATGTATTGATAAAGTATCCCGTTGCTGTTGATGTCGTTGCGGATATCACGATATCAGGAAATGATTGGGTAACAGGAATACTGTCCGTACTTGTACAAGTGATGCTATTTCATAGGCGAGAACATACCCATCCAGTACCACTTACTCCCGTTACAGTAATACCAGCTGGAATAGCTCCAGGATCAGTAACAGTTGTCGTACCTGATGCGATTAGTGGACCATTGTTGGTGACGCGAGTAATATACGTAAATACTGTTCCTGTTCCAATATTGACTGCTGTTCCTTGTGTCTGCGCATCATTGGCAATACTATTGACATACTTCTTGATAGAGAGATCAAAGCTTGTTGGTGGAGGAGGAGTATAACTTGCTGTACAATCGACTGACTGTTGAGGAGAAAATCCGCCAATCACACAAGACCAAGAATAATTGATCGGATTGGTACCATTTTCTGAAAATCCTGAAGGAGTACCACTGGCACAATATCCAGGAACAGAAAGTGGGGATGACTGAGGACCAGTATGAGATGAGTCACAGGCTGGAGAAGCTGTATTTACCGGTTGACAAGAAGTGTCACATCCTCCTGCTCCCCAACCAGTATGAGTTGGATCGGCTGGATCACAGGTTTCGTTATAAGAAGTATCTCTTGCTCCGTCTCCACACCAACTGATCGTATAATACTTACATTCATTATGTGTTACTGGTGGATGACTCCAAGAGCCATCATTATTTTGACCTTGAACTTGAAGCGAATATACCAACAAAAGTCTTCAAGATGGATCTGCTGGATGCGCATGGAGGTAGTATGGTGTACTTGAGTTTAATATCTCAAGGCTCTGTCCAGGTGCTACCTCATAATCTTTACCCACAATCTCAGACGTCCAATCAAATCAAGGATTTGCTCCAAGGTTAAGATCTCCTACTGATGTTTCATCAATAGTAACAGTACCTCCTGCAATATTATGACGAAATGAATCAGGATTGGTGTATGTATCAAAAAAATTGTATCACATTCCTACACGAAGTGTACCGTAAAAGGTTTGATCGCATTGATATGCTGAAGTAATGCTAGGTAAAACAGCTAACAAAAGTAATGGTGAGGCAAGAAAGAGGCGAAATAATGTTTTCATAAGAGAAAATAAGAAAATTATTTTAAACTTCACGTTAGATTTATACTTTCAGAAGTGCCAACGTTAGCAGTACCTTGAACAGAGACAGTTCCTGAAGCAATAATAACTCATATATTCCTGCTTGAAGAATCTTCTTTTTTAGAAGACTGAGGGGAAGTACAAGAAATTAATAATATTGATAGGAGTATGTATGGAATGACTAGATATTTCATAAACAGAAATTATTATTTAGTGTGTGGAGATGGCGTTCCTGGTGGTGGAACTGGAGCTACAGGTACTGGAGCTGGAGCTGGTGCCGCAACTGGAGATTGGGCTGGAGCTGGTATAGAAGTCACTTTATTTTCTCATGGAACTGAAAGTGGATGAGGAACAACAGGGTGATTTGGGCCCGGACCAGGACCAGGACTTGGTGGCGAAACAGGACTTGGACCCGGAACAGGACTTGGTGGCGAAACAGGACTTTCTCATGGTTCTGAAGTTGGTTTTGGAGTTACTTGACTTTGTCCTGGAGCTATATATCCAATTGCCCCCATAAGTCCAGAGGTCTCAGCTCAGCTTCCCATCCAGGCATTATATTCTCAGCTTGAAGATACTGCAATTGATTCAATACTAATTGGCACATCTCATTTTCCTTCTACAGAAATTGTTCCAGGTGCGATGGCAATACCGGGATTCGTACAATCTCCATACGCACAGAGATAGAATTTCTGATCTTTCATTGTTACTTCCTTTCCTCAGATAGTTGCCTTGCCATTGACCATGAGTGATTTAAGTTCGGCTGAAGTTATCGGAGTAGTTGCCTTTTTATCAAATACTTCTGCAATATGTATACGAAGTGCCTTTTCACTTACAGATCATTCAGGGAGTGCAACATCAAACATTTTTCCCTTCTTCTCTGCATCAAAGCCTGAAGCATCTTTCATAAATTCTCCGTCTTCATTCTTTACAAACCGCATAGTCCCAGCTGGCATAAGAGCCATGTTTGGCTCTGCCGTCTTGAGAGAAGCAATGGCACCAACCATATTTAGCTTTGCATCACCAATGGTAATTTTAGATTTTCACTTTCCCGATCATTTTATGATATCCTTATAATCATCAACTGTAAGCCCCATTTGACTAAGAAGTTTACTCATCTTTTCAGATGAAACCATTCGTGCAAAACGCTTCTTTGTAGCATCTAAAGATTCATTTACACTGACAACATGTGCTAGTCAATCAAAAGAAACGTTTCTTGCTTGTCTTTCATCCGTCATCATGGCTCCGCGAATATCAAAGAGTGCGGATTGAATCTGTCTTTCATCAGTAAGCCCTGATACGGATTGTGCAAGTGGCTTCAGATCTTTCAGACCTTCAATACAATTGATAAAATTCTCCTTTACATCCTTAATCGTTCCTTCCCCTTTTTGGAATGCTTGCATTTTGTTTACGAAATCATTTACAACAACCTTCCGAAAGGGATTATTCCAAAGATGAGAAAGTGCCATTCTCGTATTTTTGTTTGCAAGTGCCGACTTCAATGAGTCTACTTTCTCAAGAGAATCAAACTTTGTTTCTTGGCTAATCGCTTTCTGAGAAGCTACTAGCTTAGTAGAGTATTCAAATACATATTTCCCATCCTTAAGAGTTACTTTGATTCACTTATCTTTGAGTCCTTCAATATGGGAACCCTGTCAATTGAGACCTGAAACGAACACTGCTGGGGGGGTTCTTGAGATATCTATATTCTCAGCGGTAAGTGGTGTATTCTTTGCAAAAGGAAGAGAGTAACTCTCTCTATCATCCGAAAATACTGGTTCTCCAAAAAGGGTATCTTTAACAATTTCCTTTCTTCCAACTTTTTTTGTTTCTTGAATCTTGAGAGACTGGGTATATGATGTACGTCCAAATGAAATACTTGGAAGGATGAACGGAACTCCTGCGAATTGACCAAGAGAAAGTCAGAGAGATTTGAGAGACCATCCACCAGTTGCATCATCGAGCTGGAGGAGATCTATACGAGATTGGATTGCCTGAGTGAGTGCATTATAGATCATCTGAGAACGAATCACTGGGTTAGTCTCAGTATCAAATCCTGCAAGCATAAGACGATTTTGGATATCTCTATTGATAGCCTCATGAATTTTCGTTGCACGTTCTTGAGTGAGCTCCATCGGATCTGTACTTTCTTTTGGATATCCTGAAACATCATGTACAAAGGTGACATCTTTTGCTTTTTTATTTGTACCTTTTGCAAATTCATCAATCTGTGAGAGAGTTTTCTCGGCAGAACGAAGATTCTCCATGCGTCTTACTTCAATATCCTTGTTTCCCATGTCTCGAGAAACATTGAAAAGTCCTCCACCTACTCAAGCGATACCAGTAAAATGCCATCGTTCAAATTGGTTCGTCGTCATACCGACAAATGGACTACCAGCCCAACCATAGAGGAGCTTCGTATCTTGGGTGATGGCTCTGTCAAAAGTAATACCAACTCATACACCTGGTTTTCCAGTTGAAAATCAGATACCCATGCTGACATTATCTGCAAGCCAATTCGGAGGAAAATCCATAGTTGCACCAGCTCCAGCACCAGCACCACGATTGGTGATGGCAGCTCCTAGATTTTTTGAGACGATATTCCAACCTACTGATCCATCTCTTTTCATATCTGCAATATATGCATCGATAGATTTCTGAGCCTCCTCTTTTTTAAGAGCAGGGATTGTTCCATCTTTTATCTGTTCTTCAAGCTGACTTGTAAACCCCTTTTTCAATCCATCAAGAAGTTTTATTTTATTTGTGTCGAGAGTTTCGAGCATCTTTCTCTCATTTTCACCAATTCCTGAAGCAGTCTTAGTATCATGAAGAGACTCTATTCCACCAGGAGATCGTGCAGCCTCACGAATACCTGCGAGGATAGCGTATTTAAGTTCTGGTTTTGTCGTAAGTGCCGTCTTAAGAGTTGGTAAATCTGAAAATGATTCTGTAGAACCACCAAGGATAAGCGCATTCTGAAGAACCTTCAAAAACTTATCATCATCTCCTTTTACTTTATTAAAAGCGAAAACTGTAGCTGCAGAAAGTTGACGATCGAGAGCTGTTATACCTTGAGTTTCGAAGTTATCAACCTGAGTAAGATACTGAATAACTGCAGAATTGTTCGCACTCGCGGTCAGAGTACCTGATTTTCGAACACTCTCGACAGATTGACCTGCGCGAGCAGCCACCGCAAGTGGTATCAAGACTGTATTAAATACAGATTCTTTATTATTGTACACTTCCATAAATTTCTTAAGCGCATAACGATCATTGAATTCTGCTCCATCAGCAACATAGGGTGTACCCTCATATATTGATCTTAGAAGATTTGGAATACTCACATTCGTGAGTTCATACGTTACTTTCCCCATCTCATCCTTCTTTATTACTGCATCAAGAAAGTTACTCTTAATTGGATCAAATAGTTTTGATGCAACATATTCTGTAAAATCACGAGCTTGAGTTTCACGGCTATTTTTCTGGATAACTGATTCCATCGTGCGCGACATCTCTTTTTTAGTATCAGCTTTTGCGGTACTTGCCCATCCTGTTTCCTTTGCTGCTGCTCCTTCATATGATTTTTCGAAAGATGTCTTGAGTTCTGTTGCTTTTGTTTTGAGGGCAGATCCATCTGGAGCCGCAGCAATAAGTGCATCTATAGAAGCAATAACCGCGTTACGATCAGACGCATTCTTTGTATTAACTTTTTTGAGGATATCGGCGAATCGTTCAAGAGCGTGGCCTGCTTTAATAGGATCACCATCTACTGTTTGGAATCTTATAGCCTCATCTCGGGTATTTTCTGCCCGCTTAAGGAGATCGGCAATATTATTGTCTCTATTAAGGCTCTCTAAAGCTCTCTGGGTTTCACTTGGAACATCCCACTTTACCCCACTCTTCCCGAGAAGTACTTGTGTACGGATATTACGTGTAAACATATGAATACGGATAGAAAATAAACTTTACCTCCTGATGGTATCATATAGCAAGCAGAAAGGCAAAAATCCGATAAAACACATAGTACGAGATGCGAAGTATACTAGGAAATCCCTTATGAAAGAGAGTCCTACTGGGATAACTGTCACTCTAGTTTTTGTTTATTTCAAGGAATAATATGTATTATAATACATTTGTCAATACATTTTCTTTTCACGAAAAAACCGATTCGAATATAAGAATCGGTTTTTTTCGTTTTCAACTAACTTTTTCTATTGGGGATTACATTCTCTTGCGGAGAGAGAACATAAGACCAAATGCGATGAAGAATGCCGCAATGATCAGGATAAGTGTCTCAGGTCCAGTTTTGGTTTCAGTGATCTTTGCTGGAGCTGGTTTTGCTGGAGTAACTGGAGCTACAGCTGGAGCATTCAACTTGTAGGCCACACACTCATAGTGAGTGTTAGCAGCTCCGTCATTTCCACTTGCATCTACAACATGAGAAACAACTGGAAACCTGAGAATACCTACTGTGTCTCCATTTTTCTTGTCTGTCTTATCGAGAGTGTACTTTGCACCGAGGTCTGCCTCGAAGAATTTTACCTTTTGTCCACCAATAAGGATGTACTGGCTCTTTCCTCCTGTTCCTGACTGTGTCCAAACTATATCACTTGAATACTTCCAAAGTTTTGTTTCATCAGCTGGGGTAGCTGTCCATATTGTTGCTCCAACTCTCACCATATTTGGAGTCTTTTGCTCTTCTTTATAGGCGGTAAGGATATTGGTTGTTGCATTAGTCCAGTTGTCAAAAAGTCCTGTGAGGGCTTCTCCCACTTTTACTGATGATCCGTCAAAACACTGATCACAACTGTTACTTCCAAAAAGAGCATTTGAAGAACAGGCTACTGCCTTGTATTCGCCGATTGCTGATCCTGCGCTTGCGCTGATTGTAGTTGCTGCATTCATTGTAATGGTTGGATCTCCTCCAGTAGTGCTAGTCGTTACACCGTTTGGACCTGCTACTACAGCAGTGGTAGAATCGACTCCTGAACTTGTGCTAGTCGTTACGCCGTTTGGACTGACTACCACGGTAGAATCGGCTGCAAAAGCTAAAGATGTTATTGCAAATGATGCAATCACGAGGGATGAAAGAATTTTTCGCATAGAGAAAAATTGGTGAAAAAAGTAAAACTTCCCTCGCATTGTATAATCTCACGCATCTTTGTCAAAAAAAACCTTGTAGAAAGGGAGAAATTGAATACACTATTTGTACATTTATATTATAACTATATATTCCACTATGTTAGCGAATCTTCAACAAGACCTTTACAAAGCGACAAGTCACCTTACGAATGAGCTTTCGAAGCTCCAAGCAGGGCGTGCCAATCCTGCGATCGTCGAATGAGTCTTTGTCATGGCGTATGGAAGTAGTCAGCCACTCCGAAACGTCGCAGCAGTGTCAGTACTTGACGCTCAAACTCTCTCAATACAGCCATGGGATAAGTCTGTTATCAAGGATATCGAAAAATGAATTACCGAAGCAAGTCTGGGTCTGAATCCAAACAACAATGGTGAGTCTATCCTTATTAATATCCCTGCCCTGAACGAAGAGCGTCGTCGAGAACTCGTAAAGATTGCTTCTCGTCTCCTCGAAGAAGGAAAGGTTGGCATCAGAAACGTTCGACAAGATTACAAGAAGAAAATCGATACAGCAAAAGCCAGTAAGGAAATCAGTGAAGATGAAACAAAGTGATATGAAGCAGATCTCCAAAAACATATAGATGCAGCTATCAAAGAAGCGGAAAGTATGCTGAAGAAAAAGGAGGAGGATATTATGAAGGTTTAGTTTTCTATGCTCACTTTCTCCCACTCCACATGTCCCACTGCCCGACTCTTCGTGATGAAGAGTCTTTTTACGTGAGAAAGAAGGTATATCATCATTACTGATAGCGATCGAGATATTGCCCTTATGCGAGACTTTTCGAGAACAATCCTTGGGCAAAAGATACACCTCATCTCAAATATTCCAGAATTTTGGGCAATGACAGAATCAAAGACATGAATCTTCTGTGTAAAACACGACGTCCTGGAAGTAAGTGGAACTGTTGAGTTCCTAAAAAGACTTTCTCTCATTGAGATACGAAGAAACGAAGATCGAAGTATCGAGTCTGTGATCGGAAAACTTATCGAGTTTGGATACGCTTATGCTCTCCATATTGGAGAACTCTGAACCTACAAACGAGAGTGAAGTATCGTAACCATAACAGACTTCTTCTCTGGAAATATTTGGTATATTGAATGGTTCGATACCGAGATCGATAGCATCATCGAGATCGATCCTCGAAGTGATGCACGAAACTTTCATGAAAGCTATACTCTCAAAAATCTCAAAATCGCAGAACTACCTATCGAGCGAGAAGTAGGAAAACTCAATAAAGAACTTATGAGTTATCTATGAACAACTAATAACAACTCGTCTTCTCTCCAAACGGAGATAGTTCTCATCTGATGTGATTTCCTTGAATATATAGAACTATTGCGAAATAATGCAACAGTACACTTCTCCGATTTCTGAAGGGAAAACTCTATATCTCTTGATGTATCAATTCCTGATATTCCTCATATCGACGTACTCAAAGAATATCTCTCCAAAAAGAGAAATACCCAAGTAAAAATCTACACAAAATATGAAAAACCCGTGCAAGATTTTCTCGAATACAATTCCCTCTCTTGAATTGAAGTTATCCCCGTGAACAAGTTATGGCTTGAGAGCTGTGAATGGAAAGATCATAAACTATGAATCAGGGGTTCGTGGGAGTGCACTGACTCTCGCGAGAATGAAAACAATGCGACAAATGAGCAAAATGAGGAGGAATGAGTCCGACTGCCCCTCGAAACTTTTGGTACTTTTGATTACAAAAGTACGGAGAATGGTTTCTGAAAGCTAATTATCACTGATGATATTCTCAGTGAGATATTTGTCAGGCGTCGAACTCGAAAGTCTATTGCGAAAAATCTCGACCTCCTCCTTACTCTCAATCCTGGAGACTATATCGTTCACCGAGAGCATGGGATTGCGCGATTTCATAGTATCGTGAAAAAGAGTCTAAATCATATAGAACGTGAGTATCTAGAGCTGCACTATGCCGAAGAGGACAAGCTCTTCGTTCCTCTCACGGAGATATACCGAGTCAGTAAATATCTCTGAAATCTTGAACCAGAACTCACTCGACTTTCTGGAAAAGAGTGGGAACGAACGCTCGAAAAGGCAGATGAGGAGATTGCACTCATTGCAGCAGATATCATCGAAACAAGTGCAAAGAGAAGTCTTGCAAAGGGTCGCGCATTCCCAAAGTTCGAGAAGGAAGAGAGAGAATTCGGGGAAGCATTCGCCTACGAATACACAAAAGACCAACTTTCTGCCATAGAAGATATCTTTGAAGATATGGAGGCACCGAATCCGATGGACCGACTTATCTCAGGAGATGTCGGTTTTGGAAAAACTGAGGTAGCCATGAATGCCATCTATAAGGCAGTGCTAGCAAAAACTCAAGTGGCTGTTATCTCCCCACTTCTGGTACTCGCAGATGAACATTATGAGACTTTTACCAATCGACTTGGAGATTTTGGTGTTCGTGTTGGAGTTATGACACGCATGAATAGTGAAAAGGAGATTCAGAAAACTCTCGAATGACTCAAAAAAGGAACAATCGATGTCGTAGTTGGAACTCACCGACTCCTTTCTGATGATGTGAAGTTCCAGAAACTTGGACTCCTCATTATCGATGAAGAGCATAAGTTCTGAGTCACCCATAAGGAAAAGCTCAAGAAGATACGCGCAGGGCTCGATATCCTCGCTCTTTCCGCAACGCCGATTCCCCGCTCTCTTAATCTCGCTCTCTCAGGGCTCAAGAAGATCTCTATCCTCGCTACCCCTCCAAAAAAGAAAAAACCCATAGAGACTATCATTACAAGATGGAATGAATCGATAATCCTGAAGGCTATCGAATATGAACTCGATCGATGAGGTCAGGTCATCATCGTACATAACCGAATCCGAGGAATGGAAAGTATAGAGAAGGAGATCCAGAATATATTTGAGAGTTCGAAGTTGAAAGTTTGAAGTTGAAAAACGAGAAATGGGGATGATGAAGAGTATGAAATGGGGATTCGGTGGGAAGGCACTGTCTGAACAATGATAAGGAGGAGAGGGGGCAATGATCAGAGCGAATACCTGAGCGAGTTTGGCTTCCCACCCGAAACTTTTGGTACTTTTGGTTACAAAAGTACGGAGAATTGTGTCTGAGAAAATACGCCTCGTATCATCATCACCCACGGCCAATTGCCTGGAGAACAGATCGAAGATCGTATCCATGCCTTCAAACGTTGAGAATATGATATCCTCCTCACAACCACCATTATCGAGAATGGAGTAAACTTTCTCTCGGCAAATACCATCATCATCATCGATCCTGAGGACTTCGGCCTAGCACAACTTCATCAGCTCCGTGGTCGAGTGGGGAGAAAAGATGAACAGGGATATTGTTACCTCATGTATCGAAAACCTGAACTCTGAAAAGAAGAGAAAGAACGACTGATCACCATTGCCAACAATACCCATCTCGGTGCAGGATTTGAGATTGCCATGCGAGACCTCGAGATCCGTGGAGCTGGAGATGTCCTCGGACTCAAACAATCAGGAAAAAGCAAAGATGTTGGACTCACTCTCTATTTCCGTATGCTCGAGGAAAAGATTGAAGAACTCAAAAATGAAAAGAAAACAAGGATCTGAACAAAAATCGAACTGGATATCTCCTATGTTATCCCTCCGGAATTTTTCCTTTCTGAGACAGATAAGCTGAATTTTTTCCGAGAGATCGAGAACATTGAAACAATCGAAGAATTGGACGAAATGGAAGATCAAGTACAAAGAAGCATGAATTCTGTAGATTCTCAAACAACGTATCATAATCTCTTCCTCCTCCTTCGTACACGTCTTCTCCTCTCTGAATACGGTGTCACCAAACTCTCAAAAGTGGGAATGAGTTACGTTTTCGATTTTCATGAAAAAACTGATGTCCCCAAAATCAAGAGTTTTCTCGAACGATTTGATCACAAGAAACGAATGGTGTTGTTATCAGTCAGGAAGATCCGCGTCGAAACGCGGTATTGGAAAGGTGTAGAAGGGTTCTTACAGGAATTGGTTGGATAAGAAAGTATTTGGTATTTAGATTTTAGAGAAGCTTTTCTGTTATTGTTTCGAATCTGTCCGATACTTTCTTTTTCTTCGTTTGTAAATTTTGTGTATCTGTATAACGAAGGTTTCCGTATAAAATCACAAACTGTTTGAGCGACTGAAAGGAGTGAGTTTTTGTGATTTAGGAAATCGAGTTATGAAACAGATACCAAAATGAAGCAGAGAAGATTGGAAGAGTTTTTGGTACTTTTTGTACAAAAAGTACGCTCGGATTCAGGAACGCTGGATTCTTCATTCCTCAGAATGACAGAGCAGATTCTTCCTTCGTCAGAATGACAGAAACCACAGAAATACTAAATTCCCACCTTCGCGGGAATGACAGGAAC
>JAVHPT010000048.1:34832-36958 GCA_036170735.1 Patescibacteria group bacterium | reverse complement strand
ACATTATTGCTAATGCTCCTACTGCAGCCAATCATGTCGCAACCAAGGCATATGTAGATGCGGCTCTTGCAGCAGGCGGAAGTCCCAAGGTATATAGGGGCGATGGAACAACCTTAATGGGAACATTTTTGTGACTGAATAACCCAACAGATTCTGCATATCTGCGAGTTTCATGACAAGATATTATGTATAGTGATGCTGCGGGAAATGTGTTATCTATAAACCCAAGACATAGATCATCTTCATATAGTGAGACATTTTTCTTTGATGCGGCTTGTGCTTGAGCAGAGAGGGTAGTGTTTAACTATTATTGTAATACTTGAGGATACACTGGTTTTCAATATGCTTATAGATCGAAAGCTGATGGACTCTACTATCTCTATACTACTGATAATTGCTGATGAAGCTCCTATGGACCTCTATACAGATGGGACTTTGCGACCAGTACCTGTGTGCTGAGTAGCACCTATACCCAGTTGGGTTTCTATAAATCTCCTGGATGATCAAAGGATTTTAAGTTATGTCAGGCATGAGACTGTAAGATAAAATAATAAATACTACCCTTCAAACCCAACGAGTATCGTCGCATCCTGACTATCGATACTCTGAAATTTTGGTACAAGATACTCGTGTGCCGTGAGCCCAGGAGAAGCAGAGAGAACTCATGCCCTCTTGATCTCATGAAATCCTACCGTTGGGAAGATTACCTTTTCTCACTTCTGGAAGACTATCGCCTCATCGGGAGATCGGAAAGTGCTGTCATGCGTGACAGCGAAAAGCACCTTCTTTTTCAGAGATTCATAGACTCCGTGGTTTCGGTCTTCCTCATGATCGAAGATAAAGGAACGGTCTGTATTATCAAGGAGGATAACCTCTTTGATTCCCTGGATGGAGAGAAGTATGGCTTTTTCCTTCTGAATGATTTCTTCGAGAGATTCTTCCTGTCTTCGTCACTGTGAGGAACGAAGCAATCCAAGCTCCTGAGAATCCTTGTCCTCTGAAACACCTTCCAAACCCTTTAAATTGTCCCGCTCTGTATCAGAGAAGAGATAGATATTATTCACATATTTATAGATCTTTTCGATCTCTGGGAGCCAAGGTCACTCAAAATCCCCTATTGAACCCGCAGAACTCCGCGCAAAAAATGTTCAGCAGTCAAAAAGGTAATGAAGTGCGTTATTCTTGGAGTAAGCAATATCTTTGATATTCTTATAGTACAGGCTGACATAAAACTTGGAAAAGATTCCATTTCGAACTTTGATAGAGATTTTCTTGTTGGTGATGATGAAATACGATTTGCTCCAGAAAAAATAGGTCCAAAGGAATGACAACACCCCGATAGTAACTGCTGTTACAGAAGCGGCCAATACACCAGGAAAAAATACAAAATACACCACGAGAAATAGCGGAATTCCAACTATCGCAAAGTTTCGCAAGAAACGAAATACGAGAACGATAGGGTGTTGTCGTGTTTCGTAGAGTATAGTATCGTTGTAATTATTCATATGGGAAATGGTTAAAATAACCGCATCACATTACTTGCCTCAATCTGGATAACATCTCTTCGGATGAGTTCAACGAGCGATCGCATCGTTGCCTCCACATCAACCATCGCGTCATGCGCTCCTTCAAACCATTCGTTGAAAAGGAACTTATGAAGCTCAGAGAGTTTCGGTGGCTTAAAAGCAAAACCTCGTCATTGGAGCTTGCAATACTCCGTTGAACCCCTCATCGTACAGATCGTTTTTATTGGAGTATAGTCCCCTACACGTCCAAGACGAGCCAGTTCAAAACCCAGCACCTCCTCATCGAAAGAAACATTGTGTCCTGCAACAATATCGGCACGGTTTAATATCTGTATGATAGTATCTATGTGCTCGCTGATATACTGCTTATCTGCAACATCACGATCATAGATTCCATGTACCTGAGAAGAGGCAAATGGGATAGCAATCTTTGGTTTGATAAGGATATTATATCGTTCTTTCTCTTCATACTCCTTGGTTTCTGTATTGAACTCTCCCATGATGGCAGCAAATTGGATAATATATGGTTGCTGGTCGAGCTTCCCATCTCGTACAGGGAAACCAGTCGTTTCAGTATCAAAAACGCAGATTTTCATAGAT
>JAVHPT010000048.1:0-34732 GCA_036170735.1 Patescibacteria group bacterium | reverse complement strand
CAAATGGAGTGAAGAAATAATGCTTACATTCTTTCTGAGCGGAATGTAGATCTTCCCGAAGGATAGATCAAATGGAGTGAAGAAATAATGCTTACATTCTTTCTGAGCGGAATGTAGATCTTCGAGAGCAAAGCTCTCATAGTTCAAATGGAGTGAGAAAGTAGAAAATCCCTCAAAAGTAAGAAGTTCAAGGAAGATAAAAACTTTCGAAACGAGTTTACAACTCGTAAATGAACAAGAAAGTTTTTATCTGACGATAAAGTTCGCAGGTTTTCAGGGATTTTTAGTAGAACTTCTTATAATCGTAACTCTTCATATCGGTATCAATTCTGCGGATGATATCAAGGATAACTCCAACAACGATGATAAGTCCAGAACCTGAGATAAGGAAATCAATCTGCGTTGAACCTGATGCAGCAAAGGTATTGGTAAGGGCGTTTACTTTTGTCATGACATATGGAAACACGGCGATAAGAGCCAAAAATCCACCACCAAAGAGGTTTAAGCGGTCTGAGGCTTTTTGAAGATAGTTTGCCGTTTCCTTTCCTGGACGTATTCCTGGAATATATCCTCCTCGTTTTTGGATTGATTCAGCTACTTCTGTCGTATTGAAAGTGATAGAAACATAGAAGAATGAGAAACCAAGAACAAGAAGAAAGTACACAGAAATATAGATCCAACTTGGATTCTGCATAGAGAGATTACTTGAGAGCCATTCACCTATAGTTGCACTCATACCACCTCCACGTTTTTCGAGGATCTGACCAATAAGAGAAGGGAACGTAATAAGTGCGATAGCAAAGATAATAGGCACCATCCCTGCCTGATTCACACGGATAGGAAAATATGATCGCTCATCTCGACCAGTACGGGTATAGATAAGCGGAACTTTTCTATATCCCTCGGTAAATCGTATGATAATGTAGATAACAATGACGGTAAGGGCTGCAAGGAATAAGAGAAGTACGTAGTTTTGTATATTGATATAGTTTCCGATGTGTGCTGGAACTCATGTCAGAACTCATGCAAAGATGATAATAGAAGTTCCATTTCCTATACCAAGCTCTGTGATGAGATCTCCGAGCCAAAGAAGGATCATCGTTCCTGCAGTGATAAACACCATCGCAGGGAGCACTGTCCCAAGAAAATCCTTCGTATCAATGATTGGCATGCCACTACTTCCTGTACCTACGATAGTATTCAAAAGGTAAATCATCCCATAGCTCTGTGCGAAAGCAAGAGGCACGGTAAGGTATCGCGTGTAATTGTTAATCTTCTTCTGTCCCTGATCTCCTTCCTTCTTCAGTGACTCAAGCGATGGAACGATAACAGCAAGGAGCTGAATGATAATAGTCGCATTGATAAATGGAGCCAGTCCCATAAGGATAATCGAAAAATGTTGAAGTCCACCTCCCATAACTGAACCGAAAAAGGCCAGTTGAGTATTGAGTGCAAGTTGATTTGTATATGCCTCAAGGAGCCCTGCGTTTATGCCAGGAACTGGAATATTGGAGAGGAACATATAGACCGCCATCATGATGATCGTGAAAATGATCTTTTTTCGAATTTGAGGAGCTGCCCAGACTTTTTTGAGATTGGAAATCATGATAAGGTAAAGGTTAGATTTTGTTCGGTATTATAGAGGAAACTTGAGGAAATGCAAAGGAATTTACTCTAGAAGAAAACTCTCCAATCACGGAGAGTTTTCTATTAAAATATTCGATTAATTATGCTACATTAACTGTTCCTCCTGCTTTCTCGATAGCGGCTCTTGCTCCTGCGGACATTGCGTCTGCAGTCACGGTAACAGCAGACTTGAGAGCTCCACGACCAAGAACCTTTAGGAGTTTTCCTTTTTCCCGGATAATACATTTCTCATAGAGAACAGCATAATCAACTTCCGTAACTCCTGCCTCAGCAAGTTTTTCAATCTGATCAAGATTCACGATAACGAATTCTTCTGGATCATATGCAGTAAATCCGCGACGTTTTGGAGTACGCATGAAGAGACGAGTTTGTCCTCCTTCAAATGTTGGATAACGTTTTCCTTTTCCAGTACGACAGTTTTGTCCATTCATACCACGTCCGCATGTTCCACCAACACCGGTTCCACGTCCTCGTGCAAGACGAGTATGACGAGTTTGTGATCCTGGGTTAGGACTCAGAGTTGTAAGATTTACCATAAAATGAGAGATTAGAGTTTAGAATTTTAGAATGGAATCCGTTTCTTGATTCTGCATTCTTAATTCTTTGGAATTATTCAGCCTTTTTCTTCGCAGGAGCCTTCTTCGCTGGAGCCTTTTCTGCAGTTGCTGTCTTCTTTGCTGGTGTTGCTTTTACTGGAGCAACTTCTTTCTTCTTTTCTACGAGAGCTGGGGCAGTTTCTTTTTTTACTACCACTGGAGCTTCTGCTTTTGATACTGGAACTACTGCTTGTGTCTTACCAAATTCACGAACGAGATTAAGAGGTTTGAGTGATTGAAGCGCCTTCATCGTTACACGTGCATTGGTAATACCATTTGAAGCACCGTGCTGTTTTGCGATAATATCCTTGATTCCTGATACTGCAAAGACCTTTCGAACAGAACCTCCGGCAATAATACCGGTACCTGGATGAGCAGGATGAAGGAAGAGTGAACTTGACTTAAAGTTAACTGCAACCTCATGAGGGATAGTTCCATTTACCATAGGAAACGTGATAAGATTCTTCTTAGCATCACGAATAGCCTTTTCAATTGCCCCTTGAACTTCTCCTGATTTTCCTATACCAAGACCAACTCGGCCTTTTCCATCACCAATAACAACAGAGGCGCGGAAGCGAAGTTGACGTCAACCAGCAGTTACACGTGTTACGCGATCAATAGAAAGCATTGCTTCTTGAAACTCTTTTTCTTCTTCACGGATACCGTCACGACGACCTTTACGATCTCATCATTTACGATCTCCACCTCGTTTATCTCCACGATTTCCTCTATCATTTGATGGAGAAGTGCTTGGAGAGCTCGAAGAAGACTCTGGAGTTGTAGGAGTTTCTGTTTGAACAGTATCTGACATAGAAAAAGAAGATAAGACGAATTAAAATATAATACCCGCTGCTCGTGCAGCTTCTGCAAGAGCCTTGATGCGACCATGATAGATATACCCTCCGCGATCAAATATACATGCTTTGATACCTTTACTGAGCATTGCCTCGCCAATAGCTGTACCAACAACCGTTGCACGTTCAGATTTTGTTCCCTTCTTTATAGTAATATCGTGTGCGGAACAAAGAGTAATGCTATTTACATCATCAATCGCCTGAACTGAGATATGGAGATTGCTACGAAAAACTGAAAGGCGTGGCCTCTCTGCAGTACCAACCATGTTTGCTCGTGTGCGAGCCGATCGACGAACGCGATTTTGAACTTTCTTAAGCATAAGAAAAATATTTAACGATTAACAATTTACAATTACTTACCTGCTGTCTTACCAGCCTTACGGCGTACATATTCTCCAACGTAACGAATTCCTTTTCCTTTATATGGCTCTGGTTTCTTGAGGGAACGAACATATGCAGTAAAGTATCCAAGAAGTTGCTTGTCATGAGACTTGATGTGAATCTTATTCTTTTCATCTTTATCTGCTTCTACAGTAACTCCCTGTGGAGCATCTACATTCACTTTGTGTGAAAACCCGAGAGAAAGCTCCATCTTTGATGATCCCTTCACATCAAACTTGTATCCCACACCAGTAATTTCAAGTGATTTTGTATATCCTTCTGAAACTCCGACAACCATATTCTGGAGCATAGCACGAGTGAGTCCCCAGAAAGCACGTTGTTGTTTTTGTCCTGGATTATCCACAGACACTTGGAGGATACCAGCGTCTTGTGAAACTTTCACGTTAGGGAGGATATTGAATGTAAGTGTACCTTTTATTCCCTTGATAGTAACAAGATCTGTAGCGATCTCTACCGTCACTCAAGCTGGGATTGTAATAGGTTGTTTTCCGATTCGAGACATAAGAGGAAGAGTTAAGAGTTTAAAGTTGTGAGTTTGGAATTAATACCGAGCATCCGATACAAATTCCGAACTTACAACCCGATCTTTAGTAGATTTCACAGAGAAGTTCACCACCAACACCAAGGGAATAGGCTTCATATCCTGTAACTATACCTTTTGGAGTAGAGAGAATATAGATACCTACACCATTTTTTGATTTACGAATATCAACACTCTTGATGTAGATACGTTGACCTGGTTTGCTAATTCTTTTAAAAGAAGGAATGTACTTTGACTTGCGTACATCTTGAAGAGATACAATGAAAGAACGCTTGTCTTCCGAAAGAGCAAAGTCAACAATATATCCATTCTTCTTTAAAATACGAAGGAGTTCGGCTTTTAGCTTAGAATATGGAACACTCACATCGTGAAGACGAGCGAGATATCCATTTCGGATACGAGTAAGAAGATCTGCAATTGGATCGTGAGTCATAAATGAGAATTTAGATTTTAGATTTTAGGATTGAATGAGCGATATCGATGGTATGGGGTGACAGAATGGATTTTTATAAGTATTATTTTCCTTTCTATTCCTATCGCTATTGTCTATTTTACCAACTTGATTTACGAACTCCCATGAGCTCTCCAGCATTCGCGCGTTCACGGATACAGATACGACAGAGGTCAAATTTACCAATATATCCATATGCACGACCGCAATGAGAACATCGGTGATAGAGACGTGTGGAATGTACCGGTTTCTTTCCGAGTTCACGAGCACGCTCTGCTTTTTTCTGAGCAACACTACACTTGTGTACAATAGATATACGAGCCATAAAAGAAAAAATTACAATTACAAATTACTGGGTCAATTACTTGGTGAATGGGAATCCGAGCTTATCCATAAGCGCCTTCGAATGGTCTTTTGATTCTGTACGGAACTTGAGAGTAATCTGCATTCCATGAGGCTTTACCACATCAAGTTGTGGAACTTCTGGGAAAATTGTATGTTCACGAATACCGAAATGAAAGTTTCCTGCCTCATCAAATGAACGAGAAGATACACCACGAAAATCACGAACACGAGGAAGAACGATAGCAACGAGTTTTTCAAGGAAGGCATACATGCGTTCTCCACGGAGAGTTACCATCATGCCAACTGGCATTCCTTCACGGAGCTTAAAGTTTGAAATCGCTTTACGTGCATGACTCACACGAGGTAGCTGTCCAGCAATGAGCGCAAGATCACTCTTGAGGCTTGAGAAATCTTTATTTCCCGAAGCAACATAAGTACCTATACCCATATTGAGTACGATTTTCTCAATATGAGGAAGTCGCATAGGGTTTTTGATTCCAAGGTCTTTTGCAAGAGCAGGAAGGATATTTTTCTGGTAATTTTCGCGGAAGGACATAGAAAGAGAGTTTAGAGTTTAGAGTTGGGAGTTACAAAGTGAATAGATCACCTTATACTCCGATATCTTAAGATTATAGAACCATTCCTGATTTCTTCGCAATGCGAAGCTTTTTTCCATTTTCGATTTTATACCCAACGCGAGTTGGTGTACCAGTCTTTGGATCGACAAGCATAACATTGGAAACATCGATTGGTTTTTCAAAGGTAACTTTTTGTCCTGGAGTTGCTCATTGTTTCTTCATGTGGCGAGTCACAAAGTTTACTCCTTCAACAATTATTCTTTTATCTGCAGGGGTTGCACGTACAACCTTTGCTGTTTTTCCTTTGTCTTTACCGGCGATGACGATGACTTGATCATCTTTGTGGATTTTCATAAAATGAGAATTTAGAATTTTAACGAGAAGTTTTTTAATGGAATCTCTATACAACTTCTGGTGCAAGAGAAATAATCTTCTGATATCCTCGAGCCTTGAGCTCGCGGAATACAGGGCCGAAGATGCGAGTTCCCTTTGGTTCAAGCTTATCATCGATAATAACACAAGCGTTATCATCAGAGCGAACGTATGAACCATCTTCACGTTGGTATTCTTTTGATACTCGAACGACGACAGCCTTACATACAGACTTCTTTTTGATGTTTCCGTTTGGAAGTGCTTTCTTGATAGATACCACGATGATATCACCAACACTTGCATAACGACGCTTTGACCCCTTAAGTACCTTGATACAAAGAGCTTCTCTAGCACCAGTATTATCAACGACTGCGAGTCTTGTTTCTGCCTGAATCATAAAATGAGAATTTAGAATTTATAACTTGGAATAAAGAGAATGAATACTCTTAATTCTTTCTTTCTTCAGATGGTAATTACTTGCTTGCTGATATAATAGAATCTTCTACAAGACTCCAACGCTTTAGGCGAGAAAGTGGACGAGTCTCAGTAATGGTAACCGTATCACCAAGCTTCGCGAGTCCTTTTTCATCATGAGCATAGAACTTTGATGATGACTTATATCGTTTTTGGTATTTTGGATGAGTCTTGTATATCTCTACCGTAACAACGATAGTCTTTTGCATCTTTGTGCTCGTAACGATTCCAGTTTTTGTTCGCATAAAAAGAAAATTATTGATTATTTATCAAGATTAAATGACAGATGATAGGCAAGTAAAGATCTGTGCAATGTACTTTCTTCCCTTTTTCATAAGATGAATTTGCTTCAGTTCTCCAAGTTCTTTTTTCATAGTAAGAACATACAGGTCTTTTCGGGCTGTATTCAGTTCTGTTTGAAGCTCTGCTCTATCAAGTATCTTAAGATCAGCAAGGCTCTTATGAACGCTTGAAGATGAGACTTGAGTTTTTTTCTTTGGTGCCATAAATTGAGAATTGAGAATTTAGAATTGAGAACCTAGAATTTAGAAATCTGTTCTTGAGAGAATAATCTTTGTCTTAAGAGGGAGCTTATACGCAGCACGTTCAAAAGCCTCTCTTGCAACTTCTGGTGATATATCTCCCATTTCGAAGATAATACGACCAGGTTTTACAGGAGCTCGATACATTTCAACGCTTCACTTTCCTCCTCCCATTGGAACTTCAAGAGCTTTCTTTGTATAAGGTTTGTCTGGGAATATACGAATCCAGAGTTGTCCTCCTTTCTTCAGATAACGAACGATTGCCTTACGAGCACTCTCGATTTGACGAGAAGTAATATACCCAGCTTCGACGGTTTTAAGAGCATATTCTCCAAAATTCATAGTTGAACCACGGATAGCAAGTCATTTGATAACACCTCGATGTGCTTTGCGGTATTTGGTTCGGCTCGGTTGTAACATGGGATCTAAGCGTTAGGATTATAAAGAAACTTTTTAAAAAGCAAGGGAAAAATTGAAAAATTAATTCTGTATTTGTCAATGTACTATTTCTTGAAAACATCACCTTTGTAGATCCATACCTTGAGACCTACTGTTCCAGCGGTTGTTTCTGCTCTTTCATAAGCAAATTCAACATCGGCACGAATAGTCTGAGTAGGAATACTTCCATCTTTGAATGTTTCACGACGAGCAATTTCTGCTCCATTGAGACGTCCACCAAGTTTTACCTTCACTCCAAGTCCTCCTTTTTCCATAGTTTTTGTAATAGCATTCTTGATAACACGACGGTAAGGCATCTTCTTTTCGAGTTGACGAGCAATAGAGTCTGCAACGATAGATGCAGAAAGTTCTGGTTTCTTTACTTCTTTTACTTCAATAGTGAAAGTATAGAGAGGAAATTCTTTTACAAGGATCGCCTTGAGTGCCTCAACATTTTCATCATTATTTCCAAGAATAAGTGCCGTTCGAGAACTATAAATAGTTGCTGTAAGTGTATTCGTTCCTGTATGGCTTAAGAAAAGGTTCCCAATAGGAAGATTCTTAAAATGTTTCATAATGGTTGTACGAATCACAACATCACTTGCAATATGAGTTGCATAAGACTTACGATCATAGTATCCGTTTGTACGCCATGTCTTGATATAACCAATACGGAATGCAAGTGGGCTAACTTTGTGTCACATAGGAGAAAGTTTTAGAGTTTAGAGGTAAGATTCGAAGGAAATTATGCGGAAAGAGTAAGATCAACATGTGAAGTACGCTTGAGTATTCGATGGGCGCGACCTCGAGAAACTGGATTAATACGCTTAAACATGAGTCATTGTGTGACAGAAATTGAAGAAATCTTCAAATCTTCAAACTTCTGAGAATCATTATGTGTTGCATTGGCAACAGCACTCTTAAGAACCTCATAGAGAATATGCGCTCCCTTCTTTGGCATAAACCGAAGTGTATCAAGAGCATCTTTCGCGGACATACCACGAATGATATATGCAATAACATTGAGTTTCTTTGGAGAAATTCTGATGTTTTGAACGGAAGCTTTCATAGAAATTTAGTGATTAGTAGGATAGTAGAAGTAGGATAGTGTTAGTTTCGGTTAGTTACCAATTACCAATATGCCAACTAACTACTTGTTACCAGAATGAGACATAAACCTGCGAGTAAATGAAAATTCACCGAGCTTATGACCAACCATATCTTCTGTTACAAAAACAGGGATATGTTGTTTTCCATTGTGAACACCAAATGTATGTCCAACAAAATCAGGAGCTACTGTACATGCTCGAGACCAAGTCTTGATAATGGTTTTTCTACCACTTGCATTGAGGGCTTCAACCTTCTTTGCAACACGAGAGTCAACGTATGGTCATTTTTTAAGACTGCGAGTCATAGGATTGGGATTTAAGATTTAGAATTAGCATTAGTCTCGATTAACCCTGAAGCTTCCCAGCACGAGTACGAAGGATCCAACGATCTGTACTTTTGCGTGAACGAGTCTTCACGCCACGTGCGAGACGTCCCCAAGGGGTCTTTGGCCCTTTTCGTTGTCCAACTGATTGGTGTCCTTCACCTCCTCCGTGTGGATGGTCAACAGGATTCATCGATGAACCGAGAACTGTAGGTCTCTTTCAGAGCCAACGAGATCGTCCAGCTTTTCCTACAGTAACCTGATTTCAGTCAATATTTGAAACAACCCCGACTGTTGCGTTACACTTCTTGTGTATGATACGAATCTCACCTGAAGGCATCTTGAGTTGTGTATATTCTCCTTCTTGAGAGATAACGGTTGCATAGGCACCAGCTGAACGAATTGTTGAAGCTCCTTGTCCAACGATCATCTCTACATTGTGAACGAAAAGTCCTGTTGGGATCTTCCCGATTTCCATACGATTTCCAGCAACTGGCTTTGCATCGTTTGATGTAATGATTTCATCACCAACTTTTGTCTCAGTATGAGCAAGAACATATCGACGTTCCCCATCACGGTAACATACAAGAGCAATGAAAGATGTACGATATGGGTCGTATTCAACTGTCTCAACCTTCCCAGGAATACCAACCTTATCGAGCTTGAAATCTACCATACGATAAAGCTGCTTATGTCCTCCACCCTGATGACGAACAGAAATACGTCCAGCACTATTGCGACCAGCATGACTCTGGAGGGAAACAGTGAGTGGCTTGTGTGGTTCATTGGTTGTAAGCTCCTCATACGTCAATCCTGTCATGAATCGGCGGGACGGAGTCGTTGGCTTGTACTTCTTGATAGGCATAGAAAGAGAAATTAGATTTTGATTACTTGCGGTGAGAGAATTATTTGATAACTTCAAAGTTTGCGATCTTCTGTCCATTCTTGAGGGTTACCATGGCTTTTTTTTCGATGGTACGCTTCTTTTGCATTCCTTGTTTAGTGTTGTGAAATTTTTCACGAGTTTTGAGGACATTTACCTTCTCAACATCAACACCATAGAGAGAATGAAAAGCATTTTTTACATCAATCTTTGTAGCGGATGGGGCAATGATACATGTATAGACACCACGGATTTCTCCATCAGTACTCTTATTGGTTACTGTAAATCGTTTGATGACATTATAGAGAGATTGCATATGATAGTGAGATAGTGAGTAGTAAGTAGTGAGTAGTAAGTAGTGGGATAGTAGAGGGTTTTTAGTTTCTGTTACGAGTTACTGTCCTGCTATCTTGCTAATCTACTATTTTGTAAAATGTTCATAAAGGTGCTTGAGTGATGCTTCGGAGAAAATAACATCAGAATATTTGAGGAGATCATGTGGATTAAGGTATTCAACATTCACGATACGAGCTTCTGGAATGTTGTATGCCCCAAGAACGATATCTCTCTCTTCACGAGTGATTGCAAGAAGAGGTTTCTTTGCTTCGATAGTTCCAAGGAATATCATCATAGTTTTTGTCTTTTCACCAACCTTTGCAAATCCTTCTACCACCTTTACTGATGACGCCTCAGCCTTTACAGATAAGAGTGAGAGGAGTGCAAGACGGCGTTCCTGACGATTCATGGCAAAACCAAATACACGATCATTACGAGGACCAAAAACCACACCTCCTCCACGACGCATAGGAGACCGACGATCACCCATACGAGCATTACCAGTTCCTTTTTGTTTAAAGAGTTTGCGAGTTGATCCATGTACTTCACCACGGTGTTTTGTATGAGCAATAGCGATGCGACCGTTTGCTTGTTGGAGGATTAGAAGACGGTGAATAAGCGTCATATTTGGTGTTATACCAAAATATGCTGCTTCAAGATCAATATTTCCTGTTTGTTTTCCCTTGATGTCATAGAGAGGAGCTTGCATAGATTCAGAGAATTTAGAATTTAGAACTTGGAATAAGGAGAGTGAGTACTCTTGATTCTTTTTTATTAAAATGTAATTTGTACAAGAGAATTGCGTGCACCAGCAACTGGACCTTTTACTGCAATAACACGAAGATCCTTGTTTACAAGAACGAGAGGAACTCCAGAGAGAGTAACACGATCAAGACCCATGTGTCCATGCATCTTCTTTCCAGGTTTTGTACGGCGAGGTTTTCGGTTTCCGATAGAACCGAGCGCGCGGTGGAATTTTGAACCATGTCCACCAGGACCTCATTGGAAGTTCCAGCGTTTCATTGCACCTTGGAATCCTTTACCTTTTGAGATACTTGAAACTTCAACTTCTGTAATTCCTTCAAGAAGATCAAGAGAGATTTCATCACCTTTTATAAGACCTGCAAAGGCTCCATCATGCTCTACCTCACGAAGAGTTTCGCGCTTTCCGTCACTCATACGTACAACGAGTGCCGTATATCCGTCTGTTGCAATTGTTTTTACTTGAACGATATCGAGTTTTGGAACCTTGATAAGGGTCACAGGAGTGAATGAACCGTTATGGATAACGCGTGTCATTTCAAGTTTTGTACCGATTATTCCAGCCATAATTGAGAAGTATATATAAATAATGAGAGGTTGTCGGTGAATATTCACAGGGAATATTTTGCAGACAACATCACTTTCTGTAGGAAAAACGTTCGTATCCTAAGAGTGAAAATCCTTTATGATCCAAGAGAGTTTTCGAAAAAGCTCGCGGATTATATTGGGAGCCATAGAAATGTCAAAAGATTTTTACTTCAAAAGTGATCGAAGTGTTTCTTTTGCTTTGGATTGCAACTCTGGAACGGGTACAACATTGAGTACTCATTGGATCTTTGTATCAATAGTTTTTGCATAGGTTCCAATCAGTGTGTCAGCACTCTTGAGTGTCATTCATGAAAAATTCATCTTATCCCAGAGTGCTCCTCGTGCAATGGCATCAATATACGTATCTCATGAAGTCCATGTCTTCGTTATAAGAGTTCGGATATTCTCTCGTTCCTGTACAAATTTTGTATCCTGAAAACGTTGGTACCACTTCAAAATATATTCTTTTGGAATATCTACCATATTTTTGGCATCCATATTTCCAAGGGACTCGAGAATCTTGATATCCTTAAATGCAGAGAAAAATGAGAGAATCCATCGTACAAATCGATCCCATATATTGTCAACCTGTTTGAGGAAGTTTATACTCTTCTCTATCTGTGCTGAATGAATCAAGTTCTCTGCTGTATCCTGGAGTATATTGAGCTCTATCCATGCGGAATCTAGTGCTGCAGTTCCAAGTCGCTTGAGGATATCCTGAGTTGAAGCGATATCTCCAGGAAGAAGAGTTGCTACTCGACCGAGTCCATCCGAAAGTGAGACGCTGTGATCAACAGAGTGAATATAATTCCTTCCGAGATTGATATCAAAAACAGTTCCACGAACTCACGCTATAATATTGTTGTCTGGGAGTTTTGCGCGGAAATAGGATCCGGGATAGATAGTACGAACCACATTATTCCAAGCTTTTCCTTTTTCGAAGAGCACCTCAATCTCAATGGCAGAATAATCCTCCGTCACTCGCATGCGGTTAATCGTCATCCGAGAGTCGGAACCAAGACGCGTTGTTGAGTGGTCTGGCCAGTGCACCAGAGCAAATGTATTTACTTTTGTCATGATGATATCCTTCTCACTCAGATTGTACCGATCTCCGCTTGTCATATCGATGGCGATATCTCCGCGCCCAATCGTTACACTTCCAGAAGCTACAGAAATGTATGGGGTAATCGGATCATCACTGTGAATTGCCTCATAATACTGGTAGGTTGACCATCCGAACAAACTAACAGATGCGAAAAGTACCGATGCAAGCAGTGATGAGAGAATATTTTTTTTCATATGGAAAAAGTAAAGATTTTGGATATTGTAGAAGAAAGAAGAAAAAAGGAAAGTTTGTTTTTTGCTAGATAAATGAGTTGTCCAAGTATAAAACCTGTAATCTCCAATATCCTCCTATGATGTACTCCCGCTTCCACTACATCCTTATCTTGCTCATCGCAATCGTTGTATATCTCATATACCTCATAGGGTATTATAAGGTGCAGGAATATGGAACAGATGCGTTCATCAACTCTATAAAGGTGACCAATGAAAATGTAAAAACTCAAAACGATGAAAAGACATTTCTCTCTACCTATATCCAAACTCATGCGTATACAACGCAGGTTGCGAAAGCAACACAAAATAAAAAACTCCCTGGAGAGGAAGTTATCAATATCGTTATGCAAGAGGAAGTGAGTGGAAATGCCGACATCAATACGCAAGATATCATCCTCAAAACCCAGGAAGATACCAGTTCTCCGACAAAAAATATGACGAATCCAGAGAAGTGGTTATGGTTAGTAACCAATGGGGTGGGAGGATAATATCATTTTTTCGGGAAATCTACATTTTTTTGCTTTCTTTCGCGCAATATGATATTCTCGGGAGAATACTCCTAATTTTTCATATATGCCCGAACTTTTTAGCAATGCCAACCTTGCCACGGTACAAAAGACCTATGAAGCACTCAACGGTGATTCTCTAAAAGAAAGGAAAGGGTCTAATCCTTTTGTAACTCTCAATCCAGAATCTTTCTCCGCAGAATACAGTTTCAAAAACGAATATGAGCGAGATAAATATCTCGTCTCACTGACTAGTCAAGATCTCCAAAAAGCTATTGATTGGTTACAGAGTGAGAAAGGTGGAAAAGATATGTCGAATGTTGATGGCTGATTGAGCTCTCAACAGATGATTGATTTTCTTACATGAAAAAAAGGTGATTTAGAAGAAATTCAACAAAAAGCAAAAGATAATCTAGAAAAACTTAAACAATCCCTTCTTTCTATTCCTTCCATTTCGCGAATAAAGAATTTTTTTACAGGAGGAAATAAAAATGCTCCAGCTCCTGCTGGTGATACACCTGCCACTGCTACAGTGGATACACTTATAAACACTCCCGCTGATGCACCTACTGACGCTCCTGCTGATGCACCTACTGACGCTCCTGCTGGTGATGCTCCTGCTCGAGAGCAGACTACAACACCGCTAAAAAACAAAGAAACACAAAAGAACTATACGGATATCTCCAATGCGCTCAGCAATAGAAAGAATGTTATACCTCAAGTAAGTAAAAACGCGCAGAAAATTGCGGATAAGCTCAAACGCGCAAAAAATCAAGATGTGGTAAAATGAGCTCTTGCTACACTCCTTAATCCAAGTAAATCAAATAGCGATTTTCAAAAGGCTCTTGGAATGAGTCACCGTGAAGCTGATGGAATTATTGGACCAAAGACCATCAACAAACTGATGGAAAAGGCTGATTCGGACTTTAAGTTAGACGTTCCTCATCAAAATAAAGCTAAGAATGTTACCTCAAAGGCTACTGCTGCCAAGACTGCTGCTCCGAAGGCTACTCCGGATGTTTCTGCTGCCAAGGCTGCTGCTCCGAAGGATACTGCTCCGAAGGCTGCTGCTCCTAAAATAGAAAAATCTTCTGCATCTATTGAATGGATCAACTCCGATGCTCTTAAACAGTCAATCAGTGATTTTAATACATATTGTTCGTCGCATCCACTTTTGAAGGACAGAATTATTCAAGACCCAGATTGAAAGGCTCGTTGGGTAGATAATAAAGATAATACCTTCTCCCTAATAATTACTCCGAAATGAGAAGTGAAGGGTTATATAGAATGGTCTCGCAAAAATTTCACAGAATTTGAGCTTTCATTGATAAAATACCTTAATGATATGGTCGCTAAAAATAAGCTAACGTATCCTAATTCCCGCCCAACTGTAGCTCCTGCCAAAGCAGTAGAAATAGGAAATGAGAAATCTATCATTAAAGAGGCAATGGATTTTATGGAAAGAAGACTAAACGACTGAAATTTTGAAAATGACTTTACAGAACTTGACACAATGAAGTATGAAAAAGAGATCATCAAAGATCCATTTAATAAAGTATTTTTTTCATTTGAAAAATGGTGAGATCTTCAAATGACTGACAAAAAAGGGATATTTTCATACAGGGATATCCTCACTTGAGCCAATCTCGATGCATGGCGAAAGAAGCTCTCATCAGAACAAAAAAATGCAATCATAGAACAATTGAATCAAAAATGGAACGAACGGGCTCAAACGAAACTTAATAAACCGTATCCGACTATCAAAAAAGATGTTTCTGCTCCTGCTCGAGAGCAGACTACAACACCGCTAAAAAACAAAAAAACAACAGCAAAACAATGAGAACCAACCCGAGCACATACATGAGCTCTATCATGAGCTCCACGAACTGGAAACTTATCGGGAAATTCAATGCCAAGAGAATGAACTCTATCAACACAAACCAATGCAGAAACTGGTAGTCTTACAACAGATTCTCAGATAAACACACAAGCTCAAGTAAATGTTCAAGTAAAACAGTAATAGAAAATATTGACATATTAATTATTTAATATACAATAACATAAATTTATTCTTAATTTCTTTTTTATGGCTAGGCTTGGTACAACCCCTTCTCCTACTGGGAGAGATAGGGCTCATGAAGAGCTCTGAGTACGTCGAGCAAACTTTCTTGCTCTTCTTGAACGACGTGGAATTCAGGATTATGACCGTTTCATTGAGGAACTAGACGATCTTAATGAACGCATTCAGAGATTGCGAGGAGGAGATCCTGCTGACCTTATATCACGCGGAGGAGTAGAAGTTGCTCGCCAGGATATGGTTCGTTTCTTTGATCAATTTATTGACCGAGTACAAGCTAATCCTCAGTGAATCCATACTATTGCTCAAGCAATTAATCCAGCAATCGATATTCAAGCTTTTAATCGATCTCCTGCTCGTGAATTCGGTAGACAACCATCTCAGGTAACCATTCAAGAGCTCCGGTCTGGAAATGGACCATTTGATGCTCTTAGGGTAGCGGTTGAATGATCTCAAAATACTGATCTTTTTGTGTTATTTAGTCTCTACAGTGCTGCTCGAGCCGCTCTAGAAAGAGCTGTAAATCCTCGGGAGGCTCGAGAAAATGAAGCTCAACTTCAAGGACTTGAACGAGAACGCACATTTCTCATGAGAGTCAATGATGAGATCGCTGGTGTTCATGAAGCGTTTGATACGCAAGAAACCCGAGCATCTATACGAACATGGGGCTCTCGTGCAAGTTCAGCGTTCATTGGAAGTGTTGCTACCTATATTGCTGCGCTCACGGTATCATGACACGAGGCCCCAGACACATCTATGGCAGCTGCTCCAGCAGTCGCTCCTGCTCCAACTTCAGTTACGGTAAATGTAAATATGAGAAATACGATAACTTTTGGACACATTGCTACAAGAAATCCTGACGGAAGCTATACTATAAACCCTAGTGCACCAGATAAAGCTACAATCATTGATGATGTTACCTTTCAACTTAATGGTGTTCATGCAGAAAAAGATGGTTCTATTACTGGAAAAATCAAATATGCTATCGCGTGAACTTCAGAGTTAAAAGAATTACAAGTAAAAGCATGATCAAATACTCTTTCCAATGGAAAAGCATTACAACTTGGGGAAACTACAGATGGCCGTTTGAAAGCAACATATAACTGAACGGATGTGATATACTAGATAAGTATTACATATAAAATCCCTCCTCAAGAAATTAAGGAGGGATTTTATAGTTCAACACATTGTAAAATGACATTTATGAAGGTGAAAATTTGTTAATATCTTCTGCTAGGCTATCAAGATCTCATACCTTCTTTCCATCCTTCTTCTGAGAAATAGTTCCGTCCTTGGCCACCGAATAAAGCTCAAACGCTGCGGCACTAACTCATAGTACCTTCAATAGAAAGAAGAATGCTGATGTTACACGAGCTACTGGAGACAATCGTATTGCAAGATAGAGTACTCCAATAATCGTAGCTGCTCACGCTCCAGCAAGCCACGGATTTGTTTTGGTAAGAGCTTTTAATATTGCGCCTGTTTCACTTAACATGCCTTTTGCTCATTCGTAGAATAATCCAAATCCATCATTAATAAGAGATCTTACTCATGGCGGAATATTGATTGTTGACTCCTTTCTGAGAGCATCTCAACCTAGGAGCATAATATATTGATATCATTCGCTCTTATCAGTGTGACGAAGCCATAATGCTAATCTCATAACCACTTGTGCTTTTTCCCAGTCATTCATTTTTGATAAATCAGTCTTTCATCAAGACAAGATAAAAAACTCTATCAAATCTTCTTGCGTAAGACTTTTAATATTGGATGAAATAAGCTTGAGTGCATCCTGGTTTCCAAAGGCACATCACTTTAACATGGCTGGAAGTCACTTTGCATACTCTGGTAATTTTTGATTGAGAAACTCCCATTCGCTATCTGCACCATGAGAAAACTCATTTTCATAATATGAGTAATCAACAATATTGTAGGGAATCTTGGAATAATGTACATGTACCTGGTGAAGTAGATTTGGCGTAAAACCTTTGAAACGAGCATGAAGATCCTCGAGCATATCCTTCTTTTCTCAGATAAACTCTTTTACATCTCCTGTAGTAGGAATAGCATCATGAAAAGAAATATCTTTCATGTCTATCTCCTTTCATCTTTCTCTAATATGATTGATAAAGCTCAGGTACTTTCCAGCATTAGCAAAAGAAATGGCAAGAGGTTGTTTGTCAAAATTTTCTTCACCCGCTCATCGAATCATACTAACACACTCAGGACTCATATAGAGAACGAGTGTATGAAACACTTTTTTTCACTGAGATTGTTCAAATCAGAGTTTTTCAGCAAGCTGTTCTTCTTTTCATGAATAGTCATGCAAAAGTCATTTTATCTCGTCTGGACTGAGTTCCAGTAACTTTGAATTAGTAAAGAGTGGCTGAAGTGATGAATCTGCATCTTTTAGTTTTGAGAAGATTTTTTCTGCTGCCTTTTCTCAACGAGTTGCCACAGAGTTTGGAATATCCAAATTCGTTCCCTCAGGATTCTCTGACTTTATTCCGAGCTTTGCGCCAATAACTGACATAACCCCCATGATCTTGTCCTTCAATCCTCAGAAGAGTTTTCCGAGAAATGAGTTTCCATCAAACAGTCCTGCAAACCAATCCTTGAATCTTTTGAATCCTTCTGTAATAGTTTCTTTCCATCACTTTTCTGTCACGAGTCCTGTTCCAACTACGGCTGCACCAACTCCAGCAACCATCTCTGTCACGGCAGGAACGGCGGATTTAAGAGAATCCGTAGGATCTTCGGAAGCAGAAGCAGCTACTCTCGGAAAAACTTCCGTAGCATTTCTTTGTGCGACTTCTGCAGCTTTTTTATCCTCTACTGAATTACTAACTTGCGCCTTGAGTGAAGTGAGATCAGCCAATGTCCCGGCCAGAACACGATTGTAGTCCTTGGCTTTTTCTGGAGCATTGAGTTTACGAAAATATTCATTGAGCTGATCAATAGCAGAAGAAAGTTTCCCTGGTATTTTGAGGAGTTGCTTGAGTTCGACATCACTCTTGACACTTGCGAGAGCTGACTTGGCATCATCAAAAGCTGCCTTCGCTTTCTGGAAATCTGGATCAGCATCTCGAAGCGTCCGAGTATCACCTCAGAGTCACATGACATTACGAGAATCAGCTTCTTGCATAGTAGCAGCATCAAACTCTTGCCATCGCTGGTCAAGTCGAGCGCGAAAATCTCGAAGGAGCTTATCCGAAGGAGCGGATGCTGGAGCAGAATGTGGGGTTTCATGTGAAGTGGACATAGAGATTATTTAGAAGAAGTTGGTATTTTATTAGTGAGACGTTTTGATAAATCGAAAGTGAATATAGCAGCTGAATATCAGAGAACCGCGTATGTTCCAACTTGTCAGAGTTTTTGAGCGGAAACAACTGCAATATCTGAGGCTCACATTATAGCACGTCCGGTTGTCTTTGCTGTAGCGATGCCGAAAGACTCACCAACTTTTAAGCCCACCTTTCCTGCAACTTTTACGCCCGCTCATACAAACGGAATCGCACCAACCACACGGAATCCTTCTTCTAATCCACTCATCTGATAACCTTTGCCAAGAACCATATCACGATATCCTCAAAAATTGGAAAGTATTGCTGTCTCATGAAGAGTTCATACTACAGGAGTCGCACCAGCTGCAAGATCCCACCCACGTTTTGTAAGAGTAGTATAATCTCCTTTGTTCCAAAGTTCCATAAGAGATCACTTACTATCCCAAAGGAGTCAAATCAATCATACTCACACAATTCATTTTCCAATGCCCTTACCTGAAAACTCAGAAAGCTTGTTGTTAAATTTATCGATTCCTCCATTTTCTGCTGTCATCTTGGCTACCCACGGATTTGTCTCGGCGAGTTTGACACGTTCAGCTGGAGGAAGTGCAGAGAGATCCCTCACTCCTGCCGTTTCTAGTTCTACCAGATTGGTATTATATTTTTCTACTGCTGCCTTTGCTGCCTTTTTTGTTTCTTCACTCGCTCATTCTACATTGGCTACATCAAGAGCTGTTTTCATGGATCTATAATTTTCTTCAATTTTTGCATTGATGTTATCAATTTCTATAAAACGTTGTCTCTCTTTTTTATAAAATGAATCAATACCTCCTATTTTTCATTTCCAAAAAGGCGTCTTTGCAATATTCCTATATTTAGATAATGCATCTTTGATTTCTTGGGCATCTCAATTTTTAATAGCTACTTCTAAGTCAAATAGTGCTTCTCTCCTAGCATTAACTTCCTTCTCGAGTCATGAAAAGTCTGGATCCTGTGCATGAGCATTTAGCTCTGCTCGCTCCGTTTTTACTTTATCACTCAGCCACTTCATGAAGTCATCTTGATAATGACGATACTCTCCTGAGAACCAACTCTTTCATGGCTCATTGTTGGTAAGTGGACCTCCAAGTCCAAGATAGATTGCTCCTTTGAGAAGTCGTGGTATCTTCCCTTCTTTACTAGCAACCTCTCCTGCAGTATAGTTAATTTTTGGCAAATATCCGTACTCTACCATACGAGCAATTACCACAAGATTTCCATACGCTTCATTTTCGGTGATGATACGATCAGGAGTAGGGATATTTGGAGGAATAGGATTGCCTGTCGCATTTTCTACAGGAATTGTGCCTTGTGAAACAGAAGATTTTTCTAAAGACCTTTTTGAAATGCCCTTGAGAGAGAGGAGACTGAAGCCTTGTGAATCATCTTTTTGAAACGCTTGAACAAACGGATTCTTCGCAAGTACCTGTACATAAGCATTGATGATATTGACGTTCTGTTGATCTTGAACGATACCGTCAAATCTTCTCTTTTCATCATCAGACATCTTGGAATAATTGATACTTTCCCGAACAGCATTCCATGCGTTTTTATGTTCATTGGTTCCTTGTTTTTGTGCAAGAGCCTTTTGAAGCGCAACAAAATTCACTCCACCAACAGGCTCAAGAACGTTGGTAATAATATCATTGGTATCTCTGTATAATGTAAGTGAAGGAAGACTGAGAAGATTTGTGTTCCAATCAGTATTCTCACTAGGGGTTCCTGGTAATGATTTAGCATTTGCTGGAGCGCCAGTATCAACTGTGGATGACACTGTTACTCCAGCTGCGGGTGGTGGTGTTTCTGATGATGGCGCACCTTTTGTTTCTGGTTTATTTTTTCAGATTGGAAGTTTCCCAAGCTCTCCTTTTGCTGCAGCATCCGCTACACCCACACCAAATATCGCTCCAAGCGTTCCCCAGAATCCGAGACCTTTTTCAGAAAATATCGACCAAAAGAGTCCTCCGATAACGGCGAGTACTCACCACGATCATCCTGACTTCGTCGCCTCAGAGAAAACTTCTCCAAGAACACGCATGCCACCACTTGCTCCAGCACCTGCCAATTTCCCAAGTAATCCTCCGATTTGTCCGATTCCTTTCCCAACAGCTCATGCTGCAGTGTTCGGATCAGATGCGGTACTCTCGGAAGGAGAACTTCCTGGAACAGACGGTGGAGTTGGGTTTAGAGTATTTATACTCTGATCTCCTGTTACTTGTGCCATTATGCCAACCACCTTTGCATAATCTTGTGATTGCAACAAGGTTTTTTGAAAATCAATACTTGTATCGTAAAACGCTGATGAATGGAGAAATGCTTTTTCCGTTGAGTCAAGAGGAGTTTTCAAGTTCTTTTTTTTATCTCAGAGATACTTGATATATGTCTGTATATCGACATGCGCCGGATCAATGATCTTGCCATCTACATCGGTTTGAGCATCTCGATACTGTTGAAAAGAAGGACTGGTATAGAGTAATCCTGTTTGAAGGGATTTTATAAGAGCTGGCGATCAGGCAAGATGCGCATTGATCCTGGTTTCCACAGGTTGAGCATCGGTTTGATTGGAAACAACTTTTATCTGCTTGTTTCAGGTAAAATAGAAAGAGTATCCTTTTTCTTGAAGTTTTTTGATGAGAACAGCACCAACCGTTCCTTGAAGAGTTGGTTCAAGCTGATGAATTTCCTGGATTTTCTCTTTTAAAACTGAGATTCTGTCTATCCATGCGGGGTTTAATATGCTTTCTGCAAGAGAAAGTTCTTTTTCAAGTTTTTCAGAATTCATAGTTTCCAGTCCATCATCGAGAGGCTTTAATTGGGTTTTTAGTTCAGTATCAAAGGTGGTTTGTACATCAGGCGGAGTAACGACTCCTAGATTTTCTTTTTCTATCTGTTGTTTCAGTTGATTTAACTGTTGCCTATTTTCTTCATTCAGATCCTGTAAACCAGAAACAGCCACTATATAATCCTTATACACTTTTTTTTGATCTGGTGTAAGATTTCATGTATTTAGTGCAGTTTGAGCCTCTGAAAGGTTATTTTGAACTGCTCTTTTTGCAGCTTCATAAGCACCGCCTGGCGTCTTATTATTTAACACTGCAGTATCTTGCTTAATCTTTATTTCAATAGAATCTGCCATATAAAAATAATTTAAAAAGGTAATTGAGTCCACCCTACTACAATCAATGCCTTTGCACAAATATTTTGGTGGATTTCCTAGGATTTTTGATGAAATTATAGAAATTTCATGTGGAAAATCAAATTATTCCCTGAAAGTATGTGAAGTCAAGTAGGCAAGGTTGATTTTTTCAGCCTTTTTCATATTATCTCCGGAGAAAATTCTTTAGAAAAATCCTATGCCAAAAACACACGGAAATACTATCCTCTCCATCTCACATATCTCGAAGAAGTTTGGAAAAACACTGGTACTTGATGATATCTCACTCACGCTCAAAAAGTGAGAAGTTTTTGGATTCCTTGGACCAAATGGCTCAGGAAAAACCACTACTATGAAGGCGATTCTCAGCATCATCGAGCCAACCACGGGAAGTGTCGAAGTATTTGGTAGCTCGATGGGCGATATTGCCGTGCGCAAGCGTATCGGATTTATGCCGGAGAATACCTATCTCTACAAGTACCTCACGGGAGATGAATTCTTGGATTTTAATGGAAGATTCTATGATCTCGACTCCGAAATTCTCGAAAGGAGAAAGACGCTTGTTCTCGAAAAGGTCGGACTAGGGCATGCTCGGAAGAAACGACTCAATGCCTACTCAAAAGGGATGCTCCAGCGTATTGGGCTCGCACAGGCTATCCTCCATGACCCTGAGATGATATTCCTCGATGAACCAATGAGCGGACTTGATCCTGTGGGACGCAAGATGATCAAAGACCTCCTTATCGAACTAAAAAAAGAAGAAAAAACAATTTTCTTTAACACGCATATTCTCTCTGATGTTGAGGCTATCTGTGACAGTTTTGGTATGATTGTTGGGGGGAAACTCGTCGCTCATATGAAGATTGCCGAGCTCCACGAATCCCTCGAAGATTACTTTATGAAAAAAGTAGATGAGCTCTGAGGGGTTGATAGAGTGGAGTAAAGCTCAAAAATAAACCAATCAAAAGAAGGACTTTTCCTTACTTTTTAGTTATAAAAAGTAAGTAGAGGAATGAAGCATGGAAGATTCCAGAAAAACTTTTGTTACTTTTGGGTCTCGCGGGAAGTACGATCGGATCCAGAAACATTAAATGGAAGATTTCTCGCTACACTCGAAATGACAATTTTAGTGGATGGATTCTTCGCTATACTCAGAATGACGGAGCAAGATTTCTCGTCGTTCGTCACAGATACAGACGAACTCTGTCGAAATGACAAAAAAGAATTCCTCCCTACCTACTGTCCGTTTGCATACTGTTCATTTTTCTACCTAATCTATCCGTTTCACCACTTTCCTCGTCCCCGTCTTTCCGCCTATCACTTCCCATCCACCTCATTCGATTTCCGCGAGAAATCGGCAAAGCTCAGCATTCGCCTTCCCACCTTCTGGAACAGCTTTTATGCGAATCTTGAGGGTTCCATCATCCATATATCCAATAGATTCTGTCTTCTTCGCACGAGGAATAACCTTAATGTTGAGGATCTTTTGAGACATAGAGAGAAGTGAGGAGGATAAGGAGGATGATATGAGTAAGTACATATGGATTGAAGGAGAGAAATGCGAGCCCAAGGACTAACCCCTCTTTCCCTGGAAGAGAGAGGTTTTTCCACGTTTTGGAGAGGGAATATCCTCAAAGGAAAATAGGGAATATCCCGTACTGGAAGGCGATATCTATAAAAATATTATGTGAGGAATCGATGACGTTTCCGCTCGGGAAATATGCAGAAATAATAGCACTTCGAGTTTTATTGAAGTATTCCATCACTGATTCTGGTCAAAACCCAATAAAGAAAGAGGGAATATACGACTTCATCTCTCCGAATAGTTCCCTCATGAGGACAAAGCGACTCGTGAGAGAAAGGAGCTTATCAGAAGAAAGGAAGTAATAACCGCTGATAAGGAGGAGAATTGCTACACCGAACACTATTCCAATGCGGACAAGATTCTCCTTCATGTTCAAGCTTCCAAGATATATACCATAGAGCAAGAGGAAAAAAAGGGCAATATAGCTCTGTGTTGTACATATTCCCAGAACGAAGATACTTACAATTACATACCGCTCAGAATTCCGAATCGTTCGAACAAGTGGAAGAAGCAGGAGGAGATACCCTGCAAGGTAATTCGGATTCCCAAGCGTGCTAATGCTTCTTCCAGATCACCAACTCGCCTTAAAGATACCGTGAGAAAAAATGGAAATCCCGAGATATTCGAGTAAAGCAAAAGAACTTACCAAAAGCCCACTCACAAGACTTACCTTGATTATCAGATCCTTTTCTTTCGGGTGTAATGTCTTGACAAGAAGTACTAGCAAGATACTACCAGCAAAGAAAAAATACCCATGATGTTTCTCAAAGCTTCCAAGGAAAAATGTCGCATCTACCATGCTTCACCGGATGAAAGCCGAAAGAAATGGCAAAGCAAGGAGTAGGACTATATATAGCCCAAATTTTCGAATCTTTTGTTTAAGGGTATCATAATGTGTCCAGATAATTTCAAGACAAGCAATAAGAAGGAGAATAAGGAAAAGGTACATCTTTTGCCTTTCAAAAGAAAAACTTTCTCATATAATCAGCCCAAAAGGAGCAAAAATATGGGAAAAATAAAGCGGAATAAGAGCAAGAATCGCAATGAGAGAATACATGATTGATGGTTCTGTTAATTACGAAGCTATCCTTTGTCATTCTCGCAAGCGAGAATGACAAAAGAATCTTTCCTAAAACCCAAATACTACAATTCTAAATACTTTCAATTATCATGCAGTATAAGATTTTCGGCTGTAAAACCAATAAATATTTCACAGAAAAGTGGTTCGCTCACCCATACCTCCAAGACAAGGATGGGTATTTTATTGCGTCATGTGTTGTAACTGACAAGGCAAAGTCCAAATGGGTAAAACATGCTCTTCAAATTCTTGAAAAACTTCCAAAAGAGCAAAAGCTCTATCTCTCTGGATGTGGTAATATCCGAAATGGGGTGGTTGATTCAAAATTTTTTGAGATCTACCACGAGCTCATTCCATATAGAGAAAAAATCGAACTCCTTCCAGAAGATCCAGACGACAATATTCAACCACGAGCACAAGATATAAAAGAAAAAATTCGCTCTCTCAAATCCATCGGCAAGAAACAACTCTTCACCCGACGATACATGGTCATCCAAAACGGTTGTGACAATTTTTGTACCTTCTGTTTGACTGTCCAATCACGTGGTCGACACAAGTGGCGACCGATGGAGGAGATTATTGCTGAAATCAACGAATTTGTTGAATCTGGAGGCCGAGAAGTTGTCTTCACAGGAACTAATCTCGGTGCATGGTGAGCAGCTTCATCAGGAGATTTTCATGCATCCCACTTTGTCGAGCTCGTCGAAGCAGTGCTCGAGGAAACTGAGTTGGAACGCTTACGCATCTCATCTCTTGGTGTCGAGTTTTGTTCTGAGAAACTCATTGAACTTTTCCAAGATCCGCGAATTATTGCCTATGCTCACCTATCAATCCAATCAGCAAGTTCGACAATCTTGAAGGCAATGAATCGACACTATGACTGAGATTCTCTTCATCAAGTACTGACAAAATTCCGAAATATAAAAAGAAAGGACGAGGTAACTCTCAATCTCTGAGCTGATCTCATTGTAGGGTTTCCATGAGAAACGGAAACGGATTTTGAGGAAACTATCGACATCGTTCGACAGTTTGAGATTACACAACTCCATGCCTTTGCCTTTTCTCCTCATGTCGATCATTATTCTGTTCCAGCAAGAAGTTTTCCAAAACAGGTTCCGAATCACATCAGTCAATCTCGACTCAGGCAACTTCTTCAGAGTGGCGAAGAAGTTTTTAGAAAATTTTTGAAAAAAAATGAATGAAAAGAATTCAGAGTTCTCATCGAGAAAATCCATCAAAATGGTGAATGGAAGGGCTGGACAGAAAACTATATTAGAGTAGATAATACCAATTTCTCACTCCTTGAGTGACAAGAGATAAAAAAGGGGAGTGTGATGGGGGGAATCTTAATATAGAACTTATCGACATTTTCTTTTTCTTCGTTTGCAATTTTTTTGTATCTGTATAACGATGATTTCCATATAAAATAACAAACTGTTTGAGCGACTGGAAGAAGTGGGTTTTTGTAATTTAGGAAATCGAGTGGTGTACACATACCGAAATGAAGCATGGAAGCAAAAGACTTTTGGTACTTTTAGTCATAAAAGTACGCTCTTATTTTAAGGTATTAGGCGGAAGATTTCTACCCCTCTTATATATCACACCAACTTCGTTGGATGCTTGTATTTCGTGGGTATGGCTCGCATCACAGATGCTCACACATCGCTATACTCGAAATGACAAATTTATTAGCTGGATTCTTCATTCCTCAGAATGACAGAATAAAGTCTTTTTCATATCTGTAACTTTTCGTTTTTTCTTTTTATCTCTTATTTATCTTACCTATTCTTCGGCACTTTATAATATTCGAGCAAGTACTTGGCAATACTGGCAAATAACTCAGAAGAAGTCATCTCAGACCACTCTGAGGTACGTGGACGATCGAGACGAACGATGAGGACAAATTTCGGATTGTATGCTGGCGCATATCCTGCAAATGAAGTAATCGTATGGCTTGGACCATTTGGCTCATACCGGCCTCTCCAAGGAATCTGAGATGTTCCAGTTTTTCCGGCTATAGCATATCCTGGAACTCAACCTTCTTTTGCAAATCAGGCTTTCACCCCATCCACGAGCATTGCAGTCACTGTCTTTGCAGTATTTTCTTTCACGACCCGTCTGAGTGGCGTTGGAACGGTTTCCACCTTTTTCCCATTTGGATATGTCATGGATTCAACAATGTATGGTTGCATATAGATTCATCCATTTGCAAGGACAGAGTATGCTGCTGCCATCTGAAGCATGGTCACGGTAATTCCTTGACCGAATGACATATTGAAGAACTGGATGCGTGGCCACTTCTCATATGGAGAAATCTGGGAATATGTTTCCCCATCGATGGTGATATTCGTCTTTGAGCTAAACCCAAAGTCTAGAAGATATTCATAAAAGAGAGACTTTCCTATCTTTTCAACAATATTCACCATTCCCACGTTACATGACCAATCAAGAGCATGAAGGAATGTATGACGACCCATACAGATAGCCGAAGCATTTGATATGGTCTGTTTTATCCCGCCTCCTGCATCGAGTTCCACTTTTCATCGATCAAGATAGGTATCATCTGGTTTGATCTCTCCAGTATCAATTCCAACTGCTGTTGTAACTGCCTTAAATATCGAACCTGGCTCATAGAGTGAGCTGATAACATCATTTTTATAGTTCCCTACTCCATTTCCATTCTTAAACTTGTATTTTATGATAGCAAAATTGGCAATCTCGGCATCAGTTGCCTCGCGAAGCTTGAGTCGTTTTCCATCAATATTGGAAAGAAACGTTCCACTTCCCGAATCAACAACATAAAGAGGAAAGCCATAAAGGTCAAAAGATGGGTTTGGATAAGTAGAGTAGCGAACTTGATCCATATCGTATACATCCGTAAATGAGTTTGGATCAAAATCTGGGTAATTTACCATAGCAATAACGGCTCCCGTTTTTGGATTCATAACGATAGTGCTCGCACTATTTGCCCTATATTCAGCAACCGCATCCTTGAGACGTTTTGATATCTCCTTCTGGAGATTCCGGTCGATGGTGAGGGTGATGTCGGCTCAGCTCTTCAGAGTAAGTGGAGTATCCAAAACATAGTCTCGGATAGGTCGTCCTGCAATGTCAGTCACAACTGTTTGTGATGGACTCTCTATCTGGAGATCTGATTCAAAATATCCTTCGATACCATATTTCCCTTTTCCCTCCCCGTCAACAAATCCTGTAATCTGTCCCGTTGTATGTCATTCTGGATAGTATCTTACAAGATTATCCTCAATCTTAATAAATGAAGAGATAGTGTCTTCTGGATCGAGCTGCTTATTCTTCAATGCAAGTATTTCTGTTTCTATACGCTTATTGACCATATCCCTGGCACTTATGCTCATCTTTCGTATGATCTCAAGATGTCTTCGTTTACGAATAGTAAATCCTTGCGTCAATGTCTCTTCTGGAATATGAAGAAGAGCAGATATTTGAGCTACAAGGATAGGGACATCCTGAACTTTCGTTGGATTGGCGTGGAGATTATTTACCACAAAGAAAAGTGATGGATCTTGCCAGGCGCTGATAGTCTCAATAGTTTTTTCATCAAGATTGTTTGCTACTTCAATATCATCAATAGGTGAATCCATCTTGAGGGAAAGATAATTTCGAATCTTTTCTTTCATTATTGCCTCTGTGATATCTTTTTCCAGAGACATGTCTGCACGAAGATATATTGACATGTTTCCTATACACTCACTCTTGGTATGTGCACAAAACTCTTCAAATATAACATCCGAAAGAAAAGAAAGAAGCTTATCGCGAGATCCTGATTGAGTAGGGTCGATTGCGAGTGTTCCAAGGTTGGTAGAAACTGCAAGAACTCCAGCGAGTGACTCTATAGAAGAGATGATATTTCCACGAGAAGATGGATTCTGGATAACTCGTTTCTGCTGAGTTTCAGCAACACTCTTATAATACTGATGTTGGATTACCGTGTATCAAAAAGCCGCACTGACAAGAACAATGGAATATCAGAGAAAAAGATACCACATCCGACCAATACGATCAAGTCGGTTAAAGTAGCGAAGAAGTCGGGTGAGAAATATTTCGAGCGAGTGTTTCATAGACAAGTAAAGTGAGGAAAGAGGGGGCTTGCTCACTCTTATCCAAGCGAGCGAAGTCTTCCAAAGTTTGAAACCTTCAGGAGGTTACTCCTGAATTCACGGAGTGAAATGGAAGTTTACTTTCGTAGTTTCATAACTTTGATAGAGAAATTATAAATTTTGAAAATGGAATGCTGTATTAAAAGTCTTTTATGATTCTTTAAGAAGGTTTCTTTACTGCTTGTTCTTTTCTTTCTTCTTTCTTTTTTTCTTTATATTCTTCTTGTTCCTTACGATATTTTTTTTCCTCTTCGGTGATTTTTCCAGCATATTCAAATATTTTCTTTTCTACAAAATCTTTTTTCTTTGTATATTTCTCCCGAGAAACCTTGAGAAGTACATCTCGAGATTGCTGAGCTGGCGTATCAATACGTGAATGAATTGGTGAATACGTCGTTGCAGAAAACACAGGAGATGGCATTCCATCGATGAGAAGCTTGGTATAGATATCATATTTTCCGAGATTCGTAAGATCCTGCGGTGTGATGATATCTCCACCACCGAAGATTTCGGAAAACGTCACTGCATCATGATAACCAACCTGAAAAGAGATAAGAGATCCCACATTCCCAAATACGGCACCTTGAACTGTTTCTGGCATCTGTGCGACATACTGATTCGCCATAGTGAGAGAGAGTTTGTACTTTCGAGCCTCAGAAAGGATCGTGGCGAAGGAGTCTGTAGCAAAGTTCTGAAATTCGTCCACATAGAGTCAAAAATCTTTACGTTCAGCTTCCAAAATATCGGCACGACTCATCGCCTCAATCTGGAACTTGGTCACCATCATGGCACCAAGGAGTGCACTCGCATCTTCTCCGATCTTCCCTTTAGAAAGATTCACGATAAATATCTTTTCATTATCCATGACCCAACGGAGAGAAAATGGATTTTTTGGTTGACCGAGGATATTTCGAAGAATCGGCGAGGAGAGAAACTGTCAGACTTTATTGAGGATAGGATTTACTGCTTCACTCATCATGCTTGGAGACATCTTCTCGAACTCATTCGTCCAGAACTGGATGAGGATAGGATCATTGATCTTGGAGACGATCTTTCGGCGATATGACTCATGCGTGAGCATAAGTGGAACCGATATAAGAGTTGTATCAGGAATAAGGAGAAGCGTCATGAGCGTGTTTCTGAGAATATGTTCGAGACGAGGTCCCCAACTCTCAGCAAACATCTTTTTAAAAATCGAAACCAAACCTCCAGCAACAATCGGACGAAGTTCTGGGCGGGGGTTATCGAGCATATTGAAGGCAATTGGATACTCCTGATCTGATGGATCAAAGAGAACAATATCATTGGTTCGAGATTTTGGGATATTGGCGAGGATGGTATCCGCAAGATCTCCATGAGGATCGATCAGCCCTACCCCTCGGCCAGCAAGGATATCAGAATAGAGCATATTCTCAAGGAGTGTTGACTTTCCCATTCCTGTTTTTCAGATGATATAGATGTGTCGAGCACGATCTCCAGATTGGATTCAAAACCCTTCAAAACCTCAACGAAAATTGGAAATTCCGATTGGAGTATTTGGAGCTTCCATTTTTGGAAGATTGTGAGGTGGCTCAAATTTACGAGTTGTTACCCAATTCAGTCCAGGGGTCTTGACGTAAATAGTAGGAAGGTGAATAAGTCCCGCAAGTTCTGTGACAGATAAGATATTACGAAATTTTGCAAAAGATAAGGGAATTGTCCCATATGGTCGACTCTTTGGTTTTGTAAGTTCAAATTTTGCTCCTGTTGGATGGGAAAATATATGAAGTGATGCTGCGAGTTCTCTCGTATTGGTTTTCCCGTTTGTTGAGGCTCCAACAAGAATCCGGGTGGCATACCCAAAGTTCTCAAATTTTGTTTCCTGTTTATGATGATTGTCTTCATGATCTTTCAAATGTTTCCCTTCCTCGTGGTGCGAATACGGCAAGAGAAATCCGATGATTTTCCCAAGAGCAAGAATCGGAAATACAAGAATCTGGAGCCACCATCAATGAGCAAGAAGGAAAGGTTTTAGAAACGTTGGAAGTGAATGATTTTCGATGATCTTTGCCCGTGTTCCAGAACGCCAGGAATCATCTGGAAGCGGAGAAAAATCACATCGAATAAAGGCAGTTTCAGACTTCTCACATTTTGCAAGTGCGGAAGTGATGCTAGAAAGTGGATCAATTGACTCTTTTTCTGTACGATCCTTGAGATTAACATAAACCTTCAGCGTCTCATCTGTGATATGATGCAGTTTTGCTTCTTGCATCTGAAACACTTCCTCTTGTTTAAGAGGAAGAAGCTTCTCGCTTATCTCAACACCTGGATAATGTGCATAGAGCTGACTTTCGAGAAAATGTCGATATTTTTTCTCTACTTGGAGAAAAAACCGAATCTGACCAATATATGAAACAATGAGGAATCGAAAAATCGGTGATTTCTCTGGAAGATGAAAAATCCCACCATGCCTTTCATGAAGAGTGTCATGAAGGGTTGCGAGCATCTCTCGTGCTACAAAAACTCATTTTTCATTGGCACGATCTACGGCAATTTCGAGAGTGATAAACTGGTGATTTCTGTCCATGCGAGAAAACGGAATATTAATTGTCTGATTGTATATTATCTACATATCTGATAGGCTTACACTGGTATTAATGGAAATAGTTGGGTCATCATTTCGGATAACTCGTCTTTTTCCCCATGCAAAACCTAGATTGAGCTCTAGCCGGACATATGGATGGATAAATGGGCTCACAGCAGATGGATCTCAAAGGGTATCAGGTGCGGCCCATGCACGCCATGGATCTTTTTGCGGATAAACTATAAACCCGACACTTTTTACATTGATCGTATCAGGAAAGAGATCTACCCATTCACTATCTTGTCCCGTTGCGCCACTTCCATATGATCCCATATTGGGTCAGGCACATCGCCAATCTGGGTGACAGATCCAAGAGTCAATCACCCCATCGAACGCTCAGGTACTTGTTATAGTTCATTGGTGATTATACCCGATATCGAGTCCTCGAAGCTTCAAAACCTGAACATTTCCTATACATCCTCCATTTGGTACTCACCCGGTGATAGTACACACAGTAAGAACTCATCCAGATAATGCCTCTGGATCTTGTCTGATAATCCACCTGAAATAGGTACGAGTTTTTGCTTGAGCATTGATAAGATAGAGCTCTGGAATTATCGTTCCTGAGAGAACAATTGGTCAATCTCCAATATCCTTATCATCTTCATCTCCGACGATATTCCCATCCAGATCCTCATCTCAGGGAATAGAAACATTCGTCGCTCAAGTATCAGCATCTGCATTCCCATTATAATCCATATATTGCAGAGCATATTCTCCATATCGTTGATACGATCATGAAAAGTTTCCACTCGTTGCCACATTTTGATTGATAGCGTTTAGTCCTGTCAGACATCCTCCTGTTCACATTCTATTTGCTGATCCAACGCCACTTCTACAATAATAGAGTCATGAACCAAAGTTATTGACTGAACCAGAAAGATCCGAACCGGATCAGTAATTCCCGACTCATGTAGGACTCAAATAATGTCCGCTCATAATAAGTCCACTATAGCTATGCCGATTCCAATATTCTTCATAATCAACAGATCCTCCTTCTTTTATGCTGGTTACCAATTGCTCACTAAAAAAATAGAGTTCCTGTAGAAGGGCAACCCGATTATCTGTCTTGATACGAGCAATGGACATGTTTTCTACTGAGAGGAGTACAGAAATCATCAGCAAAGAAAATATTGCCATACTAATGGCAAGTTCAAAAAGGGTGAACCCTTTATTTCCGAGTATATTTTTCTGGGGAGAATTCATAATGAAAGAAGTGAAGAAGGAAGGTAAACGGCGCTCTCCCTATTTTTATTCCTGTAGGCTTTTTATAAAACGACGCTGGCCCGTTCTCAAGGATCTCATCAAGAGATTCATAGGAGTGATTTCATATTTCCCTTTTTCAAAGAAGTACAGAAATACTATCCCCCACTATATAAAAGAACCTTCCAATTGCTCGAAAGAATAAAATCCATGTATTTTCTTTTGGGACCATAAATCTCTTGAAAAAAGGAAAATTCCGAATATGCTTGGATGCATATGTCGAATTATATAGCAAACTCAAAAAATCGAAAATTTAAAAAACAAATTCACTTGTTTTTTGAAAGAATTAATTTTGGCGCAGGGAAGCTCCCCTTTTCCTGAAGGATTATTCTTTTTATGAATATGCTTCTCACACTTTCCCTATTTTTTCCGTGGTTTCAGTTTCAATATAAAAGTTCCCAAATAGAGTCATATTATGCATTCTCTGTCTATACTGGGTATATTGGGTATGGGATACTTATCGCTATTTTTGGTATCCCATTTTTTCTTGTTTCTCATGCAAAAAAGGAACGTATTCGTGCTCATGTCCCATTTCGTCTTTCAGATACGCAAGCAGTGGTTTTTATAGCATCTATGACACTTACTGCCATTTTCCATCTCCTTTTCATCTCAAAAACTTTTAGTCAATTTACCACCAATATAGGTATCGGAAAGTGATTCCTGATTGCCACAAGTAGTATCATTTGTATCATTGTTTCTGTATATTTTTTCTCACGGAATACCAAGGAACAAGGTATTGATATGAGATATCTTGATCACCATGAACATGATGCACTCTGAGAATATCGTGCGATAATCGATGGTTCTGGTCATATAAAGAAGGAAGAGGATGCCAACATGACTCTTCCAATTTAAACTTGACTTTAAAAAAAAACCAATATATTGGTATCAAGTCTTTCAATTACATTTCTGCAAAATTTACGTTTCTTCATCTTTGGTTTTTAGCCTTTTCTCCACCAATCTATGACTACTTCTGCTACTGAAATCACTCAAGTATTTGAAGGAATTCTTGCCTCCCTTGCGGACAAGGAACGTTCTGTAATCGTTCGTCGTATTGGGCTCCAATGAGAACGTGAAACCCTTCAAGAGATCTGAGATACATATGGTATTACTCGAGAACGTGTTCGTCAAATCGAAGATGTTGGAATCAAAAAGATCGGCCGCATCATGCGCACAAGCTCTCTCATGAAGATGCAAGAGTCTGGTGAGCGCATACTGAAGATGCATGGTGGAGTGATGACTCGAGATCGTCTGATCAGCGCTATCGTTGCAGATATCGGAGCAGAAGGGTCTATCAATATAAACATCATCGATGTTCTCCTTCAGGCTGATTTCAACCTTCAACGTTCGAAACCTCAACTTGGAACGAATACCTATTTCCACTTCCCAGAAGTAAGTAAGAAATTTATTGAATCTGCTCATAAAGAAGCAATAAAGATCCTTAAGAAACGAGGTGATATCATCGAAACTACGGCTCTCTATGAGATAATTAAAATCAATCTCTTTGCGCAGTTTGGAAAGATTGAACCAATAGCCATTGACTCGATTATGGATATCTACCTTGATATCGTTAAGGGAGAAGAAAAATATATTGGTCTTGAAAAGTGGAAAATCTTGAACCCTTCAACACTTAAGGATAAGGCAATCTATGTTTTGAAGAAAAATAAGGAACCAGTGCACTTCCTTGATATCGCCAATGCGATTACTGAACACTTTGGTGAGCCAGTAAAGATCTCTACTATCCATAATGAACTCATCCGCAATGAAGAGTTTGTCCTCATCGGACGTGGTATCTACGTTCTCAAGGAATGGGGATACAAGGATGGAACTGTTCTTGATGTTATCCTTGATATTTTCAAGAAAGCTGGAACCCCACTTTCAACTGAAGAGATTACCTCTCGTGTTCTCAAGACACGCCAAGTAAAGACAACAACCATCTATATGAATCTTCAGAATAAGAAGCATATAGAACGAGTTGGACGAAATCTCTACCAATCAAAATAATTAAAACTCCCGAAAGGGAGTTTTTTTCTAATCATTTTCTTACTTTTAATGGAACAACTCGCATACTTTTATCACGACACCCATGGAAATATTAGTGTCAGTATGATGCAAGGAACCTTTATGAACTATACATCGTACCTTGTACAAAAAATCCTTACCAAAGATGAATGGGAAGAAATCATGGAATATCCAGAAACGAACTATGCACGGATAAGTAACTATCTAAAGTGTCGGTTTCTTACTGAAGAAATACGGAACACGATACTTTCTCAACTTACACTCTTTTAGGAAAACTGATGATTTACAAAAAATGGACATTTGCTGTCCAGTTTTTATATCAAATTCTTCGAGAAAGTAAGTATCCACCAGCAGAGCTGGTGGTTTTAGAGAGCAGACCCCTAGAA
>JAVHPT010000047.1:0-2395 GCA_036170735.1 Patescibacteria group bacterium | reverse complement strand
CTCTCGTTCAGGAAGTCGCATCCGTATATGCTGAGTATCTCGGGGATTTGAAATCCCGTGTCCGAGGAAATATTTTACAGTGAAGTCGATTGGAATCCTATGATGCTCAGATAAAGACAATAACCGACCTTCTTTTATCGACAAAAACGGTAACGTCTGCCGATTCAAAGACTATCTCAAAGAAATCCGATGAATTCATTGCGAAAGCATTCAAAAACGAGTACTCGGTTTCTCATACACAAAGTATGTGAAGTGGTATCGAATCAGTCGGAAAAGATATCGGAGTAGACAAAAATCTTGTTTCGAAGGATCCGAGACTCATGCTCGATCCCGAAAAACGAAGCGAGATGAATTTTGCAAAAATCCGAGATATTCTCGCATCTTCCGCAACACTCAATACAGAGGAACTTCTTTCAAAAAAGGTCCAAGCTCTTTCTCTTTTACGTCTTCATGATACGCACGATAGCGACCCAAGGGTTCTTAATTCTTCCGAAGCAACCAGATCCAGTCTGGAAGGGGATTTTTTGAATATGAAAGACCTCTCAAAGTATCCGAAGGTATCCGAGGCGTTTACAGCGATTGATTCGCTCAAAAAGGATCCAGTGGCACAGAAGGAATTCTTCTCGCTTCTTTTTCCAGAATGAACCGTTCCAGAATTGAATACTGATGCGTTTGGAAAATTCTTCCAGAAACATCACATTAGTCTTGACTTAAAGCATACTGGAGAAATAGTTTCGAACTTCTCGGATATTCGAAAAACGGCTCTTGTGGCGTATCAGGAATTTATAAAAGATACGAAAAAAGATAAGGATGCAAAAATAGATCTTTCCGAACTCTCAAAACACATACGATCCAAACCAGAATCTCTTGCGAACGGACAAAAGGGATGCATGGATATGCTTGCAAGATCCATCATACAAAAAACGGTATTTGAAAATTTCTCTGTTTTCGATACTATTTCAAAGAAGAATCCACTCGCAAAACTCTACACGAATATCGAAGGGCTCCAAGCTCCCGAAACCGATCCTCGTCACGAGAAAGGATTCTCTTCCAGTATGCGTGCCATGGGTTCCTGATATCTCTCTGATGAGCGAGTCAATTCCGATGCGAAATATCAGCAAGAGATGGCAGAACAGGTGCTTATAATGGTCGGGGTTGGAAAAGTAGTTGGAAGTCTTTCGAAATTTGCAGGAAAAGGTCTTGCGGAAAAGTTCGGAAGCGGACTTGTTACTCCTGAAATGACGAGTGTCGGGGACTTTGTCGGTTCGAAACTCATCTGAAGAGGCATTGCACCAGTACTTGCCACAACAGCACGCCTTGGAGCTGAAACCATTACCGAGTGAGGAGCTTTCGCACTCGGATATACGCAGATTGATAATCTCGTCTGAAACAAAGGATGGGAGAATGGAATGAACGTGAAAGACCTTGGACGCATCACAGCATTTCTTGGAGTCGTAAAATCACTTCATATAGGAGTAGAGGCGATAAAGCCAGTGCTTGCAGGTCTTACGGAGAAGTACGGTGTAGAAATGCGGACTCTCATTGAAACGAAAGGAATTGCCGATCCGAAGGTTATGGATGCCCTACTCAAAGAACTCGGGAACGTAGCAAAAACAGTATCGAAACCGAAAGCACTTCGCGAATGAGTCGGAATCATAGCAGACACTACTACTTTGACCGTTGCGGATACAGTCATCCGCGTCATGTGGGGACAAGGAATACCGAGCACCCACGAATGACAGAATATGGCGGAATATCTGCAAAACGAATTGGAGGCGATAATCCCGCTTGTTCTCGGAATCCGTACTATGGAACGAGCAAAGTGACCCGTGGATGTTGCTTATCAAAAGGATGGAAGTCTCCTTATAACCCTCGATTGACAGATTACGAGAATCACAAAAGAACAACGTCGACTCATACAGACTCGAAATATCGCACGAAGAGACGGGGATAAAAGTGCTATTTCCAGTATCAATGCTCAAAGACAGGAAAATAAGCAGATACTCGTTGGACTTCAAGCCCAGAAAAATCTCGCAGATTCCACCGCAAAAACCATCGGTGCGAATGAGCCTTTCGCTCAAGGGAATAGTAATGCTCCAACTCCAAGCCTCCGAGAGATGCGGGAAAATATGCGAAATCCGAATATCGAGAAAGTAGCAAAGGGATTTGGTTTTGAAAACAAGCTTCAATGAGAAGTTACTTCACGATTCCAAGAGCTTCTCGCGAACTTCCCAAGTATCTCGAAATCATCCGATCAACACAAAGCTATACGCGAAGTTATGGCAACCGAAGTTGATACACTCATCATGAGACTTGAAGCGGACAAAGATTTCAACTACTGACAAGATAAGGCGGAATTGGAAAAGTTCAGACAGAATCGAGAAAACACCGTATC
>JAVHPT010000046.1:0-11520 GCA_036170735.1 Patescibacteria group bacterium | reverse complement strand
TGGTGCTCTATGGGATTCAATCAAATTCTTCCGAGACTCTTCTTGAGAAGAATTCATAGGATGAAAAGTGAAGAAATAGGAGCACCGAGAGTATAGTAAAAAATGGAAATAAGTAAAGGCGTAGTAGGGTATCCCTATTATAGGGGTCAAGAAATAAAAGAAATCCTTTACTATAAAGGATTTCTTGAGTTCATGACATAGTGAAAACATAGGTAAAACAGAGGGTGTACAGAGTCAAAAAATGAGGTCAAATTGACCTCATTTTTTGAAAATCTAATCCATAAACTCAAGTGAGTTGTTTGATCTCTTGATCAGAATTCCATCCTCCTGACTCTTCTTTGAGAGGGTATCGAATTGCTTTCGAGATAGTCCGTAACTATCTGCATCATCGAAACAGAATCTTCAGACTGATCGAGCATAAGAGAGATACTCATTCGAGAGTGATTTTCCATAGGAGAAGAAATTCTCCTTGAGAGTTCTGAGAGTAGCATTATCCACATTGAAAGTTCGGAACTTTTGGTACTTCCCATTCGTCATGTGAACCGCTTCTCAGATTTCCAGTTTATCGAGTTCAAGTCCTGTTTTTTCTCAAAATGCAAGCACTTCTCCAGTCGATGAAGTACGGAAAGATATAACCTTCAGCATATCCTTGATGATAGTACTGCCCAGTGCTTCTCAAAGCGGTTTCTGAAGGGAAAGTACCAAACTAAAACCCGCGCTTCTTCATACCTGGACTAAAACTCTGGTATTCATGATCAGATTTTCATAGGTCATACCCTGAAGCTCCTTTGACATATCAAGTAGATAGCTAAATTCTTCTATGAAGAATACCTTCGGTTTCATAAATGGTTTCCTCTTACCTTCAGGAACTGCATCAAAATATGCTTTGAGGTTTGAGTATCCCAATTGTTTCAACTCAGAGTGTATGGCTCGTACTTGCATAACCTCTTGGTCAATCAGTCGCAAGATATCGTCAATATCGCTTGCGTAGTGTATTCGCTTTACGTCTTGAGCAAAAGAGAAGTCTCACTTAATATCCGCAACTGAGAAATTCCAGTCAGGATTATTCAGATAGAGAGAATAAAGGAGTCCAGCAGTGAATACTGATTTTCCCGTTCAAGTTGATCAGAATACCCCAATATGGTTTGCATGAGAGAGATTGATTGGCTCCGAGACGAGAGCACGCTTCTCAGTCACTCCAAAATAGCGAGTATTTGGATTCATCTGAGGAAGATAATCCTTCAATCGTACTTCCTTCTTATCTTGCTTTTGCATGAATTGGAGAGTGATTTCATTTCACACAAAGATATCGAGGGAATACTTGTTGATATCCAGTCAGATTGAATGCAAGATATCATTTTTTGAGAGCTTTATGAGAGCTTCCTCTTTCATGTTCACGGGTCGGTAAAACCTGAGTTCAAGAAGTCAGTCTTCAGTTTTGTTTTCGAATCAGACTATGCTTGCATGGTAGGTTTTGTGAAAGTATTCTGCCACTTTCATATACACACCAACGATATCCAGATTTCCAGAAAGCACGAGCTCTCTTTCTAGTTTTGTCAGACTAAAATAGTCGAGTCAGAGGGAAAAGAAACTGAAATATTTTCGAAGTTTCTTTTTAAGAGACTTCTTATCTCCATCTTTTCGGTACTGAGCAAAAGTCTTGCCGAGATACTGGAATGAGAACCAAACATCTCCTATAAGCCTTGCAATATCTTTTCCGATGAAGTTGAACTTCGAGGATCGAGCAAAGAAAAGTGCAAATCAAACTACCCCAACAATAAGAAGTGAAGCGATACTCTCACTTGAGAATCCTTTCTCGTAAAGATGAGTAAAAGGAGTGCCCATCCATGTAATGATGCCAACTCCAAAAGATTCAATCGCATTGATTACATGGGATTGTTTTCCGAGCTCATGTATAGCGTACCCTACAGCACCATACTTGGCAGTAGTGGTAGCAAGTGGCATGAGAGCACGAGTAAGGATCACTCCTCCGATTGAGAAGATATCCGTCCCAGATAGGAGGGCGGATGATGTTTTTGCGTCAGTTGACGCAGAAGAGACTTTTCCTATAGAAGAGTCTCACGGATTTTGAAATAGCGTTTCAACCATAAATAGTAAAGAGAGAAAATAAGAAAATTATAGAGACATATCTTGTTGGCGCCAACAAGATATGTCTCTATGGTATGTATTTTATATATAAGTCAATATATTGGCTTTGGGATGCTAACACTGTAAAATCATATATGAGTTTACAGTGTTGAAAATACTCAAAAAATGAATCATATATGAGTTTATGTAAAGTGAACTTTTTTATGAGTTTAGTACCAAAATGGCGCATTTTCATAAAAAAACACTATAGGACATAGCTATAGTGTTCATATTTTGTATTCAACTTTAATGATTTACCCATTTTTCTTAATAAATAGGCGACTTTCCCTTGCATCTAAAAATTCAAATTGTTTCTGTACTCACAGATTCTTCAGTAACATCATTTCTATGTTGCGTTTCTTTCCATTTGCATTTGTATTTCAAGTTGTTGTTTGTCATTTTCCCATTTTTTTTGCAGTATGCGATTGGTTGATTTTAATACCATTACTGGAGTTTCATAATTTCTTCATGAAGATTTTAAGATTAGCCTTTTGCACAGTGTTATTGTTGCTCAGTCAATCTATAAATAGTACTTGTGAGGGAATCGTAATACTCCTCTCTTCTATTATAAATGCCTCTTTCTCAGAATCATACGATATCCAATCGTTAAGCCTTATAATCGTATTTGAAGAATTTTCCATATTCTAAAATGGTTAACATATATTATATTTCCCAACCCTCATCTTCACTCGTATTATATCTTTCTCGATGATCACTTTTTCTACGAATTGGTGAGTGAGTTTCATCCAATCTTCTTCCGAAAGAGATTGGATAGATTTCTTATATTGTTCAGATACAATTCGGATTGATTCATAAAGTCACTCTCGTTCATCAAAAAATGCAAGTTCTCTTTCAAGGTCATGTTTTCTCAGCTGAAGAGTGGTAATTTCCTTTTTGAGATCAATAATAATCTCATCAAAAGTTTCCGTATCCTCGGGATTTTCAAGACTTTTCCTGAGGGCATTTTTCTTCATTTCTTCCTTTTTCTTGATTTGTTCATTGATTCAAAATAGTTCTTTTTCGATATTATTCTTTCTATTCTTACCATCTTCTCACTGCTCTCTGGCTTCATGTTCTTCGATAAATTTCTCAGCATTTTGAAGCATCTTCTCTAGGATTGGACGAACAGCTTGATTGATCTTGATTTCAGAGACATCTCCATTGGTACAGAGATTTTCTTTTGATATTTTATCTTTTTTCTTCCCTCCACATCGATAGTTTGCAGTTCATTTATGACTCAAATAATAATTATAGGTATATCCACAAATTCAACACTTTATAATTCCTGTATAAAGGTGTCGTTCTCAACGACCACTGAGTAGTGATTTTCATTTTTCAAGTTTTTCTTGCGCAAGTTTCCAAGTCTTATCATCAATAATTCGTTCACAAGGTATACTAATCCAATCTTTCCGATCCTTTTCCACTATTTTCGATTTACTACCGTCCTTTTTCACTTCAGTTTTATTGTAATATATTGTTCCCGTATATGTTTCACTTCGGAGAATCCTATGGATAAAATTTTGTCGAAAGAGTCATGATTGAATTTTCGTTTTTTTGGATCATTCTTGTATCTGATTATCTTTTCGAGTTCCAATTCATCGGGCAGTCAGTATTTTCGCTATTTCTCATGTAGTTTTAGAATCATTCACATAAAGATTAAAGATCTCTTTTACAATCTTTGCTTCAGCTTCATCAATAATGAGATGGTTTCATCGTCAATCATATTCCTTTTTGTATCCGTATGGGGTACTTGATCCAAGATAGTACCCTTGCATGGTTTTGGAAAGTCGACCTTCACGAGTTCTTAACATAATAGTATCTCGTTCTCATTCTGCTATAGCTCCAAGAACGGCAAGCATCATTTTACCACTTTGACTATATACATCAATTCACTCTTGTTTGGCAACAAATCCAATATTTTGCTCCTTGAGGAATTCCACAAATTCAAGTAACAGTCTCGTTTGGCGATAGAGTCTATCGATTTTCCAGATAAGCAGAATATCAATCTTACCCTCAAGAACATCCATTTTGAGACGAGAAAGGGCAGGACGCTCATGTACTGGCGCTACTCATGAAATTCCTTCATCTCGATAAATAAGAGATTCACTGGTAATCCAATTCTTATCCGCATTGGATTCAATAAAAGCCTTCAAAATCCGCTCCTGACTTTCCAATCAGTAACCTTCTTTCGCTTGTTCTTCGGTGCTCACTCGGATATAACAAGCAACTTTTTTATATTCAGATGTAGGGAGATTCTTTTTCATGGCGAATTAGTATTCAAGTAGTTTTAGGATGAATAACATAACGAGTCCAAAAATGAAAAGAAATAAGAGAATATCAAATATCCCAAACCCTCTAAATTTCTTGGTAAGTACAAAATGTACAACGCTTACCCATTCATCTGTATTCATCGGATCATCCCCATATTCAATATCCACTTTTCGTTCTCTTCTATATCACCTCAATTCTGAAACAAAAAAATATTCGTCTATTGTTCTTGTTTGTTGCATGTATTCATTTAATATCTTCGTCCAGTTCTCAGCAGTTTTGTACGTAATATTTCCATTCCCTTCAAGGAGTTTCATAATAATGCGAGAATCAAGCTTCAGAGGATTATTTCCATGAGAAAGCTCAGATTCTTTGTATTTTTTGAGTATATCTTCGAGAAGGGGTGTGATAATATTGATCATCTTTTATTTATGAGAAGTATTTTCATCTTTCCAGTCCATATCTTGCACGAGTTCATCGATACTTATCTCTAGTGCACGAGCTATACGAGCAAGATTCTTGATGGTGGGATTATCTGTAGCTCACGATTCAATTTTCCCATAGGTAATATATGTCACATTTGCTTTTTTTGTGAGTTCGTCCACACCATATCCGTTTTCTATTCTCGCTTCTTTCAGTCGTGATGCAAGTGAATATTTCTTTCGAGGTCTTCCCATATAAATATATAAAGTATAATCATATATTATGTATAAATACTGTAAAATCAATACAGAATATATATTTCATAAAAAATACTATTGCATTATTTTGGTAGAGTGATATTATGTCCGTGCCAGAATAATCATAATTACACACCCTGTTAAGAATAATAAGGGGCAATTTATTTGCTCTCCCTTTTTCTTAACAGTAAAAGTGATTGTTCTGGCGAACATCAAGCGGTAAATTGCCCCTTTTTGTTTGCCAGAACTCTCTAAAAATCATGTTATTTTGGTTATGGATTCTATTTCTATAACCTTTTTATTTTATGAGGAAATTACTTCTTCTTTGTTCGATTCTTGTTTCTGCAAGTCTCACCTCTACTCTGTTTGCTTCAGAAAATGGCGCATCAATTACTATTAGTGGTTATATTAATACTACATGATATGCCAATGGTGATGATAACAATCAAAACAATGATGCTACTGTATCCCAGATGGAAGCAACGATTGTAAAACGCCTTTTTCCATCATCTGATATCACACCAAATCCGTACAATCAAAACAAGGTACGAGACGTGATCGGCATATTACAATCAAAACAAGCCGATTGATATCTATGAAATGGCTTCTTATATGGAAGTTCAGGAGATAAGTATAATTCATCTTGATTGGACTATGCATCTTCATATTTGTTAGTACCGAATTCAAAAATCAAAAATACTGCATCGATAGAAACAAAAAAGGAGGCTTGAGAATTTTGAAGTACCTATCGAGTTCGAATATATGGATGAGTCGAAATTCCAGAGGTATTCTCTTATTCAGCTACTTCAGCTAAACTATTTGAGATTAAAGGAAAAGTATACAACATTGATACTGTAGTGCCTTTAGCCTCAGATGGTTGTATTGTGAATGGAATGAAGAAGACCCCGTCATGAATGTATGATAGTCTAAGATTTTGCAAATGATGAGCTTGAGGAAGTTATGCCATTGATCTTACCAAGAATAAAATCACTGCCAAAGTGATAGTTGTTGAATCTATTCGCATATTAGATGAGCAGACTGAGAAAACCAAGACAGTCATACAAAAGAGTCCTATCTCTAATGTAGAGACCGTGAGTTCTGTTAAGGAGGACATACAAGACATTGGTACTGAGCTTGCTCAGGTTGCTGAAAATGTACAATTAGATTTGAAAACAGATTCTGCTATTATTTTGGATGGTACAAAGAAGCAAATGCAAGAATTAATACGTAAAAAGAATAAGATAAAAATGACGTATACAAAATCACTAAGAGTTGCGAATATTAATCTCACTAGGCTCATAAAGCTTCCAAGTTCAGAAGATACGAAAAAGCTTATAGAACAACAGAAATGACAAATCGAATATATCAAATGACGTATAAAGAGTCTAAGCGCACTCATTATACAACTTAAAAAATCCGAGAGACTCAGAAAGTAATAATAAAACATATGAATAAATTCTGATTTCTCACGATATCACGCTTTTTTGCTGCCATCTTTGTAGTATTTTATCATTTCTCACGAGATATAGACTTTCCACTTAATACTTTTTTGCAACAATGAAGCATCTCTGTTTCTTATTTCTTCACTTTAAGCGGATTTATCCTTCTTCTCTCAAATTGGAGTAAGAAAGAACAATGAAGATTCACACTAAAATCTTACTACGTAGGAAGAATTGCTCGTATATATCCTCTCTTTTTGTTGTCACTTATACCAGTATTTATCATACATACGTATTGGAATGCTGAAGACACAACATTTTTTCATACAGCACTTTCTGTTTTATGATTGCAAGCGTTCTTTCCATGATATGCACTATCTCTAAACTATCCTTCATGGAGCTTATCGGTTGAATTCTTCTTTTATGCTCTATTTCCACTGTATTTATGGTATGCAAATTCTCGAAATATCTTTATAGTTGGGTGAGTAGTTATGGCGATTTACCTAATTTCTCAACTCTCTATGGTAGTATTCGGAACAGAGTTTGTGAAATTTTCAGAGAATGTATTTTGAGAAAAAAGTCAGCAATTTATACACTATTTTCCACTTCTGCATTTATCGAGCTTTCTCGTATGAATGTTGGGGGCTCGTTTGTTCTTGGAGCTACAGAAATGCAAGGTAACAAGATTTGAATCAATCCTATTAATAGCGAGTATAGGTTTATTTATCACCATTTTATTAACACATAAATCCATATTTCTCCACAATGGATTACTTGCGCCATTATTTGTGACGATTATCATTCTTCTTGCTCGGCTTGAGACTTCCGTTCATTATGGCAGATTATATAATAGTTTTGTTCTTTTAGGAGAATCAAGTTATGCCATCTATATTCTTCAGCTTCCAATACACCTCGCTCTTATTGTAGCCTCTTCATCAATCCTTTGAGTAAAAGATCCTCTCGCTATCTTTGGAGGAGGATATTTTATAGTGTATCTTTGTGTACTAATTCTTGCAAGCATTATAAGTTTTATGTATATTGAAACGCCATCGAGATTATGGTGTACATGAAAACTCACAAAACTTGTTGAGACCTTCCCTAGAATGAACGAAAAAATGAAAAAGATATCAATTTCCTGATTCAGAAAAATAGATCAATAAAGGAAGAAGTGAACCTTTCATTTGTAAAGAATTTACAAATGAAACCAAAAAGATATTTATTCCGCGTTAGGGTTATATATCGCCACCAATTTCTTACTTGTTTCTTTGAGAGCCTTTGTAGAAGTAAAGAGCTCTCCTGCAAGTTTTTGCCTGTTTCGACCTGCATCAGCTTCAGCATCTTTTTGCATCTTTTCGGCAAGGAGAGAGATGAGTTTATATAGTTCATCGTATGCAAGCATTCAGATTCGTTTTCCGAGCTCTCCATTTGGTATATCTGCCACGGTATGAGTATGTTTTGGACTATTATCTACCTGTAGTCGTGTTTTACATATCTCCCAAGCATTCAGGATATGTTCTGAGGCAGTTTTAATATCAGGTGCTATAACTCGTGTATTTGGATACTGGGCAAAGGTCTCTGAAAGAGAGTCTAAAAATACTGCAAGAGGCTCATAATAAAGGTCTCAGAGCTTTTTTGCAACTTCAGGATATGGCATATCTTCAAGTCATTCTATTTGAAGGGAACGGATATGTTTTCGAGCCTCGTCATCAAGCTTGAAAAATGATAAAGCCTCTTCGTAAGAACACTCCGCATTAAGCATTACACACACGACAAAGTTATCAATAAAGGCATCTATCTTCGGCTCTTTTATACGCATATCAGCTATATCATAGTGGGGCTCAGAATATGGAGAAAAACCACGAAATGCATCTCTTGCAATTTGTGCGGATAAATTTCCCATTCTCTCATAAAGCGCAGTATCTTCTTGAGATGGATTTTTAGAAATAACTCATTCTTCAGTTACTTTAGGTGGTACAGGTGAGTTATTTTCGTTATGATTGGTAGGAGTAAGCATATGTATATATTAGCAGAATTAAAAATAAGTGCAACTACTTTTTTGGTACTTCAGAAGCTTCTATAGAGATAAATGTATTTCCATTGATTTCATCTTTCTTTGCTTTATTTATGACGATTTCCGTTCAGGGCGGGAATACTGATTCTTGAGAAGTTTTTTGACCAAATTCTAATTTTGTTGTTCCATCTGGTTGAAGTTTTGGAACTTTGAGTTTATCTCCAAAATTTGGGAATACTGCAAGTGGCGTAATGTCTTTGGCTGAACTTCCGTGAATAGTAAGATAGTACTTTATTCCGCCTTCTTCTAGAAAGGTATCGGCTGGATTATCGGCTGATGATGTAAAGCCTTTGAGTGTAAATCTTTTTCATTCGAGTTCTGTAAGAAATTTGACTCATTCAGGACTTTCTAGAAATTCTTTTGATACAGGTCTTCCTTGTAATACTTCATTTAAAAGATGATTATCTCCTCTATACTGCGTTGGTTTTGCTAGAGGTAGTTTTTCCAAACCAGATTGCAAAATATTGGTAAGGGAAAGATTTCCTCACTCATTTCTCCACAAGGCACCATTAAGGGTTCTAAAGAATAGGTTGGTAGAGTAGCCATATATTGCGTGTCATTCTTCGGGAGTAAGCATCAAATCAGGACGATTATTTTGAAGTGCATCTTGGTTATGTGTTCGGATGGCATCATTTATCAGCTGTACTTCCTCAGGCTTTTTCCCACTCCATCACTTCATCTTAAGAAGAGTGCTCTCATCTATTCAATGTTCTTTGAGGGCAAGAATATATCCACGTGGAAGTCCTGCCTTAAGGAGTTCTGTCATTTCAGGAGAATCACCTATTACATTGGCTACCTTATCTCGTACTTGTTTAGTTGTATCTGTAGTTTCAGGAAGTTGTTCTTGTGGTTGTTCTTTTGTAGTTTCAGGTCATGTAGCTTTTGGAGTATCGGTTTTTTTCGGCTGAGGAGAGGGAGCATGAGAAACTTCCTGAGATACCTGTTTAACAGTTTGTCTTCCTGTTTCTGTAGTACCTGTATTGATAGTAGCAGTTTTAGCGAGTTCTTGCATCTCTTGTACGGCTTGTTCAGCCCCTGTGGCTACTTGTGAAGCATTTGTTTCTATTCATGTTCCTTGAGACTGGAAGAATTGTTTGAGTCTCTCGGGTCATATCTTCGCTAGAGCCCATGAAAGAATCGTTTCTGAGGTGATATGTGAAGTAGGGCGAGCCAACATATCTCTTTCAAATGCCATCTTCGCTCATGGAATGAATAGGAATACGTAACTTGCGTACTTCGCTGCATCGTTTCATCCAAGTTGCCTCACCGTTTCCGTATATGCAACAATTTTGGTTGCATCGACAGCAATATTGAGTGTTCATTTTCCGAGCTTCATCATAATTGTATCCGAAGCTTCTTTTCAGAGTACTCGCACTCAGGGAACAAGAGTTTTTGCAATACCACTCTTATTGACGGCATTGATACTATTTTGAGTTATTGCTACGGCTCGTTCTCACTGTACAGCTTTTGCAAGTGCTCATCAAACGGGTCCAGATATTGCCATGATAGCAAGGGAATCGGTTCCAAGGAGTTCATTTCCTACTTCAGAGATATATTTCTTCCATGCCGTTTCTGCAATATTCATCTTTTCCTGATTTGCTATACTCTCGTATTTTGTACCTTTGAGCTGTTCATAGAGTGGTTGAGCATAGAGTTCACCTTTCGGTATATATTTCTTTAGTTCTCTTGCTTTTGCCAGCGTATAGGTTGCTTCTGTATCTTTCGGATTCTCACCACGAGCGAGGGCAAGTATATATTCGCCTTCAGGGGTGATGAAAAACTGCCTCATACCCGCATCATTGCGGATATCTTCCCATCTCTGTCATGACTGAAGCATATATTCGAGCTTCGGAAGTACTATGAGTCTTCGATTCAGGAGTTCTGAGTATGCTTCGACTATATCCGTCTTCAGAGCTGAATTGGTCTTGGCAGTATCGAATTTCATCTCTCATGTCTGAATACTATCTTTTACACCGTTTACCAGTCATGAATATCCCCAGAGATTCTCGGGAGAGAGCGAATTTAAGAATCATTCTTTTTCCTTCATGGTTTGTAGTCTTGTTTTCCATTCCGTTGCTTGTCCTGTCATCTTTCATTTAAAATCTCCCACCAACACTCAAAGACCCATCTTAAGTCTGGCGTCTTGCTCAGATTCAGGTGGTCTTGATTTCTCCTTTTGCTCTGCAAGTCTTTTCTGCTCTTGCAGTTGTTTCTCAACATCGCTATTGTCACGAGATGAAGGGCTTTCAATTCAAACCATCAGCTATATGTATTGGTATGAAGATATATAAATTTAGTGTATCAGAATGGTGAAAATAAAGCAAAATATCAGTATTTATTTGCTTCTCAAAAAGAATAATGATATCATGATTTTGTAATTTTATGTACAACTAACTCACAATCCTCTTATGAAAAAGAAGCAAAAAAAAGATCCATTTCAGGACTCTATTATCTGTGCAACCAGTCCAAAACAATTAGACGTATTAATTGAAAAATGATTCTGGGCTTCTATTCTTATTTCACAATGGAGATCGATAGGGGAACATAAGCCAAAATATTTATATCTTTATGCTCCAAAACGATATTATTTCGATGATAAATGATGAAAGCTTATAGAGAAATTTATCATAACAGAGATTTATCCAATACCAGAGAAAGCATATGATGAGTGAAAAAGTATCATATTTGTTGATTCCAATAGTCGAGAAAGTATTCATATTCCTCACCAGAGAGTGCAAGGAAGAATTTATTGATATAGTAGTAATCTTGACTCAAGAAAAACCGACCTATAAAGATCGGTTCTTTCGCAAACATGAGATATCTCGTGGAACAATGATTTCGAAATAATAGTAGTCATCCCGATAATCATATTTTCCATCTGGAGAAAATTGATTGAATCCTATATCTGGTGCCC
>JAVHPT010000045.1:0-12132 GCA_036170735.1 Patescibacteria group bacterium | reverse complement strand
GGTTCCAACACAATGAGAACAAGTAAAAATTGGATTTGATGGGGACGAGCAAGAATTAGGATTCTATAACTCTTTCTCTCCTGTCCAAACCTGTCCATTTGGCGATAGTTTCTGAGGAAAAGAGACACCTGTTCTGTATTTTAGAGAGAAGAATGTTTCTGGCTTTCAGTTTCATCCAGAATCCATTATGAGTGAAAATGGATATGAGATATTGGAAAATGAACTTATCAGAATCGTTTCCTATAAATAAAGCATTGCCATTTCTTCACTTTTCCTTATATTTACCTTCATAATCTCTCAGCTCTATGAAAAAAATCATCACCGGCGTTAAGCCAACGGGAGCATCGATGCACCTCGGAAATCTCCTTGGCGCCGTACTGCCCTTCCAGAAACTCGCGAAAGGCAATGATGCTGCGATATTTATCGCTGATCTCCATGCGCTCACAAGTGTGAAGAATAGAGCGAAGATGCGCGACCAGTCGCATGAACTCGCGGTGGAATATTTCTCTATCTTCGGACTCGACTCTGATATCACTATTTTCCGACAATCAGACATCCACGACATCACCAAACTCGCATGGATACTCTCCAACGTGACGCCGTATTCACTCATGCTCAGAGCTCATAGTTATAAAGATTTTCAGCAAAAGAAAGATTGATTGTACTCTCAGATTAAAATTATTGAATGAGAATTGCAGCAATTAAAAAGTCAGTATGAGTTTACCTTACAAAAGAAAGATACTTATAATGAACTTTTAATTCAATCAAGAAATGAAATAGTAAATAAAAATAATGAAAGAAAGGAGTTAAATAAAGATTTAGAAGATCTTATAGGTACATTCGAGAATAATCTCAACATGGGAGTCTTCAACTACCCTATCCTCATGACGGCGGATATCATTGGTTACGATATCGATGCAGTACCAGTGGGCAAAGATCAGATCCAACACCTTGAGATGACACGTGATATCGCTCGAGCATTTAACAGGACGTATGGACAAGAGGTTTTCCATGAACCAGAAGCCATCATCTCCGAAGAGGTGGCAACACTTCAGGGAATCGATGGCCGCAAGATGAGCAAGAGCTACGACAACTTCATCGGAGTATTCGATGATGAGAGGACGATGAAGAAACGTGTGATGTCTATCGTCACGGATTCACTCGGCATGGACGATGTGAAGAGTCCTGATACCTGTAACGTATTTGCCCTGATAAAAGTTTTCGGAACTCCAGATGAGATCAGAGCGATCCGTCAGAAATACCTCACTCCGAATATCGGATTCGGATATGGTCATGCAAAAACTGCCCTGCTCGAAATCCTCCAAAGATATCTCTCACCATACCGCACTGCTCGTGAGAAGCTCCTCCAGAGCCATGAGATCGTCGAAGCCAAGCTCACCGAATGAGCGAAAGTGATGAATGCAAGACTGGATGCAAAGATGAAGGTGGTGAAGGAGTTGGTGGGAGTGAATTAGATTTATTCTATTATTAAAAGACCTATGTTTGATTTTATTTATGATGTAAAGTTCCTAGCTGGTGCTATCCTTATACTTTGATATATCATCAATATTTAGAGTATCAGCTGATGTAAAGTTTCTCCATAATGAAATAAAGAAGCTTCAACAAAGGATAAATGACTTAGAAAATAGATAAAAATAATAAATCAGTTTTTACTAGGAACCTGACGCTGATTGGACCGAAGATATTCTATTTATGAAACTCATGAAATGATCATGACCATGCTCACCCTAACCTTCCCTAACATCTCGCACAAATCCGAATATCTGGAAATGATAGCAGAGTGGAAAAGCACAGAACCAACTCCAACCAGTCCAGATACGCTTTTTAAGTGAGAGGATTTTGAGGATTTCCTACAGATTATCACTCAAGAGCAGGATAATCCTCCAGATGGAAAAGTTCCTGCAACACTCTTCTTCCTTATGAAAGGTGAGCGGATTCTCGGTGCAATCCATATTCATCATCACATCAATCACCCAAGACTGATGGAGGCATGATGACACATCGGTTATGGGATTCGCCCCTCGCAGCGACGAAAGTGATATGCCACCGGGATGCTTCGCCTCGGGCTTATCAAGGCAAAAGAGCTCTGAATCGAGAAAGTCCTTCTTGGATGCCATGATGATAATATTGCCTCTCAGAAAACTATCGAGAGAAACGGTGGAATCTTTGAACGATATACTGAACACGAAGGAAAGAAGTTGAGGAGATATTGGATACCTTTATAAAAACTATGAAAACCATCATCATCGACATCGCACCACCAGGACTTTCGGGCGAAGAGCTCGAACATCGTATGAATGAACTTGAATCGCTCGTTTCTACCTATGGAGGAGTGACGATTGTGAAGCGCGTACAGAAACGTACGACACCAGATTATCGAACATTCATCGGAAGTGGGAAACTCGATGAGCTCATCGCTGTATGAGATGAACTTGGAGCAGGGCTCCTCATCATCGGGAATATCATGAAACCCGCGCAAGTCTGGAACGTGAATGAATACCTTCGAAAGGCAAAATCCAAGATACAAGCATGGGACCGTGTGGATTTGATCCTCAAGATATTTGCTCTTCATGCAATAAGTCCAGAATCAAAACTACAGATCGAACTTGCGGCTATAAAACATATGTGACCTCGAATCTTTGGAATGGGGATGGAACTCTCTCGTCAATGAGGATGATCCAAGAACGCAAAGGGACAATGAGAAACGAATACAGAGATCATGAAACGACATCTCCGAGAAAAAGAGCTTGTTATCCTCGAGAAGCTCAAGACTTACGAACGCACTCGTCTCCTTCATCGCATATCTCGCCAGAGAAAGGGATTTGCTACCATTGGGATTGTTGGGTATACGAATGCTGGAAAATCCAGCCTCTTTAATGCACTGACGAAGAAATGAGTCCTTGCAGAAGATAAGCTCTTTGCAACCCTTGGAACCAGTGTTGGGAAGCTCTATCTCGAGACGGAAGATCAAGTAGGGAAAGAAGAGGTACTCCTCAATGATACGATTGGCTTTATTCGCGACCTTCCGCCTGATCTTATTGCCGCATTTTGATCAACTCTTGAGGACAGCATCGAGAGTAATCTCCTTTTTCATGTGGTTGATGCATGAGATCCATTTATCGAAGAAAAAATACATATCGTTGATACAACCCTTGACCAGATTGGTGCCACTCAGAAACGAATATACATATTCAATAAGTCAGACACGATTGATGTGGATAAAAGGGTTCTTCTTATGAGGCAATTTGAGGAATTGAACCCAATATTTATCTCAGCTCAAGAAGAAGTAGGGCTAGAGGATCTCAAAAAGAGGGTTATAAAGGAATTCTTTGTACCTCTTGATTACTAAAGACATAGAGAGCCTTTGTATTATGAAGGAGTCTTGCAGGACAAGATACATAATCTCTGGTAGGATCAAGGAATGCCTCATATGCGATCCTCTTTGTTGTTCATATGAAGAATATATACACATATTCCATAACTTGTATCATTCGTGGAGAGATAGTAATCCTCCTCGGTGGCGGTTTTGGTGAATCAATAATCTCGATATATCAATGACTCTTACTTAGAAGAAGTGGGTGTCTTGGAAAGAGTGAACCAATATGCCCATCCTCTCAAGCACCAAAAAGTGCAATATCAATAGTCCCAACTTGAGAAGTGTATTCAAGGGCAATATCTTGGACTTCAAGATCTATTGCAATAATCTGTGAAGTCTTGTAATATCACCCCTCCACCAGTTGAGAAAGAAATGCTTGGTACACGGTATGGAAGTTGCTCTCCAGAGACGAAAGTGGCACCACTCTCTCATCAAGAAATACGAAACGTATCTTTGCTCGTATATTTTCTGGAAATGCTAGAAATAACTTCTTGCATTCCTCATAGAATGGAAGAAGGGAGTTTCCTCCAGAAAGTCATATAGTGATATATTCCTTTTCCTGCAATGATAAAATATTTGCCTCCAGAAATGAAGAAAATTTCTCTGAAAGAGTGCCAATATTATTATGAGTTATCTGTGTTAGCATGGAGATATAAATATGTCTAAACTCTATTTTGTAACATACCAGGAGCGATTATCTCGCTCAAGGAGAGTATTCCCAAGCTCTGGTCATATACTTCATGGGGTATATGGATATATCATTGGGCAATTGTCTTTACAGTTTACAAGATCATCAATAATTCTCCATGTCTCTTCAAGCATTGCAAAGCTTGTAAAGAGAGTCTTATCTCCTTTTATAACATCTTCAAGAAGTTTTTCATATGCTTCTTTTCCATGTTCATTATTTGAGGAAACTCATTGTACTTTCCGAGTTTTAGAACTTCCATTTTCTTTTACATTGAACTCTATACGAATTGTCTCATCTGGTTGTATATCGATGATGATACGATTCCTCTCGATAACTCAATATTGCTGAAAAAGGAAATATGGAGTCTCCTTGAATTCGATAACAATCTGAGTTAATCTTCTATCAAGAGACTTCCCCGTTTTTAGATATATCGGGACTCATTCCCATCGGGTATTTGCTACTTCAAGTTTGAGTGCGATAAAAGTCTCTGTTCTTGAGTCTGGTGCCACACCATCTTCACTCAGGTATCATGTGTATTGCCCGAAAACAACACTCTGACTAAAATTATTATCAAGCTTGAGCGCTCGAAATACTTTCAGCTTCTCCTCCTGTATATATTGATCTTTAAAGGCTATTGGTGGCTCCATCGTAACAAGAGAGAGGGCTTGTAAAAGATGATTCTGTACCATGTCACGGAGAGCTCAGGACGAATCATAATATCATCCTCGAGATCATACTCCTAGTGATTCTGATGCGGTAATCTGAATATTATCAATATGCTCATTGTTCCAAATCGGCTCAAAGATAGTATTGGCAAATCGAAGTGCAAAGATATTCTGCATAGCTTCTTTTCCTAGATAGTGATCAATACGATATATTTGTTTTTCCTGAAAGACTTTCTCGATCTCAATATTCAAGGCTCGTGAAGTCTGTAAATCCGTTCAGAATGGCTTCTCAAAGACAACTCTTGTAGTATCTGGAAGTTTTAATACTTGAGAATGTTCGATAAAATCAGTAAAGAAATCAGGGGCGATTGAGAGGTAAATAACAATCTGTATTTCGGAATGAGAATATAGATGTATTGCTTCTGCGAATTCATTGTAGTCAGATTTCTTGGTAACCTCTACTTTCTGGTAGTGTATAGACTGAAGAAACTCTCAAAAATCAGACTTCTTCCTTATAAAATTGCTAGCTTCAGTATCAACATACTTTCGAAATACATCATCCGAAAAATCTCGTCTCCCAACTGCAAGAATATCGATATCGCTGAAGGAATCTTTTCTTGCAACTTCATATAGAGCAGGAAAGAGGTATCTTTTTGCAAGATCACCGGTAGAGCCAAATATTATAAAGAGCGTATGTTTCATAGAGTGATATTATTGCCAATTGGTATGGTAAATACCTTCCATATCAGTTCTCTCATATGTATGAGCCCCGAAATAATCTCTCAGTCACTGAATAAAATTCGCAGGAGAATGACTATCAGTGATGGCATAAAGATAATTTAACCCCATAGATAATACTGGGGTAGCAACGATACCCTTTGTGGCAATCATGATAATCTCCTGATACCCAAGAAGATCCTTTTGGAGAGATATACGAATGGCATCAAGTTCAAGAATATTTACCGAGGTAGTATCTCCCTGTAATGCCTGAGTAAGAAATGAAAGGATCTCTGCTCGGATAATACATCATCATTGCCAAATACGTGTCACCTCAGCAAGATCGATTTCCCATCAATTCTTTTTAGATGTCTTCTGGATAAGATCCAATCCTTGAGCATAAGAGAGAGTCATGCCCGCATAGAGAGCATCCTCAAGATGAGAGATTGTTTCTTCCACAGAATCATGTTCTCATACGGTATCTCAAAGAGTATATTTCTCTGCGAGCTTCTCTCGAAGGGATTTTTCTCATGAAATCATACGAGCTACCGTGGCTTCTGTAATACACGATACACTTACTCACTGTTCGAGTCATTCTATTGATGTCCAGAGTCATGTTCCCTTCGCTCCAGCTCGGTCAAGGATTTTATCGAGAAGAAATACATCTTTATCAAATTCATCACGCTTCTCGAGAATCCGAACAGCAATCTCAAAAAGGTATGAATGTAGTCTTCCGTTATTGTATCCTGAGAAAATCTTTGCTATAGCAGGATTATCAAGATGATACACTTTTCTTAAAAGATCGTAGGCTTCTGCCATCATCTGCATAATAGAATACTCTATCCCATTATGTACCATCTTTACGAAATGTCCGCTTCCCCCTACTCCGATATAACTTACACATTTCCCACCATGAAAATCCTCCGCTGCAATAACCTCAAGGATTGGACGAACTCGCTCATAGGCTGACTTATCTCATCCTGGCATGATACTTGGTCACTTGAGGGCTCACTCTTCTCATCCAGATACGCCACATCCAATATAGTGAATACCATCTCTCGCAAGAGAACTATAACGTCTCTCTGTATCTCGATAAAAAGTATTCCCACAGTCAATAATAGTATCACCTGGTTGGATCAAAGGCCGAAGTTGTTCTATCATATCATCTACAGGACTTCCCGCTTTCACCATGATAATAATCTTCCGTGGTAGCTCGAGGCTCGCAACAAACTCTGGAAGTGAAAATGTGCCAGTAAGATTATCTGAATACTTTTTCTGAATAAAAGACTCTGTTTTATCAGAACTACGATTATAAACAGAGATAGTATACCCCTTGCTTGCAATATTCCGGGCAAGATTTTCCCCCATAACAGCGAGTCCAATAAGACCTATTTGATTTTTCATAAAGTAAAATTAATGAGTAATGTTAATATAGTCAAAAATGGTACTTCCATACTTTAAAGAAATATGAAAAGTCTTCAAGAAGGAAAACCTTAGAAAGAATAGCTAATTTTTATTCACTTCTACTCGGCCTGTTCGACGATCAAAAGTAACCTTCTTCTTCATCCCAAGGTACCTTGTCGTTACTGTCATAATTGTACTCGTTGTGTCAACTCACGCCCCAGTAAATGACATGGCATCACGGGTCATATTTATCTGTATACAATCCCCTGTTCATGAGGCAACTCATCAACTCCATTTGATATTATCAATAGCATATTTGATATCAGTATCAAAATATGGAGGAAGTAGCTTCCCACTGGAGGTAGAAGTATAGTACCATGTTATTCATGAGCCTCATGAAGCTAGTGGGCAGGCACTTGTACCAAGAGTAAAGATGGCTCCAGTAACTGCTGAAGGTGGATTATTCCCATCCATTTTTCCTATCGTAATCTGAAGGAGTCCACCATGCAACACAGAGGAGATTTTATTTGCAAGACGTTCTGCCTTCGTGAGATTCTCTTGGGGTTGAAAGGATATTCTTGAAAAAACAACAAAGAGTAATCCCAAAATAGCTATTACAAGCATAAGTTCTACGATTGTAAAGCCAGATTTATGAAAAGAAAATTGCGTTTTCATAGCATTTTTTTATGATAGGTTCGAGCCAAGTGTATATTTTCTTACCATTTTTGCAATATGAAATCTTCCTTTTTCAAAATCGGGCTTTTCGTAACTCTGGTTATGGTTGTTCCTATGATTTCTCATGGAGCCTCTGGTTCTGTCTCTTCATCATGAGTTGCTGTTACAGCCCAAGAAGACTCCACCCTACTTCTTAGTGCCATCACTGCACAAGATAATATGCACATCTTAGTAAGCTTTAATCAAAGTGTTGTTCCTGAGGCCGTTCGTGTCCGCATAGCTAAACAATCAGATGGATCAACCATTCGAGTTGATGAAGTCACCGGCGTCAGGAATACTCCTAAAAATGTCCTTGTCGCCCTGAGTGATACCCTCACAGAATGAGCAACCTATACACTTACTGTTGTAAGCGCCATCTCTGAAAGTGGTGTTGTCATTAAGGAATGATCTGACGCACTCAAGGAATTCACCGCTCCAACTCCATTGAAGAGCAGTATCGTTGTATTCAATGCTCCTTCAAATCCAAATGCGGTAGTTGCAACAGGTGCATCAATGGTCCCATCTACAAGCTCTTCATGAGCAACTGGCACTGGAACAAAGGTGACCACTCCTTCAAAAGCCGCAACAGAACTTCCTCTTACGGGGATGAATCCTCTCCTCTTCCTTATTATTGCTGGAGGACTTGCATTCGTTCTTCTATTCCGTCGAAAAGCGTAATCTCTCTATTCTACCGAGGATAATTCCTCGGTTTTTTTCCTATGCAAAAGAAAAGTATCGATACCACTCTTGTGTTTCTTGTTCTCTGACTCGTAATCTTTGGAATGATTATGATTAGTTCAGTGAGTGTATACTCTTCCTTTAAGGTTACCTCGAATATGGTCTCTAATTGATGATTGAGTGAGGCAAATAATTACTTTTATCTTCTTCGCAACATGATGCATGTTGGAATGGGTATATTCATGCTCATTATAATATCAAAGATTCCCTATACTCTTCTCGAGAAACACGCAAAAAATATCTTCGCTATCACTTTCGTATTACTCATCGTTGTACTTTTTATATGAGCAAAACTCAATGGTGCCCGCGGATGGATTGATATCCCTTGAATTTCCTTCTCTCTGCAACCGGTAGAATTTACTAAAATTGGATTGATAATAATCCTCGCTTATTTCATGAAGAAACGACGATTTCTGCTTGGAGATTTTATGGAGTGATTTGTTCCATTTTTTGGAATTGTTGGAGCAGTATTTTTCTTGCTTATATTTCAACCTGACTTCTGATCTATCCTGATTATTGCACCTATCACCATCGCCATGTACTACATATGAGGATGAAATGCTCAGTATATCATGACTATTCTTCTTATCTGTATCGTGTGAGTTATGAGTATATATGGTCTCTGAAAAATGGGAACATCTGGTTGAGGAAAATGAAACGTACTCTCCTATATCTCAGGAAGGGTAGATAATTTCCTCCGCGATAGCAAGCAACTTATCGAGAAATCAAATCCTGATGGAAAGGATTATCAAACAAAACAAGGACTCATTGCGATTGGAAGCTGATGATTTTTTGGCCTTGGATTCGGAAAGTCTATACAAAAGTTTGGATATCTTCCTGAAGTTCAGTGAGATTTTATCTTCTCAGTGATTGTAGAAGAACTAGGATTCTTTTGAGCATTTCTCCTCTTGGCCATCTACTTAATCATATGATATCGGTGATTTTCGATTGCGCGATCGGTGAAAGACCTTTTTGGTAAATACCTCGCATTCGGTATTACTGCTCTAATACTTACGCAAGCATTTATCAATATTGGAGTAAATCTTAATGTTATCCCTCTTACTGGCGTTACACTTCCATTTGTAAGTTATGGATGATCTTCCCTCTTTTCGCTCATGATTGCGGTTGGGATACTCCTCTCTATCTCACGTCACATGGAATATAAACCTCAAAATCTCTCTGAAGTACTCCAAGCAAGAAGAAGAGTAGTAATGTAGTAAAATATCTCCCCAATTTGAGGATTTAAAAAAAACTCGCATAAAGCGAGAATTTCGAGGAAGAAAAATCTTTTCGAAAGGAGCTTACTAAATATGCAAGTGACTAAGAAATAAATTTTTCTTACAAAGAAATTCACCGTTTGAGGCGAGTTTTTTATCGAACAACCTTCATAAGGTCTCGAATCTCATCATACTCCTTCGGCTCAAGGGCTGTCTTTTTTGATGTTGCCTTTTCTATTGCACAGAGAATCTCTTCATTTGCTGCTTGCCCTACGGCGCTTCGAATAGCTGAAAGCTGTTGAACGATATCACGAACATTTGCTTCATCCTGAATCATCTGAATAACACCACGAATTTGTCATTCAACACGGCGAAGCCTATCACCTACACGCTTCCTTTGTAATGGATCTTTGATTTTCATACTGTACTAATATAATGAAGTTGAGTTTTAGTGTATCCAGAAATATTTTTTTTGCAAAAAATTTTTCTTTTTACAGTTTTTCTATATACTTTAGCTCGTTATTTTCCTTCTATTATTATATGAATGAAGCTGTAGATACTCTTGTTAAAAAGTTTTTTGAATGACTTGGGATTACGATCCAATCAATATCAACTGATATTGTAGACAAAGATGTCAATATCCGTGTTGAAACTCCTGATAGTTCTCTCCTTATTGGAATGCACGGGGCAAATCTTGAGTCATTTCAACATCTCCTTGGTCGCATGATCGAGAAGGTGTCGAAAGAATTTATCCATGTCCATCTCGAGGTAAACGACTATATGAAGTCAAAAGATGAACGCCTTTTCCGTTTTCTTGATTCCAAGATTTCTCTTGTCACCTCAACTGGACGTTCAAGCCGCATACAAAATCTTACTGCATACGAAAGAAAGAAGGCTCATAATTATATCTCAGAGAAAAACATAACAGGACTTTCTACTCGCAGTGATGGAGAAGGTACTGATCGTGCACTCGTTCTTGAATATACTGGGGAAGTAAAACCTCCCGTAATAACACGTCCAGTGAGTTCGACAATATCTGTTGATGACCTCTCGGAAGATGGAGTAGGAATCTAGAAAGTTCCCTTTCATTATCTGTTAGATGTAAAAAAATGAAACATTTATTCTTTCGAGGTATAAAATATTGGCTCATACTTGGCGTACTACCGTTTTTACTTGTTGTTTTATGGTCTTTTATCCCATGAAATATAGATGATATACTCTCAAATAATCTCGGGTTATTATGGGAATCCATAAGTATGTACTGTTTTATTTTAGTTATTATTCCTTCTTTCATCTGAAGCCTTTTTTGATTTAAACAACAAACAATATTTGGTGATGGGGGCTGAAGCGACCCAATAGGATACTTTGTTTGAATTATTTGAATCATATTACTATTTCTTATCATAGGAACTTTGATTTCTTTTTTAGTTGCTGGAGTTCAAAAGATATTTTCAAAGAAGTAACATAAGACCTCTTCTACTGAGTGATAAAATGTTATTAAAAGAAATCTTCGTTTATGCCAAAATACCTTTCCATTCTCAAGATCTTTTCTCTAAGCACCATCATCCTTTGTGCTTTTTGGATGTTCTCTGTCATATCAACTGGGGTTCTCTATGGCGAATATAGTAAGCTCTGGGGTTATAGGCGACTACATCCTGACCTCATTCCTGATGCACGGACTGTCCACCTCCTCGCTATGGGACACGATACAACATATGCTGATATATTTTGGATACAGCTTATTCAGTTTATTGGAGATAATATTGGAAATGGAAAATATCTTGATTTTACTCATACCATTCTCTCAAACATCACAGAATTGCACCCATATTTTACTCGTGCATATGAGATGGATCTTCTTATGGCACCTATTCTCTACCCAGATACTGATGAAAAGAAAACAGCCATAATCAGGCAGAAGATAGAAGATATCCTTGCCCATGGAGAAAAGTGAATACAAATACTTTGTGATACAGGAAAGCTAGTAACTATTTCAAGCCTCCCAATAGGAACAGCTTTATGGGACCGAAAAGATCTCAAAAATCCTTGCCTATCTGGGATGATCCCTTATTATCTTGGATATCAAGATAATAATCTTCATGATTGAGCAAAATCTGAATATTATTATAAGATAGCAAGCATGCAAGATGATGCTCCGTGAGCGAGCAGATTCCTTGCCATTCTTGCTAAATCCAATGAATGAAACTATCTTGATAGTGCTTTATCTTTTTTACTTATTGGTGCAGATGGTTATGATCCTGAACCTTTTGTTTGCAAGCAGATAGCTAAAGATATTGTGAAAGATCTATTAAAGAAACGAAAAATTGATGGATGATGGATCAGAAAGATTGAGGGATTAGAATCAAAACTTACCAATACCAAAGACACAAAGAAACCTGAATCATACGCAACAAATAACTGTTTTGATTCTACAGAACGCGGTATCAAACAAATATATATTGACTATATTTCAGAAATCGCAAAGAAATATCCAGATGTCTCTGATGCAAAAGAATTAGTAAAGAAGTGAGTTATTTCTCACATACCAGCTATACAATCACAGAAATGATTCACTGTTATACAGAAAGATGG
>JAVHPT010000044.1:0-2546 GCA_036170735.1 Patescibacteria group bacterium | reverse complement strand
AATGACAGAAACCACAGAAATACTAAATTCCCACCTTCGCGGGAATGACAGGAACATATAAACATGGGATTCTTTGCTTCTCTCTATCTTACCATCCTACTACCCCCCCCCACCATCCCCTATTTATGTGTCATGTGAAAAATTCCATTTTCCACCACAACTTCTCCCTTTATAATCCCCATACATCGCTCTACCATGACACGAGATGGTGGATCGATCTCCATCTGGGCTGCCCATATCTCTCACGCTTCACGATATTTTCCCGCTCGATAGAGTCATAGAGCCCGTTCATAGCTCTCGTAGCTCTCTGTATCCGTAACTTTTCAGGCAAATCCGATGAGTTCATAGATTCTCACTCATTCTGTTTTCCCTTTTACTGCTATCATATCAAGTTCCCGAACGAAGAACTGGTCACCAGCCTGAGTTCGTGTTCATTCTGAGATGATGATATGTACGTCATATTCTTTTCCCGTTCCCTCAAGACGAGAGGCAAGATTCACCGTATCACCAAGAACGGTATAGTTGAATCGGTCATGAGAACCGATATTCCCCACCATGACATCGCCGGTTGCAATACCGACTCGAAAATCTATCGGATCCATTCCGTGAGCCGTAATATCAGTATTGAACATTGGGAGTCGCTCCCGCATGAGGAGTGCCGTACGACAGGCACGAATAGCGTGATCCGCATGTGGAAGAGGTGCTCCAAAAAATCCCATCACCGCATCACCAATATACTTATCGAGTGTTCCTCATTCTCCAATGAGGATATCCGTCATATTGGAGAGATAAGATGTCATGAGATAGAAGAGATCTTGCGGAATGAGTTTCTCAGAAAGTGTGGTAAAGCCAGCAATATCAGAAAAAAGGATCGAGAGCTCACGCTTCTCTCCACCAAGCTCAATCGGATCATCTCGTTCGGTGATCTCTCGAACGACCTCGGGATCAATATAGTGTCAGAAATTGGTCTGGAGTTCTCGCTTCTCTCGATCAACGACGAAATATCTATATACATAGGTGGTTACATATGGTAGAAAGAATCAAGATAAGAAGAGCGGCATAAAATCAACGAGAACTCTCTGTGCATCATAGAGATACCGAGAAACCCATATTATAGATACAAATGAACTTATCGCCAATATTTGCGATAAGTACTTTGGGACGAAAAAATATAGACAAGATAGCAAAAGTGAAAGAAGAATGAATACAGTAAACATGATATTATCTGGTGCCCGCGCGAGCATCTTATTCTGGATAAGCCCATCAAGGAAGTGAGCATGTCCATCTACTCCCGTAATTTGCATTCCTATTGCTGGGGAGTCAATCATGTCATGTATAGCTGTCCCCGATTCCCCGATGAAAATATATTTACCCGAAAACGTATTTACGTTTGCAACCTGTTCAACCCGCGACATATTAACAACTTTATAGAGAGAGGTCTGCGGGTAGTCCTTTGAGACATCTAATTGATTTGTTGTCTTAGCTGTATTAGGCCATGTAAAATATGGGTTCAATATAGAATTTTCATCAAAATATGGAAGATTGGCTCCAGATCATCAAGTGATATGATAGAGAGCAAGTGGAAGAGTTTCGACTTTTCATTCCTGTATTCATGTTTTATCTTTCCAGATAGTATATGGATCCTTATCTCAAAGAAGTCCATTTTCTCACACCCAACCATACCTCGTAAAAGAACCAATATTGATGGTTGTGGAATCATCCCCAAGATTTATCATTCCCAAAGCTACATCTCTATATACAGATCTTGGAGTATTGGTACAAGTGGTATACAGAGTAGATCAAGTCTGATCCTTCTGACAAGTTGTATTTGGATTATACTCCGTGGCTATGACAATGTTTTTATATTTCTTGAGTGTTTTAGCAAATTTCTCCTCATCTGGATCAGTATTTTCGAATATAATATCAAAGGCAATGCCCTTTGCTCCCATAGATTCAAGTTTCTCTATAAGATCGATATATATGGATTTTGGAAGGCGTAACATCTTGAGATCTCCCTTTGATTGGAAAAGATTCAAACTTGCATCATCAATATTCACAATAACAATATTGTCTGATGGAGTAAGAGAATGCTTATATATGGTGTCTTGCCAAGTTCATACTCAAGTACGATATATAAAGGTGGCGTTAAGCTGGTTTGTGAGATCTAATGAAAGGGTTCGAATAATCACAAAAAGTAATACCAGTACGATCCCTGTGATCACAAAAATATATTTGAGATTTTTGAGTGCTTTTATATTCTTCATAAAGAAATCGTATCATAAAATGAGAATACTTGCAAAAATCAAAGATTTTTATATCATCAGACCTTGTGAATACACATGATTCCAATCTACATCTGGATAAACAATATGAAAAAGCGATAAATTCACCTAAAATGGATTTTGTGAATCTATAGTGAACTTTTTATTTTTCCTTTATTATTTTTCAGTTAGCCCCTTTCTACCTCTTCTGCCCTTTCTATCTACCATCATATGCAAAAAACTCCACTTTCTACTCTCATTCGCGAAGAACTCCTTCGTGCAGCA
>JAVHPT010000043.1:0-2569 GCA_036170735.1 Patescibacteria group bacterium | reverse complement strand
AAAAAGCCTAGAATATCTTAAATATTTCTAAAATCTTCTAGGCAAGAGCCTTGTTTTTGCGAAGTCCAGTTATAATCCATTAGATTTTCTTCTTTTCTTTATGTCAAACAAATTTTTCATCACGACACCGATATACTATTCCAATGGGATTCCTCACATCGGACATGCTTATTCTTCTTTTCTTGCTGACACGATTGCAGAGTTTCATCGTCTTCAGAAACATGATGTGAAGTTTTCTACTGGAGTTGATGAGAACTCTCAGAAGGTTGTGGAGTCAGCAGAGGCGCAAGGTATGGAAGTTATGGAGTATGCTGATATGATGGCAGCCAAGCACAAGGCAGTGTGGGATGGACTCCATATTCAGTATACTGACTTTATTCGTACAACTGAGATTCGTCATGTTGAGTTTGTTCAGAAGGTGCTTCAGAAGTCATTTCTTGAGGGGGATATCTACGAATGAGAATATGAAGGGCTCTATTGCGTTGGTTGTGAAGCATTCAAAAAGGAAACCGATCTCATAAATGGATGCTGTCCTGATCATCCAAATAAACCACTCCAACATCTCAAAGAGAAAAATTACTTTTTTCGACTCTCAAAATATCAAGATCAGATCCTTGAGTTCTATCAACAAAATCCTGACTTTGTGACTCCTCGGAGCCGCTACAATGAGATTATTGAGTTTGTAAAATGATGACTGGAGGACTTCAGTATCTCACGTGAGACGAATCGATTTGGCATTCCTCTTCCGTTCGATCCTGAGCAGGTGACATATGTTTGGTATGATGCACTTTTTAACTATCTCACGGTTTGTGAGAGTCCAAGTGTTCTAGAAATTCCTCAAATATGAAGCAATTCGTACGAAGCACGAGATGAAGAGTGAACTGTATTATCTCATACAGTGAATGATGAGGCGAAGTGATGAGTGTGAAGTGCGAGTATTTCAGGGATTTCCAAGTGGTGGCCGGCAGACCTCCATGTAATCGGGAAGGATATCGTGAAGTTCCATGGTATTTATTGGCCTGCAATGCTCTGGTCAGCTGGATATGAAGCACCAAAACAACTTCTAACGACAGGATATTTCACCGTCGATGGACAGAAGATGTCGAAAACTATTGGGAACGTGATCGATCCAGTTGAGTATTGTAATACCTACTCTCGGGATGCTCTTGTTCTCTATCTTTTTACAGCATTTCCTATTGGAGAAGATGGTGACTTTAGCCAGGAGCAAGCAATCCTCACTTTCAATGCAAAGCTCTCAAACAATCTCGGGAATCTCCTCAACCGACTGATTACGCTTAGCTTCAAGATAGATGGAAATATCGAACAGAGAAGCGGATTTGTGCTGCCTTCGATTTCTAGTTCAGAGTATTTTCAGATGATGGATTCATACAATTTTAAGGGAGTTCTTGAATCAGTATTTGCATTTTCTACTAGGATCAATCAGTTTGTTGATGAACATGCTCCATGGAAGATCGATACAACGACAGCGAAAGGAAAGGATGCCCTTATTGCGGTATTGTATCGGGCCGAGCTCAGTCTTCGTACTATTGCGCTTATGCTCCTTCCATTCTTTGAAACAAAGATGAAGGAACTGCTTGCCCGAATCGGTACACCATACAATGAAGCTCTCACTCTTGAAGAAAATCTTGCTATCATTCCATTCACTTTCTCTATTCGAGAAAAAGGAGACCCACTCTATATGCGAATAGAGGTGAAGAAGTAGTAGGATAGTAGATTGGTAGGATAGTCGAAAAATAGCTTGCTTTTTCCTCACTTTTTCATACATTTTCTCCACTGTGAAAGTCTCTTTCACTGATTCGGAGAGGTCGCATAGTGGCTTAGTGCGCACCCTTGGAAAGGGTGTGTGGGGCAACCCACCGGGAGTTCGAATCTCCCTCTCTCCGCCATGAATAATTACCAAATAATAACTAATAGATAATAGTTAAGAAAATCACCAACTTTTATCTTTTAGTTTTTACCTTTTATTTACACTCTTATGTTCCCACTTCTTCAAAAACTTACAGCAAAACCAAGCGATAAAAATATTCGTATTATTCGTATAGTCTTTGCACTTCTTCTTATATTTGTTATCACTCTAGGCTGGAACCGCACTGCTATGGAGTTTTCTCTCCCTGATTATTCCAAATATATTCTCTTCGTTTTTCCGCTTATTGGATTTGTTCGTGGGATATTTGATCCTGGTGTATTTCGCAAAAAAATATGGAAATGGACTCTCGTAGGGTTGGCAGTGACAATGATCCTTATTAGCTTCTTCTTTCTTCGGGATACGGACTCTTTGCAGAATGCAGTTCAGACATCAATAACTGTTTCGGGGGAACTTGATGTAAACTCACTTATCAATACGCCAAAACCTCAAAAGAGTTTCAGTGTTTCTACTGATTTCTGGTTTGCATTCCTCGGATGGATACTCCTTATTGATGGACTTCTTCTTGCAGGGAAAAATATCACAACAAAGAATGAGCGGTATGGGGAAAAGGTAACAAAAATCCGAGTTTAATTAATCACCACTAAACCACCGGCTCTGCCGGTGGACTCCACCAGGTTCTAC
>JAVHPT010000042.1:0-2576 GCA_036170735.1 Patescibacteria group bacterium | reverse complement strand
TATGGTGGAGAGTTCTGATCTTGGAGAGCTCGCGAAGGCAGTGGAAGAGAAATTAAAAAAAGCAGTAGAAAGTATTTAATAGAGTCATTTTAATATTTACCATAATTATTTCTTATGAAAACGTTTCTTAAAACTATTAGTTTCCCTTATATTATTCTCGTTTTATACTTCATTGGTATTGGGCTCCTTTCTGGATCAATCGTTCATTATTCACTTGCTCCAAGTCGATATCTCATTATTGGTATCATTGGTGCTTGTCTCTTTATCATTGGTGCTATTCTTAATGAGATTATTATACTTCGTCATAATGTATTTACTGAAGGAATTTGATCTACTGTACGTTTTATACTTTCATCACTCACTTTCTCTATAGGTATTGGGATGATGAGTGGAGGGATACAACATTTTGATGATATAGCTAAATACGCATCAGTACTTATCCCTCTTGGTTTTACTGTTTCACTTATCTCTTTTGTTATAAAAAATAAAATCAAGCTTGATCCACAACATATCCTTCTCTTGATACTAAAGATTATCATAATTGCTGTTCCTATGAATATAGTATTATGAATACTTGCTACTCATATTATAGACAATCCTTCAGAAATTCATTCGGACTAAAATATACCAAAATGAGATTTATTTTCATATTTTTTGTTTTTCAATTCCCCTGCCTCATTTCTCTTCTTTAAAGGAAGATATAGATTGAGGGGAGTGATGTATATACAAATGAGAATCAAGTTAATTTTACTTTTATTATTCATTACCTTTAATATATGAAAACAATATATAAAATAGGAATTTTAAGCATTATTTTACTTTTAGTGGTTGGGGTTATTTTCTATATGAAACAAGGATTACTACCAGAAAATATGGCACCGTACCAAATGTCTCAAGAATCTACTAATGGAGGCATCTCCAAGGTAAAAAATATCATGAACCTACCAGAAGCAAAATCTTCGGAGATCGTCGATCTTGCGGATGGTGCTACTTATAATCTCACTGCTGGATTTGTGAAGAAACTGATCCATGGAAAAGAGCTTCAACTACTTGCATACAATGGGATGATTCCTGGTCCAACTATTCGTGCGAAACAAGGTTCTACGGTTCATATTCTTTTCAAGAATATGACTGATACTGAGAATACGATTCACCCACATGGACTCCGTCTCGAAAATGCTTTCGATGGAATCTCTAATATCACTCAGGCTCCCGTAAAACCAGGAGAAAGTTTCAACTATACGATGTACTTTCCCGATTCCGGAGTTTATTGGTACCATCCACATATGTCAGAATCGTATACACAAGCCTCTGGTCTCTATGGTGATTTTCTCATAATTCCTGATGCAGAACATGCTTGGAAAGATCGTGTGGATCGTGAAATCCCATTTTTCGTAAGTGATATACTTTTGGATAAAAATGGGAATCTTGCACCATTTGGAGAGCAAGATCCGAAATTCACTCTCATGGGACGGTATGGAAATATGCTTCTGATAAATGGACAGATGAATGATATGTATCAGACAACTTCAGATGGTCCATATATTACTAAACCAGAAGAAGAAACTCCCTTCGTTGTAAAACAAGGAGAGGTTATACGTTTTTTTGTTACCAATTCTGCCAATGCTCGCCCATTTCATCTTACAATTCCTGGAGTTAAGATAAAACTCATAGGATCCGATGGTGGAGCATACGAACAAGAAACTTGGACCAATGCCATTACTATAGGACCATCAGAACGATACATTTTTGAAGCAAAATTTGATACCGTTGGAACATTCGCTCTTACAAATAATATCCCTTCTGGGAAAAGTCCTGTCGGTATGATATCAGTTAAGGCTGATCCATCCTTCGTCTCAGTATCTGATGCAAAAGAGTTTGAAACACTCCACACATACAACTCAACGATTAAAAGTATCGATCCTTTTCGCTCCGCTTTTGATAAAACACCCGATAAAAATCTGACTCTTACGGTAGAACTCAAAGGTATGATGGGTGGTATGGGAAAAGAAGATATAGAAAATAGTCATATGAGTGGTGGGATGAAAGGTATGACGGATACTCCTCCAGAAAATACATCCACAGGGATTGAATGGGACAGTGGCGATGGTATGATGCAGATGATGAATCAAGTGTCGAACACAGGGAATGTTGTCTGGAAAGTAGTTGATACCGATACCAAAAAAGAAAATATGGATATACACTGGACTTTCAAAAAAGGTGATATGGTTAAAATTCGGATTTTTAATGATCCATCCTCTTCTCATGCTATGCAACATCCATTTCATTTCCATGGACAACGATTCTTAGTGATTGATCAAAATGGTGTACGTCAGAAAAATCTCGTTTGGAAAGATACTATTATGATCCCATCGGGTGATACGATAGATATCCTTCTCGATGCTTCTAATGTCGGAAAGTGGATGGCACATTGTCATATCTCCGAACACCTAGAAGATAACATGATGCTCTATTTTGATGTGACGGAATAGATTCTTATCCATTAAACTCCTCCAAAAATATATGAAAAAAGCAATTATTAGCCTCCCAACTATTCACTGTGCCTCATGCACGAA
>JAVHPT010000041.1:0-12391 GCA_036170735.1 Patescibacteria group bacterium | reverse complement strand
TCTTGAGTGAAGTCGAATGAGTGAGGGGACAGCTTGCTGCGGGGTTAGTTGATTAGGAGGCAAAAACATCAGGGAATTTATATAAAATCTAAACTTCAATGAACCATTAAATGAATCTGCATTTTTTCCAGCTCTTGTAATGGGAAATGTAATAATAAGAAGAAAATAAGATTAGGTATTAAAATACCGTCAACTGGGGAAGACCCTTGATTATTATCCATATTTTTTACTTTATCTTCTCTAACCAGCTCTCATACACGCTCATATCTACCACCTTGAGACTCGATGGAGTCTCAGTGATAGTTTTTCGAAGATCTGCCATGGTAATCCGATTTCCTTTATCGAAATTCTTCGGAAGTGTTCCTGATTCAGCCTCGTCGATGAGTTCGAGGAGATTCCGACTCGCATCACGAGCAACCTCGTCACAGATAGATTCGATATCGGCAGAGACATAATCTTTCGTGAGAGTCGCGAGTTCGTCATAATCGAGCTTACTATGTGGACGACCTTTTTTCTCGATGTACATCTTGAAGAGTTCTTTTCTGGCAATACTATCAGGTGGTCCGAGATAGACTTTTTTATCTAGTCTTCCAGAGCGGAGAATCGCAGGGTCAAGGTGGTCGGGACGATTCGTCGCTGCGATAACGATGAGGTTTGAAGCCTCTTCAAGCGCATTGAATTCTTGGAGGAATTGTGAAACCTCCTCCGCTTTATTCGCATCGACACGGTCATTGCGAGCAGAGACAAGCGAGTCAATTTCATCGAGAAAGAGGATAATCGGTTCGTTTTCTGCCGCTTTCTTCGTTCCTGTGAAAAAATCCTTAATATTTTTGGTGGTCTGGTGGAGATAGGAGGAACCGAATTCTCCCATATTTTTGGAGATGAATCCGCAACCGAGCTCCTCGGCGAGCTTCTTGGTAATGAAACTTTTTCCAGTTCCTGGAGGTCCATAAAAAAGCATTCCCGTTGGGATAGAGATCTTGAATTTCTCGTATTCGGTGTAGAGCTTCATGAGCATTACCCCATCCCTTTGCCCCTTCTCCTTCAGAGAAGGGGAATCGGTACCAAGTTCCCTCTCCTTTAGGAGAGGGTTAGGGTGAGGTGTTTTTATTCTCTGTAATCTCTCCACCAGGAACTTGAACTTTAGCGGTTTGATGAAGCTGTCCTTGAGCTCTTCCTTGAGAGTATCCATCCCGGCAACCGCTTCGAAGCCCCAAGGTCTTCCTTCGACTTTCGTGAAGTGCTGAACCTCAACCGCAGGAGTTTGTTCACCATCTTCGGCATTTCCAGTTTTTGGTGGTGTCGGCCCCCCTTGCAAGGGGGGATTAAGGGGGGTTTTCATCACGTCGGCCGCTTTATCGAATCATGATTGTATGTTTTTTAGAGATGTTTCAAGTGCTTCCATAGAGTCTCATTTCCAGTCCTTTGTCACGGCAGACTTGAACTCTGGGGAAGTGGTAATTGCCTGGAAAAAGGCATCGAAACCAGTTTGATCTTTTGGCATAAACTTAAGTTATAAAGTAGTTACTACTGATTTTTTATTATTCTTCAAAGTCTTCTCCACAATCTTGCAAGATTTGGGGTTAATCACATATGCTGTATTAGGGATTTTTCATGTTCAGTTAATTGATTTGGCAAGAATCTTGCTTTCCGTTTTGCAATATATTTATAGTTCAATTCTTTGATGTATGAGAATATTGGAAAAATTATCAGAGGAATAATAAATCACTTTTTATTGTATATTATTGCACTAGCTAAATCGATCACATGAGGATTACCTTCTTTATCAACGAGTAAATCAACAGAGTGTGCAAAGTCAGGGTCTGCAACTCATTTATCATGTATCCTTTTTAGGATAATTGTTAATTTCTCAAAGTAGTCATTGGGTAAGTTTGGTTCAGTGAGCAAGGTATTTCCCTCAATAAAAGTAGATATGAATGACGTTGATGAATCTTGGGTAACTAATTGTTGCACTCACTCTAATCATTGTAATCGTCTAAGTACATTAACTTCATGTGTGCATAACAACTTTGCGAATTTTCATTTTATTACTTTTTTTACAACAAGAACTCCATTAAGTCTAAACTTTTCTATTGTTGTTTCTGGGGATTCATAGAGTGTTATGGAGTTCATCTTTTTGTATTATGATAGTTTCACTTTATACCCTTCCAACATCTCCATCACTTGCTCGAAGCTTTTCTTCTGGAGATTGAGACGTTCGCGTTGGAGTTCGAGCGGCTTCTGGAGCGATGGGTCGAGGGGAACATTACCCCCCTGTCCCCCCTTGGAAGGGGGGTTCCCAGCAATCTGGGCATTGAGAGAGGCAATAGTTTTCTCGATTGTATCACGATTCTTTTTGAGGAGCAAAAGAATCGACTCGATTGGCTCAAGGATCTGCTTTTTCACCCAGTTTCCATATTTCACGAAGTTAAAGATATCTTTATACTTGGAACTTTCGAGAATGGTACGAAGTTTTATAGTATCCTTGGTGGCATCTCTCGCAATCTCCCCAAGAAGCTCGGTGGATTCATTGATTTTCCCAAGAAGATCCTCTTTCCATTCGTCTCTTACAGCATCATCAAGGAGATTGATGATAGTATTTTTCTCTCATTCGAGTTTCTTTGCACTTTCATCGATACTAGCAAAGAGTGTTTGGATAGTTTGCTCAGTATTGCTCGTTGCAAGGAGATATCAGTGAGCCAGCAAGCTAAATATCCTGCCAAAAATCGCGATAAAAAACATCCCGATAAAATATACCGTTCCCATCATGAGTCCATAGAGCAAACCAGCAAGGATAATGACAATCACTATTCCACCAGCATCTCGCGAATGTCAGATTCCTTCGATCATCTTTCCTCATCCAGTGGCGATATCCTTGAGATTATCGAAGAGTGCTTTTTGTTCTGTTTGTTTCCTCTTTGCGAGACCAGATGCTCCGAGAAATCTCTCATCGAAGGTTTTCTCATAGAGTCCAAAGTGTTCATTAATTTCTTGTTTATCCTCATGTTCAAAGATATTCCCTCACTGGACATAGTGATCATCGGTGATGACGACATTGGCTCCGCGGGTATAGAGGTACGAATTGTAGAAAAACTTGATAGAGAGAATAATGAGTACGAAAAAATAAAAGAGTCAGAGTACCATGAGTATGGCGAGTATAGAGCCAAAAAGCCCTCACATATAGCCGATAAAACCAGCAATAACAGAAACTATCGCTAGAGGGATACTTCCATATCGAACAATCTTGAGATAATCATTGTCAAGCGTCGTACGGAGCTCATCCTGTGATATCCACTCATAGAGATAAAAACCACGCTCATCGACGGCTTTGGCAATAGTCTCAACTTTGGTTGTTTCGGGTATTTGTTGTTGGGGGATTTCTCGAGTGCGGGTGAGCATTTTTTGGTTGATTCAATATTAAAAGTTCAAGATGCAAGATTCTTATCGACGATTATATAGAAAAAGAGGGAAATACAAAAAACCTCTCATATTACTGAGAGATTCAAGGAGAGGGGGTTATTTCATTTTTTTCACTAGGAGGGGGAGTAATAGGTATATTTATAGGATTACTATCATTTTGCTCTATGGATATATAGACACTTTCAGTTATATCGATTCCCCATGGAATATCGGCAGTAGCTACGAGAGAAAACTCAACCGTGTATTGAGGTCATCTCATACCCATGAGCGTAACTAACGCATTGATAAGTGACACTGCCCATTCGGGAAGATTACCTATTTTCCCGAATCCACTAAATTTCTTTGGTAGGATTGTTACTGGAACTACATATTCAAAAGGAATATCTTGGGAATTATACGTTCACGCACCCAAAATAGTCTTCTTGTTTTGATAAAAAGTGGCACTATTCGAGTTATAATCAACGGAACCATTTCATGCTGAGTAGTTACTGTACTTTTTTCTTCAGATGAGATTCATCGAGAGTCCATCTATTTTTGTTGGTTCAAGGAAAGCACAAGAGAGGGTTCACTTTATGGATTCCCCAGGTTTGAGTGTAGTTTTATCAAGATTGATAATGAGCTTATTATTTGAAAAAAGAGACATATCTGTATTGAATTATTGATTTAATTCCTTCGCGAGTTCCTCTTGATCCTTTGCATTGAGGACTTTCACTTTTGCGAGTTCTACACTAGCATCGTCGAAGGCTTTCTTCTGGGCATCAGCTTGGGTTTTTACGTCCGCACGATATGCTTCGATAGTGTCGAAGTAGTTCTTGAGTTTAGTAACGTTGGCTACGAATACATCAGCAGAGAGAACAGGTTTTGATGCGAGTTCCTCACTTTTCTTTGATGATTCGATTGTCTTGTCGGTGAGCTCGGTAGACATCTTGTCAATCGTTTCTCCCATCACATTGATCGCCTTCATGCTCGCATCGAGAGCCTTCTGACTGCTTGTTTCGATGAGAGCCGTAGAGAGAAGTGTCTTGAAAATCGGACGACTTGAACTCATGGAAAGAGAAAGTTTTGACGCACTATCAAGACGCATAAGGAGACGCTTGCGAGCCATGTCGAGATTCCCAATAAGGACATTCAAGTTTGATTGGAAGTATTCCACCTGATGGATAAACATATCGAGCTTCATCTTCGTATCAGCATCCGTCGTTTCATCATTTTTCTTTTTGAATTCATCAATCTTGGTAGTGAGGAAGTCGCGGTAGGCGATCACTTTTCCGAGATTGGCATCGATACCATCGAGAAACTTCTTCTGCATATCAACACTGGTATTGAGAGAGGTATATGCCTGATCAAACCCTGAGAATATCATCTCGATCTTTCCTTGAAGAGTCTGGATATTGAATTTCGCCTCATCCCACTTTGAGTCAAGTGACTTCATGAGCCCACCGAGAAGTGGAATAGTTTTTGCTGCTCGCATGAGCATGCCATCATTGTTGATGATCTCCTTGTAGACTCCTTGCACTTCGGTATTCATCTTCGAGAGTTCATCAGAGACTTGCATGATCGGATCTTTATCAATGATCGTTGCAGTTTCTGCGATGATTGAGTCGAGTGGTGCAGTGATCTTTTCCCCGAGAGAACGGAAGTCTTTCGCTTCCGCAAAAGTCTGTTCTACATCTGCTTGTTCGGTCGCTGAGAGTGGACGAGCTTCAGCAGAAGTGATTGCTTTGGTTTGATCCTGAGGATCTTGAGTCTGGACTTGAATATCGGCCATAGAGAGGAAAATGAGAAATTAGAAATAACGCGGGTATTATATAGGAAAGCACGGATTTTTGCAAATCAAAAAACCTCAGAGATTTCTAACTGTATGCTTGGGTTATGTGTTCATATTTCTAGAAAGCTACAGTGTTTCCGTCATAGCTTTATTATCTGTTTTTTGCAAACATTTGGATTACTTCTTTATCGCTGTGAGTATCTCCGTCAGGAATATGGATACAAAGGCAATAAATCCGATGAGGATAATCTTGCCACCTGTATTGAGAAATATCGCAGAAACCCCAAAGAATGTGGTGAGTGTATAGATGATAGTTCGGATCTGTCCTTGAGAGAGACCGAGTTCGAGAAGGCGGAAGTGGAGATGGAGTGATTGGTCTCATTTCATTGGATTCTTTCCTTTTAGGATTCTGGTTGTTATGACATGGATAAAATCAATAAGATAGATTCCAAGGACTGATGCAGCAGTGGCAATCTTTCCTCCAGCAATGATCGAAAAAGTTGCAATTAAGAATGCGAGCATAATCGTCCCAGAATCCCCCATGATAAGCCTTCGTGCGATATCAGCCTTTGTGAGGAGATAGGTTGCAGGAATAACAATCGCGAGGATCATGAGGAGGAATCGGCTATTTTCTTGGCTGGCCTCGGTCGTATCGATGAAGTAGAGCTTGAGTGCGAGTCCGCCAAGGATGATGAAGGTGATAAGAGAAAAACCTCATGTGAGTCCAGGAACTCCATCAGAAAAATTCACTGAATTAAAGACGACAACGTACCAAAAGATCGTTACAAGGAGAGGGAAATAATATAGCGTAATGTTCCAATAAATAATAGAAAAATTTACATATAAGTCATCCAGTCGAGTCACACCACCAAAGAACTGGCTTATGTACGAGATCTTTATACTTGTGAGTCCGATGATGGCACCAACTCCAATTTGCATCATGAGACGTACTATTGGGGGTATATGGAATGGGAGCTTCCCAATCGTATCCATATCATCAAGGAAACTCACAACAGTAATACATATTCCTATGATAAGCACGATGAGGAAACGTTTCAGAAGGAGCGACGAAAGATCACCAAAAAGAAATACCACAGGGCTCATGATAAGAAGTATCAAGAGGATAGCTATTCCAGCACTATAAGGAACTGGTTTTCTTCATTGTTCAGATTTGTAGAGATGTGGTCGATCGAGGAAACCAAATCTTTTCCAGACAATTTCTATCCCCTTGAGAAGAAAAAAGGAAAAGATAGAAGAACTAACAAAGAGGATGAGGGTAAAAAGAAAGAGGTTCATAGTGGGTTAGGCTAAGTTTAAGATTTCCGTCACTCGCGAGTGCACGAAGCAATCCAGTGTTTCCGAATCAGAATGTACTTTTGCAAGACCAAAAGTACCAAAAGTCTTTCGGGGATCTTCCATGCTTCATTTTGGTATGTGTTCGCCACTTGATTTCCTAAATCACAAAAACTCACTTCTTCCAGTCGCTCAAATAGTTTGTGATTTCATACGGAAATCTTCGTGGACACATACTCAAAATCTGCATAAGGAAGAGAACCAACGGAATTTTCTGAACCCCCGTTTCACTACTTTCTTCCTTTTCTAAACGAGTAAAGGAAGAGTATAAACTTGAACTATAGGCTACTTCTTCACTGGATACTTTTTCTCGATTTCTTCTTGTTTGTCTTTTATATACGTTCGAAAAGCCTCTTTCTGAAAAAAATAGATATAGAACCCAACCGCAACGAGAAAACCGAGCATAATCTTTCCGAGGTTATCAAGGATCGATTCATAATTTTTGATAAAGAATATTCCAAGAAGGTTGATACTGAGTGCCCAGAGAATTGACCCAATCATGTTATATGTCCAAAACCTTTTTTCATGCATTCCTCCACTTCCTGCCATAAAGGGAATGAATGATCGCGTGAAGTTATGAAATTTTCCGAGTATGATATACCAAAAACCATTTCTTGTAATTTGTCGGTGAAGTATCTTCTCCTCTGTTGTTCCGATCCCAAACCAATCTCCATATTTTTCTATGAGTTCTTTTCCATAATATTTCCCGATCCAGTACCCGAGGTAATTCCCGAGCATAGCGCCGATTATAGCACACGTAACAGTAAATATAAAGTGATCTCACGCCCAAAATCCTCATACAAGAATCATGACGTTCATCCCTGGAACGGCGGTTCCGATAATTGGAAGGGATTCGATACATGCAGAAAGGAATGCCACGAGATAATTCCAATCACCAATTGACTTGATAATCTCCCCAATCCATGTAATGGCACTATCCATCCATTCTCGATGAATGAGAGAAATAATGGCAATCGCTATAGCTAATAGAGCAAGAAATATCGTAATAATCTTCGCAAGAGAAGAAAAAGATCACTTCATTTTATTCATAGACGAACTGAGTAAGGAAAGAGGGAGCTAACAGTTCACTCTTGTCCGAACGAGAGAAGCCTTCCCGAAAGGATGAAGCGATAATAGCAAAAAGGTCGGCAAGCGCAAATAGAAAGTACTATTTTCCTTTGATTTCTTCTTGGAAGGATTTTTGTTCTTCTGGAGTCATTGCTCGAACATCTGGTCAATTGGTACTAATGATTATAGGAGTTCATGACCCAACATTGATTGGTTGCTGAGTTCGTGTGGTATCAGGATTCCAAGAACCCGTTTCATCGGTGCTACTCGTTTGAGTGCTAGTATTAGTTATGGTCGTATGTTTGACTCCTCATTCAGTAGATATGGAAGTATCGTCGTTTTTTGAGAAACAAGAAGAGAGTATAAGGATGCTAGAAATAGAAACAAGAAAAAGTTTATTCATAAAAAAGTATACTAGGAAATAGAAACAATATATTGATTTTTAATGTTGAGAGATATCTTCATTTTTTCTAGTAAAAAATCAAGTCTTTTTTTGACAATGAAACAAAAAAGAGATAATATAACGCATATAACCTAATTTTTCTCTATGGAATCAAAGAAATATCTTCGCTATACATCGATTTTATTTATATTCGCACTTTGTGGATTCTGACTTATTGCCTATGCGACAATAACTGTTCCTTTCCCTGATCCAAGTTGGAATGGTCCAAATAATGGTGGTTCGGATAGTGTATCAGTAGGTCTCAGTAATGATTTCTCTGATTATAGTTGCCCCCCTCAGCCTGCCCCCCCTCCACCACCATGTACCCCTTCTCCATGTACTGGATGACCAACTCCTTCTCCTGCAATACCTCCCCCACCTCCAGCTCAAGGACCAGTAAGTAATAGTTTCTAGTCTTATTTTTTGATATCCTCACTTTTCTCTTATGAAAATTTCTTTCTTTCATAAAACCATACTTCTTGGTATCTTGTCCTTTCTTCCATTAGCCACTTGGGCGGATGTTGTTGGATGAAATCCAACGTATACAGATGATTTTTCTACACATTCCTTTACAAAACCACAGTGAGTAAGCTCCATGTCTATCACTCATAATATTACGGTGTTTCCTTCTGGAACACTCCGGGCATGTCCAGCAAACCCTACCATGCCCATTCAACATAGTGCATTACCTGCATTAACTACAGATGAGAATACATGTTATACCTGCATCAATACATATGCCTACAACGTATGTGATCCAGGGTTCTGGAATGATCATCTTACTACTTGTGGTGGGGGGTTAACTGCTGCATGTAGAGCTAATCCAACAGATTCAGCATGTCCTCAATACGATCCAACATATTCGTGTTATGATGGTACAAATTATTGGTGCGATCAATCACTACATACCCATGTTGGGAGGAACTGTTCCTACAAAGATCCTAGTAATACTTGGATTTTTAGAGACTCTCTTTTTACTGGATGACCAGAGTATGCAAAAAACTCGGCATGTGGTGGGAATGGAACAAATCCTATTACTGGTCTTGTTGTTTCCAATACTATACCTGCAGGATCGTATCTATGGGATGAGAATCCACCATATTGTGTTCGTGGTGGTACTCCTGGATGATCTTCTGCTGTAACATTCTCAGATCACAATTTTCATACTGATGCAGAAATCATTGCCATGAAGGCAGCCGTGAGTACTGCACCAACATCTACGGATACAACGCTAACATATGAAGACTCGTATCCTTCAAGCAACCCAACATATCAATTACCAACATCTCCAGCACCAGTGGTCTATACTGGTGCATGGACCAATCGAAATGTAGTTGCGCTTGGGCTTTGTGCTGATAATGATTCTGGATGCGAACCAGCAGGTTCATTTAAGTTTTCAGGTCCACTTCATCATCTCCAAACAACGTTTTCAGGCACTTTTTCTGATACAGTGAATAATACTTTTAATGGAGATTGTGCAAGTACTACCCAGAAACAAAAACTCACGATCACCCGTACTTGTGTGTATAGTGTTGACCCAAGTACCATCAGCGGGGCTATACATACACTAAGTGGTGCATCTTGGTACACGGCTTTACCACCAGATGATAGAAATTTTCTCTCAGGAGCGATGAATCATCCTCCACTGGCTACAAATCCAGCATTCTCTTCTACCATTAATTATTTACGTAATCTAAGTATGAGTGGGGATTCGACTGGGTGACCAAGCTTGAGCATGGCCATGGGTTTGTCACCAACTCGCCATAATCTCCTTTATCTTTTTAAAACAGGCAGTTGTAATTATACGAGTAAGATTACTGATGATATAAGTGTAACTTGAGTTATCAAGCCACTCATTGACAAGATCAAGCCAACTATAAAGATAGAAGCGAATATTGGTGGATATCATAGAATCCTAGTTGATCAGGAAAATAATACCTCTACTTCAAACTTCCCTTTTCTTGCAGGAACCAACGGAGTCATTACACTTTCGCTAGTGGATTCTTGATCGAGTAACTATACTTCCAATATCTTTCTTGGATGGCAGAGTTTCAGCGGAGTTTCTGGTATGAGTAATTACACTATTAAGATAACTCATATCAAGGATTACAAAGGGGATACAATTTCTCCCTCAATTACTCCTCTTGTAGACAATGGATTTACCCTGAGTGGAGCATCCTATAACCCAAATGGATCCATCACCATTCCTCATTCACTTACTCAGTCTGGATGAACTTCGAGTGATGCATTTACGGTTGCTGGAACGTACTGAATCGAAGTAGCAGTCCTCGACGCTGCTGGAAATCTCTCGACCGTAGATACGACATTCGTTGTGCATTCTACATCTATCCCCTCGTCGGATCCATGTATTAGTCCATCACCACCCGCTTACTGTTCCCAAGTTCTATTTTGTAAAGCTAATCCAACACATCCAAGCTGCTTGGATCCTACAACTACACCAAGTACTACCACTCTTCTAAAGATAGATAATACACGAACATATACCTGATGAGCTATTGTTTCTTCAGGAAGTGTTATCTATACTATTAATGGAACAAACACATCAGTCGTTCCATGACCGGCTACTCCAACCGATGCATATGCAAATGCTTCTGACAATAACCTTTATATGATTCATATTTCCGACTCTTTAGGAAATCCTGTCTATAATTGGAATCTCTACGATTTTCAGTTATCTGGTACGGGCATCTATCTTGATTCTGTAAATAAAACATGATCGAGTGCCATTTGGGTTGATGCAGGAAATGGATATACCTATTGACCGCAGACAGTCCAGACAGATATAAATGGGAATGTCTTCTTTCGATTACTTTCTTATACACCATGACAATATACAGAGCAATTCACTTATAAGTATTATCAACCAAAGATTGATATATCCAATAATCGAGTTGAAGATACATCAAGTCTGTTTACTTCAAACTTTCCGTTAGTATCCCTTGCTCAAACGGGACAATTCCTCCATATCCTTACGGGAGCAATAGATCTCTATACAAACAATCGTATTGATCTTGGAACAAGCAATAATGTATGTCTTGATTTCTACACTACGACATCAACAACAACTAATACACTCACGGGTTTCACGGTTTCTAACTTCCTTGAGTCTATTACTTCTCTTTCCCCAAGTGGAACTATTCCTTCTCCAGATTTCCATGTAACTCAGACTGGGTCATATCTTTCCACAATCTCCTTTTCTTCAAAGTATCCAACACCATCATATCTCTCAGGAGCTGTTGGAGTATTTACTCCCGAACAAATAGGTGCATTATTTACTGGAAGTCTTTCTATTGAGACATGGCCATACATTACGATGACGTTTGGTGATCCAATTCAGACAACTAAGTATTATATCACAGCGAGTAAATCTGACTATGGTTCTGGAATCATCTTCGGAACAGGGAGACTCAATCGTATTTATATCGAATGACTACGAAGTACAATTGGAAAAGATGGGTATGTTGATGCTGGCGGAAGTGCCACTTCGTCCAATAGTGCCGATACACGCAATGCCGTTCATAAAAATGTAGCGACACTCATTCGTAATAGACTAGTATGATGATGAATCATTAACCGAGTAAAATATCTTACAGGAAACGTGAATAGCACAGACTTAACCGATATAACTCCGTGGGATACGCTCATAATAAAAGGTTGAGATCTTACCATCGGAGATTCTTCCTTTAATGTTTCCGCCGCTACTACTTCTCTTAAGGAGATTCCACACAAGGGAATCATCGTTCTTCAGGATGATAATGGGGTTGGAGGTAATATCTATATCAAGCCAGATGTTCATTTTATCGGGGCGACACTCTTTGCAGACGAGTCAATCCAAAGTGTAAATGATGCAGGAGCACTATTTTCAAAGTCAAACAGTGATCGTACGTTTCTTCTTAATAAGCAGCTTATTATCTATGGTGGTATTTTCTCAAAGAATACTGTTGGTGGTGCTGTTCGAGCAGATAGCAATGGTAATTATGTTCTCCCATGGAAAAACACTACAAGCTCGCTTGATGAAGCTGTTCAGTATGATCTTGCTTTCTTGCGTATGGATAATCTTGGATTCAATTCTGCAAACTCATTCATGAGCCAAGGACATGATGAATACGTAGTTATATTGACTGACCCGCGTAACCTCTCTAGTCCGCTTCCATGATTCGTCGTGAATCTACAATAGGTACCAACTAAAAAAGAATCTCCAATTTCTTGGAGATTCTTTTTTAAGCAAAGAGCTATCTCGCCATCTCAAACCATACAAACCTAGCTTAATTAATCACCACTAAACCACCGGCTCTGCCGGTGGACTCCACCAGGTTCTA
>JAVHPT010000040.1:0-12482 GCA_036170735.1 Patescibacteria group bacterium | reverse complement strand
CAGAAACTACAGGAACGCCCCGCAGCAAGCTGACGGGGAAAATTGTTGATTATAGCGAAATTCAGATTCTTTCAAGAAGTAATAAAAGAAGACTCTCTAAATTCAATGGAACAAAAGTAAATTTTCCTCTTCATCTAAAAGAATGTGAATGGAGATATACCAAAGAAACATTTGAACTCGAACAAGAACTTCTTATAATTATCAAGACTTTTTACAAAAAAGCCTAGAATATCTTAAATATTTCTAAAATCTTCTAGGCAAGAGCCTTGTTAAAATAAACTCCTCCTATGGGACGTTTTTTCTTAATTATCTTTCTTGTGTGTGGCATACCACTGCAGTTGTTTGCTGGCGTATATCTTTCATCACTTCTCCCGAATCCTGTCGGAGATGATACACTCGGCGAATATATAGAAATCCGAAATACGGGATGTGAATCCGTCGATATCTCTGGATATATACTCTCTGATGCAAGTAAGAAAACCTATACGATACCAAGTGGCACAATAGTTGTAAGTCGAGAAGCCATTCGATTTATCTATGCAACTACAAATATTGCACTCAATAATTCTGGAGATGAATCAGTATTTCTGAAAGATGTCTTGGGAGGTATCGTGGATGAGGTACACTATTCTGGAACACAGAAAGATGATATTACGATAACACTCTTACTTACGGATGAAGTATGTCCAGCACTAGAAGAACTCAGTACAGAAAGTGGAGATACAGAAACTGGATCGACGGAACAATTCCCATCAGGGGGATCAGGAACTACACAAACCAGAGTAACTAATACTGGAGTATTGGGTTCTCCATGAACTCAGGATGATGGAAATATAGGAACCTGAGCTTCAGGTTCTGGGGATATCGAACTTTCAGGTTCGATAGATTTATCTTCAGGAACCATTGATAGTTGAGTTTCTTTCGGTTCTGGGATTACGGATTCTGGAAGTTCTTCTTCTGGAACCTTTGCCACATGAAGTCTCTTTCCACAGAAACTCTTCTATAGCGATAATGATGGCAATGGAAAAATCGACACCCTTGAAATCGAATATGAAGTCTTGCTTACAGGAAGTGTAGATGCCAGTGTTATCTCTCTCTACTCTCGGACAGGATGATTATATACTCAGAGGGTAAATACCGAAACAGGATATATCCTCTCATGATCTCCTTTAGGATATATCTTCACTCTTTATATCCGAGAATCGGACTTTATAAAAGATACTTTAATAGTAAAAAATACTACTTCCAGTGATCTCCGTCTCAAGAGTTCCTGAAATCTTGGAATATCCTCTCTTGATGGAAGAATAATTGAACCTTTTCTTCTCACGATATCGTTTGATAGTTATAAAAATGTTTTTGCAGGGTCGGTAGGAACTAAGATAACAGGAACGCTGGATTTTTCCTATTCGACAGGCTCAGGGCAGGATCCAACTCAGGATGATGGAGCCATGGAAACTGGAATAACTAATTCGACGTGATCTACCATTTCCAGTGGATCTGCTACTATTCCAGAGATTATTCCTACTTTTCAGAACTATACTAATACAACCAACTCTGGAGATATACTCACGTGTACCACGATGCCATGTCGAGTAAACTTCACACTCGAGCCGATTTTCACGGGAACATTCCTTGAAAAAGACTTCACTTGTCAGATAACGTTCTGAACTTGAGTCTATAACACTTGTAATCCACCGCAACTCTATCCGATATCTCCGGGAGACATAGATATACTGATAACAGATAAGGCAACATGAACGAGTACAGGAAAGATACTCCCTATCACTATGGATATTGACCCCGTGAGATATAAAAGCGCTATCTGAGTGATTGTTCCAACAAACAATCAGGCTCCAATCGCGAATATCGACATGGATGGGAAATGGAAGAAGTACTTTACTTCGCCAGAAGTCAATCTTCTTCGTTGTTATGCCTTTACCTGTTCGGTGAATTTTTCTGGAGAGAATTCCTATGATCCTGATGGTAATGATATTCACTTTCTCTGGCTCTATGATTTTACAAATCCTTCTACTTCCAAAGATCCTGGAGTTCGCACTTTTACCATTGGCACTCACACAGTAATACTTCGGGCGATAGATACATACGGTGCAGTTGGAGAGGTAAAATACACAATCGAGGTGATATCTCCAACCTTGATGCCAGAAAAAGAGAAGGTAGAAGTGGTAAAAAAGGTGAAAGAAAAAAAGGGAAAAGAGATATCAGTTACCAAAGAGGAAACTTCGACTAAAAAGAAGAAATTGAAACCTATATTGTTTTTTGATCCTCCAGATATCTTTCTCCAGAATAAAAACCTTGCGAATATTTCGATCGCAGGAAAAACATATATTTGCCGAACAAGGACCAAGACTTGTAGTATGAATTTTTTTCTCACCGGAGCACAGAAAGGGTATACCTACGAATGGGAATTCCCTGGGCAGAGCGGAGCATATATCTCAAAGAATCCTCGTTCTTTTGCCTTCTCGGTCTGAACATCAGAAATTCATCTTACGGTACGTGATCTTGCTGGAAATATTCTGAGTGAAGACACGTCCACGGTTGTAGTAGAGAAAATCATAAAACCAAGAAAGGCAAAGAAACCAAAGAAAAAAGTATCGGAAAAAATCCAAAAACCCAAAGTGAATAGTTCTTCACAAGAATCTATAGTTATTCCCGAAGTGCCTGAAGATACGAGCACTCAAGCTACTTCGATATTTTTCCTCCTTCTTGGTGGTACAGGCATAGGGTGAGTAATCCGGGCCATGAAGAGGAGAAGGTCTATAAGGTAGCTTCTTGAGCACATTTCGTGCACAAGATCCATACCTAGAGAGGGTTTCTCAGATAAGAATAGTTCTTAATTTCTGATTTTTATTTTCGTATTCAGAAGGGAAATACCCTCCTAATGCGGATTCAATATGGGATACGTCAAGTGTATTTTTCTTGCATTCCCTGCCACCCGTCTATAATAGCAATATCTTCTCTCTTCTCACGTGTATCTGGTCGGTATTTTTCTCTACAAATTATACCGCATCCTAAGCGAGTGCCATAGTCTCCCCTATGGAGTTCGACTCGCCGTTAGATATCTGGGCAGTACCTGGATATCTCTCATTGCAAACAGGGATAAAATATGATTCATAACGGACAAGAGGGACGCATAAGGACTCATTCTGAAAAGAATGAGTTTTTTTAATGTTTTCTAGAGACTTGCAATCTTTGCTTCTGCCTCTTCTTTTGGGGTCTCATAGGAGAAACTCACTTTTTCCTCTTTTTTTGTGAGCTCGGTAATCTGGGTTTTTGATCTTGAGAATATATGGGAAAGTGAGATACCAAGACTCACTATAGGCGCCCGGGTATTTGGGTCTTTTTTTGCAAAACTCATAAGATGTATCATAGGGAAGAGAAGAATCGTCTGCAGGTTTGAACTCCATCCATAGATTATCCAGATACAAATAAAGAGAATCGTCATGATAATTCCCTGGAGAATACAATATTTGTAGCGAGTATATTTTTGATTAAAAAATGATGGAATCGTAATAATATTTACAACTAGTAACCCAACAATCCAAAGTGGCATGAAATATTCAGTGTTTTCTCCTTCCATATTGATTGACTGTGTATTTCTCGCAAGGAGTTCATTATAGAGCTTCCTATAGGTTACCTTCCTTTCTCCTCCGAAAATTACCTGTATAAACATCCACAAATATTTAATAGATGCGAAAAAGTGAGTTTCAAATTCAATATATGTTGGGATATATCTATACATTCATAGGGAGAAGAACTGCTTCTGTATAAAGAGTCCAACGAGTGTGATAACAATCAGCCATATATACACGAGAGAAAACAGGACAGAAAGTCCAGCAGAACCAGTGATGATAGAACTAAGGAGGATAACAGCTACAGCAAATGATCCAACTTTCCTTCCAGTGCGTATCTCAGTTTTATCATATTGACTTGAGAGAAATATCCCGATAAATGGAAGAAATGCCATAACAATTCGGATCTTTTCTTCCTCTGAGTATCCAGACACATCAGTCTTTTCTACATTTGTTTCATCTTCTATTCAGGAGAAACCTTTACTGGAAACAAAGATATCTCCAAGCTTAAGAGTTGCTGCTTCTCGCCCATAGAAGGCATAATAGGCTCCATGGAGGAGAATAGCAAGAATCCCCGTAACGACAATTGCGAGAATAACGGATGCAAGCGATATACCAAGAATGGATATTAAGAGAATCGGCTTGATAAAATAATATATAAGATAGATTCCAAGACTTCCAAGGATAAGGAAACTGGCACGCTTTGCATGGTCTTGAACGTACTTCTCAGCAAGAGGCGTTCCTGCTTTTGCAAGAAGAAAAACCGGTCCCAAGAAGAGATAGCTGATAGTTGCGTTGATGCGGGCTTGTTCGTCGTGCATAAAGGAATTTTATCCCAAAAAAGGAAATAAAGCAAAAAACTGAAGATTTCTAATTCAAGAACTTCTTTACAAAAACAAATATAGCAGAGAAGAATATACTTCCAAATATTACTCCAGCAATTGCAAGACGAATGAAGGTTTCCACGAAGGTTGTATTTGTAAGATGAGTGAGGTTTACACCGTACCATGCACAAATGACGGAAAATATCGAAAGAACCAGTACTGGAAGAGAGAAACGAAGGATTTCTCTGGTTTCTATATTTTCTCTCACATACCACCAAGTTACACCGAGAAGGAGAATCTGAGTTCCGAGAGTTACCCAAGCAGATCCGATGAATGAGAAATAGGGAATAAAGATAAGATTCCCGATGAGGTTAAAAATAGCAATAATTGCATTGATATACATCATCCGTTTTTGTTCGCCACGCGCAATCAGAGTATAAGTGAAGAGGGAAGAGAGAAAATAGAATAAAAATATAAAAACCACGATGTGCATAGCGTGGATCGCTGTTGCTCCATGAACCGCCGTAGTAATGTAATCCTGGCTTGATATGATTCGGATAATTTCTGGGGCGAAGACAGTAAGGAAGAGAGATATTCCTGCTCAGAATGTGAACAGAAGTTTGAATGAATGATTCATCAGAGAATGTATTTTCTTGGTATCTTTCTTTTCTATGGCGGTTGTAAGAACAGGAAGTACAGAATTCAAGAAAACGGTTCCATACATCATCCCAACTTCAACGATTTTCATCGGGAGTGAGTAGAGTGCAACAGCAGTATCGGCGATATTTTTCTCTTCCAGGACAGAGAGGAGAACAGTGTCAACTTTAAAGAATATCACATTCAAGAAAAGGGCAATTCCATAAGGAAGAGAGATCTTGAGGATGTGTCATATATATTCACCATCCCAACCGAATCGAACTGGATGCCATTTGTTCGTATACCACCAGGTTAGTCAGGTCATGAGGAGATTCCCTGCAAGTCAGGCAATCATAACGAGCATGTATTTATCGATGTTTGATATTCATGAGCTCATTGGTAAGAGGATACTCGCAAACATGAGAACCATTCCAAATGTCAGCATCTTTCCACTCGTATTCGCCACAAAACTAAACTCTGTTCTGAGGGTCGCTTGTAAATAGCTCATGAGTGAGCTATTTACAAGGCCGAAGAGTGTAAAAAATCCAGCAATGAGAATCCCCATCATTGCCATAGATGAGTTATATCACTGAAGAAATGGTGCTATCCCAAGAGAAAGTATGATAATCAAGATGCCAGAAATAGTTCTGAGCGAGAGTACATTTGAGCTAATCTTTGCTATCATCTCTTCACTATCAGCATACCTCGTGAGTTCTCGAACGGTGATAGTATAGAGACCAAGATCTGCAATGACGGAAAAGATAGATAGGTAATTGTATATCTTGGAATAGAGTCCATATCCAGCAACGTCGAGATATCAGGTGAGGATCTTGATCATCCCAATTGAGATAATCGCCGTTGCAACTTTTCCAGCAATTTGTGCGAGAGTATTCGTATAGATTTTCCTAGTTGGCATGAGATAAGACAAGAATAGTTGGCATTGTATGAAAAATGCCGATTATGCCAAATCCTTTGACTCAAACTTGCTCCACTTCATTATTCCTTGATAAATTCCCAATTTCTCATATTTTAGATGGAAAACCATTTTATGGAGTATCAGGGAATGATAACGGTTATGAAAGTGAGCTTTGGCTTTTCATAATTACTTTATGTTGTATATACAATATAAGTCAAATTATTTAACGAAGATTCCGATACATTTTCCAGAGATTTTCTTTTTGAGACTTCAGATCTTTTCTCTATAATTCATTCTATGAAATTTATAGACCTTTCTATTGTTCAATCATTTTCTCACGTTCGCATGAAGCGGGATTTTGCTTCATTTATTGCATCCAATCTCAATGTATTCATAGATGATACTCCAGAATCACGGGTGTTTTGGATGGGAAAATATCTGGAAAAGTATGAAAAGGAAATGGGAACAAATTCATTTATTTTCACTCTTGAATCAGACCTTATCCCTGTTCTTGTCCATATGGAGGAATGGTGAGTTTCTATAGACGAAAAAAAACTCCAAGATATCGGGAAACGAATTTGAGAAGACATGGATCGCATAGAAAAGGAGATCTATGAGGTAGTTGGAGAGCGATTCAATATCAATTCTCCAAAACAGATCCAAGTGATACTTTTTGAGAAACTCAGTATCAAACCAAAGAAGAAGAATAAGACAGGGTATTCGGTGGATACAGAAGTGCTCGAAGAGATAGCAAAAGAATATGATATTGCTCGCCTTATCCTCGAATATCGTCTTCTCGCAAAACTCAACTCTACCTACATTACATGACTCCTGAGATCCATTAACCAAAAAACAAAGAGAATCCATACTACATATGATTCACTTGGTGCAGCTACAGGACGCATGTCGAGCAATGATCCAAATCTACAAAATATCCCGAGCTGAGAGGGATATGCTAGGGAGATTAAGGAATGCTTTGTTCCTTCACCTTGAAATATTTTCCTTGCGGCTGACTATTCCCAAGTGGAGCTCCGTGTGCTCGCGTTCCTCTCTCAGGATAAGATTCTCCTTGAAGCATTCCAGAACAATGAAGATATCCATATGCGAACGGCTCATTTTCTCTTTCCATGAAAGACAAAAATCACGAGTGGAGAACGAAGAATTGCAAAAACGGTGAATTTCGGGGTGATATATGGGATTACTGGATTCTGACTTGCAAAGACACTTGAATGTAGTTCGTGGGAAGCGACGCAATATATTGATGCATTCTATGCGAAGTATCCATGAGTTCGAATATACTATGATACTCTCCTTGAGAATGCGAGAAAGGATGGTTATGTCGAAACCTATTTTGGGCGTCGCCGCTATACTCCATCGATGAATGATGCGAACAAAACTATTCGCTCTATCGCCGAACGCGAGGCGATGAATATGCCAGTGCAGGGAACCGCAGCAGATATAATAAAACTCGCCATGATAGAGATCGATGCAAAAATTCACGGAAAACGATTGGAAGGCTCTATGATCCTCCAGATTCACGATGAACTTGTTTTCGATATTCCAGAGAGTGAGCAAGAGATATTTGAAGAAATAGTGAAGGAAACGATGGAAGGAATACTAATAAAAAACTCAAAATGAGATACTGGGCAATCTTGAATTGTCTTTCCTCCCATCGTTGTTGATATATCGGTAGGGAAGAATTGGGCAGAGGCGAAGTAGTTATCTTAGACAGTTAGGTATAAACGACCAAGAAAAAAGGGCGCGACGTGAAGTCGGCCCTTGGTTAGCATGAACATACTCAAGGTAAACAATCACCGACACGTGGTCGCGATTGAAAGTCCTTGATTATATAGGAGATCCGTCTTGGCGGATTTAAGCCCGAACGAATGCCGGGGCATGTTGTCTTACCATGCTTTGAGCGCGTGGATTGCCCCAGAAGGTGGTAACAATATATTCCCAAACTTCATCACATATGGGGCATTCCTCTTTCAGGGCGTCATCTACCGCCCCAAGGAATGAATGCATTCCTCGAGCAACATGACGATGTGCATCCTGGATTGTAAATTCCTTGGAATTTTCCAGCTTTTGTTTCTTTGCCATGATTTGAATCCCCTCTGAACGTTCAATGGATATTTAGAAGTTTCCTTCTAAATAATCGTGTTAGCTAAACACGACGTTTGAGATTCTAGACTTTCTCATCTTCTTGTCAAATTATTTTTGTTGCCCTTTATTATCAAGAGCTCTCTGCTCTTGGAAGACGGCATTCACTCGGATAAGAGAGTGAACTCTCTTTCCTCGTATCACTTGTCTATGAAACTGATTCTCATAATCGATACTTCTCTTTCCAGATAAGGAGGAGTCTATATTCTGGCTTGCGAAAGTGAGAGATATTGATATATTGTAGAGGTATTATCCTTGGTAACCACGTAACTAGTAACTTTTCCCCTAGAATTTATGTTCTTCTTTCCCCTCATAAATTTCCTGTTTCTCATCATTCTCTACTTTATTCATAAGAAGATTTTTTTCATCACTGCCTTTATCGAAGTGATTTTATATGTAGCCGGCATGTACTTTATCTACGATCAGTTTGCTATACAAGGGAATCAGTTTCTCTATATGTTGTTGCTTACAGGGCTTGGTTTTATCATCGCCCTTATAGCATTCTTTGTAGCGATACTCTCGAATCAACGCGGCCTCTATAACCAGGACCTTGGTCATCAGAAACATGAAGTGTGAGAGTAAGCTCTGAACTCGTAGAACTTGGGAAACAAACCTCCAAACTTCATGTTTTTGGAAGTCTTCGTTCATTTAAAAAATAAGTAAACTTCTTTTTCTCATTTCACTTGACTATGAATAAGTTTGACACACTTTTCTTCGCCCAATATATCTCCACTGAGGAATCCATTCAGCAGGTATTTCATAGACATTTTTTCATTATTATCGAAGATATCCTTCTGTGGGTATTTTTTGGTGTGATTATTCCGTCTTTTCTCTACTATTACAATCTATTTGATATTCAGACTACTGTCCTTCCTTTTTATACCTGAGTATATCTGCTTGGCATATATGCAATCCTGATTTACAAGTTATTTGACTGGTATGCGGATGTATGGGTTGCAACAGATACAACACTCATCGATGTAAAGTGGCGCTGGTTTACCTCACATCTTTTCTATATCCCTTATGAAAAGATTGAAGGAATTGAGGTTCGTACACACTCTTGGGTGGCAGCGATTTTCCGTATGTCGGATATTGTGGTGAAGCTCGCATGACAAGAGGAATTTGTTCTTGGGAGCGCTCGAGATGCTGGAACTATAGTGACATTTCTTCAGGAAGCTACAAAACATAAAAAGGCGTGACATAATGCAGATAAAGAACCTTTTGATATTCTTGTTGATGCCCTCTCTGATGTAGTGAAGTGACACCTCGTTACACAAGGGAAAACATACATTACCCGCGATTATGTGGAGAAGCTTGATGAAACTCTTACTCAAGGAAAGCCGATTGACTTGCGTACAAAAGATGAAAAGATTGTGATAGAAAATTGGAAGGAAGAATATGAAGGAACGACGAATTCGCATCATGACAAAGAGGATCATCACTAGATTTTGAAAAAGAAACTTGTATTTTATGAGACTTTTGTAGAATGAGAGTAAGAGAAGTTGGTTTATAGTCCTTAGTTTCTAAGGTTCTAGAGAAAATAATCTATCTTAGTTTAGGTTATTACCATTTCCTCTTCAACATCTAATTCTTAACCATTACATCTATGACTGAGATTATTCTCCATGCTGTAGAATTCCAGAATGAACGCGGATTTATCGAATGAGAAATCAACAAAAATCTTCGAGGAAAACTCGATACATATATTACAAAACATAAGAAAGAAGATGGAAAAATCCGTGTTGAAGTGACACTTGTACGAGGAAAACATGGAATCAACGGAAAAGTTCATATCACTATTTCAGGACAATCATTCCATGTTGAACGTGAAGACTTCGAAAAACTCGAAGACCTTATTAATCATCTATTTTCCCATCTTAAGGATCAATTAGCTAAATAATTTATGGCCATTATTCTCGGTATCCTTCTTACTTTCATTGTTTTTCTTATTGTCGTTCTGATTCATGAGCTTGGGCACTTCCTCGCCGCGAGAGTAACAGGAATGAAGGTAGAAGAATTTGGTTTTGGTATACCTCCCCGGGTAGCCAAAGTTTTTCGTGATAAGAAAGGGACAGATTTCACGATAAATCTCCTTCCAATAGGAGGTTTTGTTCGTATTCTTGGAGAAGACCCAACAGGGACAGATGCCAAGAAGAAATGATCGTTCATGACAAAGAATCTCTTCTCTCGTTTGCTCGTACTTGTGGCGTGAGTGACGATGAATTTTATCCTTGCTTTCATCATTTTTACAGGACTTTTCTGGGTCGGGACGGCTCCTATAACCATTGCTCCATTTTGAGATTCACCAACGAATTCATTCTTCTTGCCATCATTTTCTGAAGCAGAAGCGATTGGATATCTGAGTTATAGTGGGATCATCCTCTCCCCTCTGACTGGTAGTATCGCACAAACCGCAGGGATTCATGATGGAGACACTCTTGTGAGTATCAACGGAAAAACCATGAAGACTTCGAAAGAAGTTGTTACGGAGATTTGACTTGGAAAATCTCTTCATCTCACTTTAGATCGAAGTGGAGTCCTCGTAGAGATTGATGTAACGCCAAAAGATGGAAAAATCGGAACATATGTTGGATATAAGGACTTTATTCAGCAAAAAGATTTCCGTGTACAAAAAACATGATTAGATGGGATAGTGGCAGGTGCGAGAGAAACATACTACTCCAGTACGCTGACACTGAGCTTTCTCGGGAATATTGTTCGAGAGCTAGTTGCTCCCGCGACACCAACGGAAAGAGAGGAAGCAAAGTCTATGCTCTCTGGGCCGATTGGTGCTGGTTCGCTCTTTGTAGGACTCGTTGAGATTAGAGCTCCTTTTTCTCTTATCTTACTCGTTATCGCTCTCCTCTCTATTAACCTCTGAGTCGTGAATCTTCTCCCATTTCCAGCTCTTGATGGAGGAAGAGTTGTGACGACAATATTTTCTTCGATATTTTCCTTTTTCCCCCATTCTTTAGGCGGATTTATAAAAGTAGAAAAATACCTCCATTTTTTCGGATTTATATTCCTCCTTGCTCTTATGATATATATTACGTGACTTGATATCGGAAGGATTTTTTAACTTTCTTTTTATGCAATTTTTTTGAATATTTTCTGTTATATTTGGTATTGTGGTTATCACAAATCCAGATATTATCGCGTACTTGATTGGATTCTTCTTTCTCATCATGGGAATCAATATCCTCGTTGCATCATGGATATTTCGTCGTCCAGGAAGTGGATCATTTTCTTGGAAGGTTGGAGGGTATGAGATAACAAGGAAAAAATAAAGGCTCTTGCCTAGAAGAAGGTAATTCCTATACTTTCTTCTTATGATTTCATTTTGTGATACAAAATCTGAAAGTGGTATTTGTTTTAGGTCTTTTGTCAGGCGTAAAAGAAGTCGTATGATTTCCAATGTTGTTCGAACATCATCAAGGAGTTCATACCTTTACTACTAATTACTATGCTTCGGAGCCGAAAGAATCAAAGAGACAAAGAGTCTATTTAGGAACATTATCCAAAACAACAACGAAAGACATATTATTATCCCTCTGCCAGAAATTGCCCTCGTATATTCCCGAGTCACGATGAACGAGGAGTGAACGAACATTACCATATTCATTCAGAGAACCGGAAGCCAAACACGCACAATTCCCAAGACCATACGCCCTCGCATCTTCCGCATCTTGAAAGTCAAGAGGTGCTTGACCTATCATGGCAAGTCTTTCAAGATTTGTTATTCCTTTTCTTTTGGTAGCGTCCCAGAGAATACGGAGTTCACCACTATAGTCTTCATCCAGAGTAGCAAGGTGTCCTCAATGATTGGCTGCCATCCATTCTCATCCAGCGTAATTGTAGTAGTAAATTGTTGGATAGAGTCCTGCTTTTTCGGCTTCTTTTTTGGTCATATTCTTATATTTAGGAAATGCCTTATAGACTTGTTTCCAGAGGTTAAATCCCTTATAAGGAATTCCATCAATAATACCAGTCTCATCTTCAAAATCTACAACCCAACACATCATCTTGTCTTGGTTCTTATCTGCTGTTGCTACTCTTAGTGAAGGGTTTATTAGACCACCTTCTTTATAGAACCTTTCCGGAGGAGCACCGAAACCAAACGGGAGCGATAAGATCGTCATTCCAGCGATCTCTATTGTTTCGGGTCGGTTCATCAAACTATTTATCCTATGAGCAATCTCCCAATAATAGGCGTAGAGGGCAGACTTTTCAGCTTCTGGGAGCGATTCATACACATCTTGCTGTTTACGAGTAGTGTAGACAAATTTAGTGGTAATAGAGGACATATAGAAAATGATAAGAAAATAAAAATTACCACTCTAGGTATAATCTATATAA
>JAVHPT010000039.1:0-2639 GCA_036170735.1 Patescibacteria group bacterium | reverse complement strand
CTTCTTTGGTATACTGTTTGTTAAAAATGCAGTAGGATTTGTTGCGGAGACCGATGCATCAGAAAAGATGGTGCGAAACAAAACAGACATCAGAATACATAATATTTGAGCAATTATCGATAGCTCTTATGGAAAACAAAATATTATTGGTCGTAAGGACGGTTGTTAAACATTCATATATATTTTCTGATAATCTAGTAAAAGAAACATCATATGCGTTAGATAAACCTTCTCATGCAAATATGTATTTCCCATTTTCACAAGAACGAATATCATATCCGTAAAAACATTTATTTGAAGTAAATATATTATCACCAAAACAATCAGTGGAACTTATCATGTTCGTGCTCGTACGAATACTTTTTATGAGTTGTTCTTTAAAAGTATCCTGTAACATCAGTCTATCTTGCGTGTTATTATTATATTTCTTCACAATCTCATTAAATTCATCTTTGGTGGACGGCTCATTAAAGATATGGTATTTCTTATTTATGAGATTACTGCATCAGAAACAATACTCACATCCAAGACAATTATACAGCAGTGTGCTATCTGAAGAATCTTGCACCAATAAGGAGTCTCGTATATTCACGCTCTTCTCTATATCTACCGAATTATAACACTTTTCCGAATCTCGTACACAGGAACAATCCATAGTGTGAGAGGATCTGAAAATAAAGTTTGAATAAAATACTTCTTCATTTTGAGTTCAGTTAAATAACATATAACAATTTTTGTTATATGCTCATTCATGAGCATATTTTGAATTTTCATTTCACATTTGATGTAAACTTTCTCTTGGCACTTCTCTCATCAATTCTCCAAACTGCTCAAAGAATGGTCGACTGAAATCAAAATCTCGTCCATAACTCATCGGATCCCAGGCATCGCTCCACCAGTAGTCCTTATGATATATATGGAAAGGTTTGTCTGGCGAGTAAATAGAGATTATATCTTTGTTTGTCTCATCGCACTTCCGTTTGTAGAGCTTGCGTTCATTGCGAAATGAAAGTCGGCGTTGTTGTCGGCAGTCTGGGCAAAGTGTTGGAGTGGGAATCAAGTATTTTTTCCCACCAAACGTTGGAGAAACCTTATCATAGAATTCGAGATCTTTGTTGGTGATATCAAACTTTGCAGAACAGTGTCGGCAGACTTTGGTTTCTATGAGAGTTTCGTTTTGGAAGGACATAAAGTGAGGAGATAAAGAAGTAAAGGTGGAAAGAAGTTATTTATCTAAAAGCCATTTTTCGATATTCTTTCGTTCGATACCATTTCGACCATTTCACCAATCAGTATCCAATGAGAGGACAAGTTTCGGATAGTTATCTGGGATTTTCTCGAGCGGAGCAAACTCACGTTCAGTCGTTTCTGGAGATACAAGGAGATATGCGACTTGTACATAGAGTTTTTCGCCTTGTCTTGTTGCAATAAAGTCTACTTCCAATGTATCAATTCGTCCGATACTTACGCTATATCACCGAGTGATGAGTTCATTATAGACGATGTTTTCGAGAATTTGCTTGATATATTCTGGACGAAATCCTACGAGCGAATTCCTGAGTCCAATATCGGTGAAATAGTATTTCTCATGGAGTTCGAGATGTTTCTTTCCGAGGATATCCGACCAACTCGGTGAAGAAAGGAAAAATGAATTTCTGAAATATCCGATATATTCACGTACCGTCTCAAATGCGAGAGAAATCCGTTCCTTTTTCAAATATTGAGCAATCTTGTTCGTGGAGGTTGGATAACCAATATTGGAAGCAATAAAACGAAGAATATCAGAAAGGAGAGAATTATTGCGGATATGATATCTCTCCAAGATATCTCGCACAAGTACTGTGTTAAGAACTCCATCGATATACCCGACCCGCAATTCACTCGGTAAAAGTGCTACTCCAGGGAGTCATCCGAACTCCATATACTCACGAAAGTTTCCATTCCCTTTGAACTCAAGAAACTCACTATAGGAAAGTGGATAGATCGGAAATTCGATATACCTTCCTGAGAGATAGGTTCCGAGCTCGCTTGAGAGGAGATGGGAATTGGAACCGGTGATACAGACTTCAAAGTCCGGGAGCTTTCCGTAATGTCGTACTACTTTTTCCCACTCTACGATATCCTGAACTTCATCGATGAATATATATTTTTTCCCGTTCTTGCCTCCAAAAAACTGTTCGATCATCTCATGAAGCATCTGGGCGTTTTTTATGTGTTCGAAAGTAAAATCCTCCAAATCGAGAAAGAAAATATTCTCACCCGATGTTCCTCTTGATCTAAGAGACTCAATAATCTGGAGAAGAATAGTACTCTTTCCTACTCGCCTCATTCCAGTTATTACTTTGATAAGGGGAGTTCAGAAACTCGGAAGGATTTTTTCGAGATAAGTATTTCGTTGTATCATAATAGTGTGAAAGAAAATGTATACATATTCGATTATAATCTAAACAACATAAATAATCAAGTTTATATTCGATTATACTCTAAACTAACCAATAACTTCCTTATGGGTCTTCCCCAGTTACGGGTTAAATTTTCTGAGAATTTTTAAGATTTCTTTGTAGATATCTTTTCATTGTATACGACAAGTAAGTATCCACCAGCAGAGCTGGTGGTTTTAGAGAGCAGACCCCTAGAAG
>JAVHPT010000038.1:0-39642 GCA_036170735.1 Patescibacteria group bacterium | reverse complement strand
GGAGTGGCAGAGAAGACAGAGAAGGAGAGAGAAGAAAAGAGGAGAACTGTGACTGCAGAGAGGAGAGAAATTATTTTTTTCTGATGTTGCATAGTAGAGTGGAGATGGTTAAACGACCTTAAGTATACCTATGGGGGGGGGGGTGAGTCAATTTAAAAAAACGGAAACATACTTCCGTTTTTTGAGATTTTATTTTTAATCTATTATTTCTTTCTCGTAATATCAATCAGAAGCGGAGAAGCAATACAGATAGATGAATAGGTTCCAACGAGTCCACCGAAGATAAGCGCGAGGGTAAAACCCTTGAGACTTCCTGGACCGAAGAAGAACATACAGATAAGTACAATGATGACGGTCATTGAGGTAAATATCGATCGACGGAGTGTATCGTTGATAGACTTATCGATGAGTGCAGAGAAACTCATCTTTCTTGCCACTCCATCTTGGAGATTAGACCGGATTCGATCCATAACCACGATGGTATCATTGATCGAGTATCCAAGCACTGTGAGCATCGCAGTGATGAAGTAGGTATCGATCTTGAATTCTGGGAAGAAGAGGGAAGCAATCACATAGAGTCCAAACGCAATTACGACATCATGGATAAGTGAAACTCCAGTTACTACCGCAAATGGCCAAGACGCCATCCCCTCGATGGAACCACGGAAAGCATATTGGATATAGAGAGAGATGGCAATGATAGCAATCGTAAGCGTTATGTAGGCTGATGTTTTTATATATGCTCCAAAGGATGCTCCAATATTTACGTACCGGCTTTGCGTGATGCTACTATTTTCGATCTTTGCAAGTTCCTTTCCAAGATTGGCAACGAAGGTAGACTTTGCTCACTCAAGAACCGTAAGATCCGTCTTTCCATCCTTCATTGGCGCCTGATTTTCAGCAACTCCTGCCTCGATGATAAAGTCATTGGTTCCAGATACCCGGTAGACGATAGTGTCAGTGATAACTTTTTTTTCAGTTTCCGTAAGGGGAACCTTTGCGGCACTGATAATCGTATCCTTTACCTTTGCGATAATTGCATTCACATCTCATTTTTCAACCGTGTATTCTATCTGCATACCACCAGTCATATCAACCCCAAGATTGAGCTGAAAGATAAAAGGTACAATGAGGGAAATAACGAGGAGCCCAAGAGCAATCGCATAAAAATAGAAACGATGTTTAGTAAATGAGAACATGGGAGAGAATTAGAAATTAGAATGAGGCAAGAAGAATGAAGTAATAAAGATAAAATCTATTATTCATTTACTCGCTATTTTTCGTTCCATTTATACGATGAAGTGTCTAAAAGTCAAAAGAAATCGTGGAAATTGCTTGCGGATTTGTATGCCTTAGGATATACTAAGTATCGTCTCACTTGCTAATCAAAGTGCTTTCATGCAATACAAGATCCCTATTCAGATTGAAAATGAAGATGTCATCGTTGCAGGATTATCTATCCGTCAGCTTATTATCATTATGGTTTGGGGAGGAATCGGGTATGCTGTGTTCAAGTCTACAGAAACCCGGATTAGTCCACAAGTAGGACTGATCCTCGCCGCACCTTTTGTTCTTATAGGAGTCACTGTCGCCCTTGTAAGGATTGCAGAGATGACATTTCTTCCCACCGCTCTCAATTTTTTCCGTCTATCACTGAATTCCAAGTCTCGTGTATGGTCGCAGGGAACGGATGGTTTTTCAGAGGTTGATATTGGATATGTTGCAATGAATATGCAAAAGGCCACAGCGGTATCAAATAAATCTCTCGAAAGTAGGATGACAGAGGAGGCGAGTGATCATATCTTCAAGCTTTAGAAACATAAAATAAATTCAAAATTTCCTCATCTCATTTATTCACCTTTCATGCCAGACATCGTTACTACAAAATCCGTACAAACTGGAAAAAAGCCTCCAAAAGATTCAAGTACACAACGCTATCTCCCATTTTCTGAGATTCGGGATAATCTTATTCTAATGAAAGATGGTTCTTCACGTATGGTTCTCCGTGTTCATGCGCTCAATTTTAATCTCAAAAGTACCGAGGAACAGGACTCCATCCTGATGAGTTACCAAAGATTCTTGAACTCTCTCAATTTCCCTATCCAGATTATCATCCGTTCCCTCAAGGTAGATATCGAAGCCTATATCAATCGTCTCAAGAATCTTGCACTGAAACAGACAAACAATCTCCTCCAGGAACAGACCTATCGGTATATCGATTTTCTCACCAATCTGATCGATCTTGCCCAGATCATGAAGAAGGAATTCTATATTATCGTTCCCTATGATTTTGAAAATAATGAGAGTGTACGGAAAACCGACCTTTTTGGCGTATTCAAGTCCTTTTGGTCAGCACTTTCACAAGAAGAATCCATAGCTGACATTCGGTCAAATCGTATGCGACTCGTAAAGCTTCGCAAAGAGAACTTCGAGCGTCTTTCTACGGTAAAGATGAGTCTTGAATCCATCGGACTTAAGGCGGAAGAAGTAAAGAAAGAGGAGCTCATACGGCTCGTCTACAACTACTACAATCCTCGAATGAAAACGGAAAACATGCTCAAAGCGGATACGGATAACCTGAATCTTGGGTAGCTTTTGATATATGATGGAGGAATGATGCTTTGATTTCGTCAATGAAGTTTTATCTTTTTAGTTTTTATTTTCTTTATGTCTCGAACACTTCTTCCTGCATCGGGTAATATTATCTGTAAACATGGTTCCCATGTTTTACTTATCCGTCGAAGTCGTGAAGTGGATACTTGGCCTGGATATTGGGAATTTCCGTGAGGAAAGATTGAAGATGGAGAACTCTTTCGGGAATGTGCCCTTCGGGAAACTCGTGAGGAAGTTGGAGTTCTTGCAGATCCTCTTGCCATCCAAAGCGAAACTATAGTTATGACACATACTGTTCAATGAACGAAGATTATATATTTTGGGATTTTAGAGAATTTTATGAATTCACCAGCAATCCTTGAACCACATCTCATCGATGATATGGAGTGGTTCTCTATCTCTGAGCTTCCAGAACTGATGATCCCACATCATAGGATCGGGCTTGAGGCGATCCTTTCAGGAACGGCATACACGGAGTTTAATGTTGCACCATAATATTTTTTGTTAAAATCACAACGTATCATTACTGGAAAACTTCGGTTTTCACCACGAAAGATTCTCCTTGAACACGGAGAGGACACATATTTTGTTAGACCATTTTCCGTCAAGTCCTGATATATTCATGGTGATTATGTGAAGGCACGCATAACGAGAAAAAATAGCAGTGATAAGCTCTCAGAAGTGGAAGTAATGAGTCTTGTTGAGCGTTCATGAGAAGTTTTACTTGCCACGGTTTTTTTAAAAAAAGAGAAGGCGTATCTTGGTGTTAAAAAAGAGCAATGAGTGTTCCAAGTTTCCCTTCCCCTGACTTTAGAAAGGTATGTTTCATGAGATATCTTAGCTATCCAGTTTTCCAAGAATGGAATGGTAAAAATCCTAGAGAAATTTGCTCATATTTCTGACTATGATCTTGAGGAACGGATGATCCTATTTTTCTGAAATGTACGAACAACATTCCCAAAGGCTGTTTCGAAAGAACGAACAACACTTCAACATAAAAAAAAGCTAACCTATTCGGCCACGCAGAAACGTTCATACAATTCGGAGTTTTTCAAGGAATTTTACTTGGAAAAACTTATTAAGAATGATACGTATAAATCAGATGAGAAGATAATTGATTTCCAGGATAATCGAGTTGATTTTCGTAATTGGTATACACTCACTATCGATGGAGCTGATGCTAAGGATCTCGATGATGCTATCTCTATTGCCAGATACGAAGATGGAGGATTTCTCCTTGGTGTACATATTGCTGATGTTGCAGAATATGTAAAAGAACACTCAGAGTTGGACAAAGAGGCCCTCCTTCGAGCAACGAGCATCTATACTCCATGAAGAGTTATTCCTATGCTTCCAGAAGTTTTCTCCAATGATCTTTGCAGTCTTCATCCATGAACGGCCAAGTATACACTCACTTGTCTTATGAAGGTTGATTTAGAGGGATATGTGGAACGTACAGAGATCGTTGAGGGAATCATCGAGAGTCAGAAGAAGGGGGTGTATGAGGAGATATATAAAAGTATGAAAGCCGAAGGTTGACGTATGAAGAGCGGAGAAAAACTGGAATCTGAAAACCCCCCTACTAAGGGTGGAAGTTCTGCTATTTCTGTGCAGAGCAGGGGGGTTTTATTCGAGGGAAGCCAAGATGATTATATTTCAGAGATTCATAAACAAACTCCTCTTGATCTCCCCTTAACGGGAGGGTATGAAGACCAACCATTCCACACCACTATCTCCACAGTCTTCGATCTCTATAGTATTCTTTTTAAGAGGAGAAAGAGGGAAGGGAAAATCATGTTTGAGTCAACAGAAATACAGTTTTCTGTTGATACATGAAAAATAAATATCTCAAAAAGAGATCGAAATGATGCACATATGCTTATTGAGGAATTTATGGTTCTTGCGAATGAAGAAGTGGCAAAGTGGTGTGTTCGCCATGAGCTTCCTTTTCTTTCGCGCGTTCACGGACTCCCGAGTTCTGAGAATATCAATCTTATTGCGAATATTATTGAAAATATTGAAGCCAGGAAAAAGCTCGAGCCACGCCACATTCGATCCTATATGGAAAAGATTGCTGATCCTGTAGAGCAATTCCGCCTCTCGCGTCTTCTTTTGCCGAAGATGGCAAAAGCAACCTATACGGATTTGCCCTTTCGGCACTTTTGACTCGCCTTGTCATATTATTCGCATTTTACCTCGCCAATTCGTCGATACCCCGATCTTCAGATTCATCGAATTATCAAGGAGGAGATCCGGGGAACGATGACCCCAGAGCGAAAGACACACTATCGAAATATCCTCAAAAAAGTTGCTCGGCTTTCGAGTGAACGTGAGCGAGCCGCTGAAAGTATTGAACGAGCATTTGACTCGCTCTACGCGTGTCGTTATATGCAAGATAAAGTCGGAAAGGTATATACCTGACGTATCGCATGAATCACGGAACATGCCCTCTATGTAGAGCTTGAGAATGGAATCGAGTGAACTCTCTTTCTTCCACGGAAGAAGTTCTTTGTTAATCCAGTGACGGGTTCCCTTGAAAATATACAAAGGAAAGAACTCTATCGTATTGGGCAGACACTCACCGTTGTTATTGATATGGTGAATATGGAAGAGAAGCGGATACTATTGCGAGAGATGGATAAAAAATCATAAGTTCTTCACGAGTGTTTTTCTTTTTGACAATTTGGCACTTTTTTATATTATTTCCCCACATTTCCGCGACGTTTACACAAAAACGCGTGTTTTCCTTGAAATACGAGTTTTTCATAGTAAATATGATTTTCGGAAGCCGGTATTACAATGAATTTTCTTGTAATACCATTCAACTTATTCCTCATTTCTTTTTCCCATTTCATGCCTATTCAGAAAGACGATCATCAGGACGATTATTACGCAAAGATATCACCATCTACAACCGTAGGTAGTGCAACAAAAACACCGATAAAACTCAAGCTCAAAGTGGTTCCAAAAAAACCTGCAGAATGAGAAGGGGATATTTGAGAGAGCTCGAGGGAAGATGGAATCGAACATACAGAGGAAGTTCAAAAAAAACCACAAGCGCGTCTTGTTGAACGTGAACATGAGGGGCAATGACTCCTTCGTTCCGTCATGCGTACACCGAAAAAATCCGAAGGGAAAGAGGAAAAGAAGCGCCCAGTTATCTCTTTTTCTAAAGTTGAAAACAAAGTGAACGTGCTCGAAAATCGTCCAGTCATGGCGCTTCCTCCAGGAGAGAGATCTTACCGTTCTTCTCCGCGTCGGGAAGCTGCTCCAACTTCTGCTGTTCCTCCTTCGGGAGAGCGCCGTCTTCGTGATGATTCCAAGCCGATGTTCCAGCGTAATATAGGTTTTGCAACGCCGATGAAAGACGGTACCGCAAAAAAAGGTGTGAATGGAAAAAAGTGATACAATGAACAGGAAGGGAAAAAGAGAGGTTTCAAAAGTGTTGGTGTGAGTGATGACGGGTCATTTCGTCGAGCACATAAGACATGAGGGAAGAAAAAGGAAAAATCTCTTGAAGACGTAAAACAGATTCTCGTTGATCGTACCGGACAGGAAGTCTCTGTTCCTGATGTTATTTCAGTCAAGGAGTTTTCTGATAAGATCGGAGTTCCTGTTGTGAAGATTATTGGGGAACTAATGAAAAATGGAGTACTCGTAACGCTCAATACTCCTATTGATTACGATACTTGTTTCCTCATTGGAGAGGCATTTGGTATCAAGATTACCAAGGAAATATCAGAAAATGTATCAGTTACTGATCTTATGGATGGAAACATCGAAGACCTGCTCCATGAGGATGATACCTCTCATTTTATCCTACGTTCTCCAATTATTTCAGTGATGGGACATGTTGATCATGGAAAGACTTCCATTCTTGACTATATTCGTAAAGCAACGGTTGCAGCGGGAGAGGCAGGAGGGATTACACAGAAGATTGGTGCATATCAGGTATCTCGAGGAGATAAGCGTATTACATTTCTTGACACTCCAGGTCATGAGGCCTTTACGATCATGCGTGCTCGTGGAGCGAAACTCACAGATATTGCCGTTATTGTTATTGCTGCGGATGAAGGGATGAAGCCTCAAACAATCGAATCTATCAATCATGCAAAGGAAGCAGGTGTACCAATTATCGTTGCTCTCAATAAGATGGACAAACCTGGAGCAAATGTGGACATGATCAAGGGGCAGCTTGCAGAACAATGACTTCAATCAGAAGATTGGGGAGGAACAACTGTTGTCGTTCCAGTTTCCGCACATACAGGATTTGGTATGGAAGATCTTCTTGATATGATCCTTCTTCAGGCAGAACTCCTTGACCTGAAGGCAAATCCAGACCGTCCAGCAATTGTAACTGTTATCGAAGCTCATCTGGATCAAAAACTTGGTTCTGTTGCAACTATTCTCGTTAATGCTGGGACTCTTCATAAGTGAGACAATATCGTGTGTGCCTGAGTAAGTGGAAAAGTTCGAACCCTCAAAGACTACAAGTGACGTAATATTGACGCCGCAGGACCAAGCGTTCCTGCTCAGATTACTGGACTTTCCGCAGTAGTGGAAGGGTGAGATATTCTCCAAGTGGTATCTTCTCCAGAAATCGCTTCGGCACGTGCCAAGGAATTTACTCTCGCAAGAAATAAAAAATCTATTCATGCCTTTGAGTGAGCCTCTCTCGGAATGCTTATGTCTCGTCTCAAATCTGGAGCACTCAAACAATTAAAGATTGTTCTGAAGACTGACACGGGAGGTTCTCTTGAAGCCCTCAAAGCAACTCTCTTAAAGCTCTCTACTCCTGAAATACAAGTAACATTTATCCATGCTGCCATTGGTGATGTGAATCAGTCTGATGTGATGATGGCAGGAACATCTCAGGCGCTCCTGATCGCCTATAATGTTGGTATCATCCCTTCTGCAAAACAAGCACTTTCTCAATCCAAGATCGAGCTCATTGATAAAAAGGTTATCTACCACGTTCTCGAAAAGGTTGAGGCCATCATCACAGGTATGGTCGATATCCGTTATGAAGATGTTGATCTCGGTACCGCAAAAGTTCAGGCAATATTCTTTACGGGGAAGAACAATTCTATGATGATTATCGGTCTTCGTATAGAAACAGGAAGGGTTGAACCTCGTGCGAAGGTACGTATTATCCGCGGAGATCGCAAAGTTGGTTCCGGGGAAGTAGCAAACCTAAAGAAGTGACCACTCGATGTTATCGAGGCACTCGAAGGCGAGGATTGTGGCATCAACTTCAAGGGAGACGTAAAAATAGAAGAAGGAGATATGTTGGAGTTCTACAAGCTTGTACAACGTAAATAACACTTTTGTTCCCGAAGAATGAGCGAATATAGAATTGTTATCCCGAGCAAATCTGCTGAGATGGAGAAGTCTAGGGATCCATGTTTCTAAAAATCCTCCGAGAAATTCGGAGGATTATTTTTTCTTTCTTTTGAGGAGGAGTTTTACCATGAGAGTAAGTCTTGGATATAACTTCTTCATTTGTTCCAGATTGCTTATAGCAAGTACTCACGGCTTTCCAAGTTTCTGTAAAAATAAGTCTTGACCAAGATAGAGAGCGTAATGGAAGCCACATCTTTTCCATCATTCTTCGGTTCCATCAGACATTGAGACTACATCTCAGGGATTCAATGAGCTAACCTCCTTTATTATCTCAACCCCATGATAAGAATATAATCCATCATCTACCATCCGGTTTCACTTTTTTCATCACAATACTTCTACAATAAATCCAAGACAATCTGATGCATTAAGAATATCTCAAGAGTCTTGTATATACTGGATAATTCATTCGTAGATATCTTCAGGAAGGGAGATATCTTGTAGAAATCAATTTTCATCAAGCACTTCTATAATCAGATTTTGAGTAGATGAGAGATTACGAAGTGAAAGGAAGTTATAACTCGGTTCTCGACTTCGCCCACATAGAATACCCCAAACATGACTTCTTAGTTCTTCTTCTCAATCAAAACTTCAGACAAGCTCAACAGTTTTATTTTTAAGAACGCGGATGGTTGTTGTGGAAACTTCCATGACGGTATTATAAACATATATTAAAATTGTCAATATATACAAAACACGATTTAGATATTCATCACTTTCCCTTGACTCTCCCTCCTAAACCCCTACACTCTCTCCTATGCCAAAAAACCAAATCCTCGAAAACATCAAGATAGAAAAGCTGATATTTGGTGGGAGTGGACTTGCTACTGCACCAGATGGGCGACGAATTATTATTTCTGGATGAGCTATTCCTGAGGCGATTGTTGATATCCGTATCACAAAAGTAAAGAAGAATCATTTTGAGTGACAGATTTATCGCACAGTGAAGCGATCATCACTTGAGCAGGATATCCCTAAGAACTGGCAACTTTACGGTGGATGTAAGTGGCTTCTGATTCCATATGAGAAACAATTGGAGATCAAGTGGAATCAGATCAAAGAGGCATTTCATGTACTCTCTGAACAGACGAAGGAGACAACATTTCATCCTATCATTGCTTCACCAGAGCAGATTGCCTACCGAAATAAGGTAGAGTTTTCATGGGGAAAATATATTTCGGAGAGAGAATGAATCCATGATGACTATCGATTTGGATTTCATCTTCAGGGGCAATTTGATCGTATTGAGAACTGTCGGTTCTGTGTTCTTGCAGACGATGAGACCAATGCGATATTTCGCGATATAGATGTGTTCGCACGAGAATCAGCACTTCCTACCTATGATCCAAAAACAGGAGAAGGATTTTGGCGACACCTCGTGGTACGAAAAACGAAACATACCAATGAATGTATGCTTATCTGGAGCGTCAATACGGCCTATTCAGGATTTACCAAACAAGAGAAACAGAGGATTGTAGATTTTACCGAAACCCTTGCGAAAAAATACCCAGTTATTCACTCGGTCTATATCCTCGAAAATACGGGTCGAGCGGACATCGTGACGGGAAATACCCTCTGTATTTATGGAAAAGAGAGTATTAGCGAGATACTCCTTGGAAAGAGTTTTGAGATCCAGCCAAAGAGCTTTTTCCAGACCAACTCTCTTGGAGCAGAGCGTCTCTATACTCGGACGCTTGAGATGTGTCCAGAGAAGGGAGAGATTTTACTTGATCTCTATGCAGGAACTGGAACAATAGGGATCCTACTTTCCGATAGATTCCAGAAAGTGTATTCTGTGGAACTGGTAGAATCCTCAAGTCATGATGGAGAAAAGAATGCCATCCGAAACAATGTAAAGAATATTGAGTTTATCAACAAAAAAACTGAGGATTTTCTTCCTGAATTTTTGGATATTCCAGAATCAAAAAAGGATATTACTCTTGTAGTAGATCCTCCACGAGATGGTATACATCCTGATGCTTGTCGCGATATCCTCAAGTTTTTGGCAAATACTATTGTCTATGTTTCATGCAATCCAGCAACGCTCGTTCGGGATTTGCAGATACTGTTGGGTGTTAGTTTTCATCATCCAAAGGAAGGAAATACCCAAGATCCTGAAGATGAAGCGCTGGATTCTCCTCCTACAGGGGATAAGCTCACTCAGGATGACGGAACTAAGACAAACCAGCCACAATATCGAATCACCGACATTACTCCTGTAGATATGTTTCCTCACACACATCATATCGAGACGGTGGTAAGGCTTGAGAAAATCTAGATATGATTTTATCATATATTTATGTATAAGTAAATAGTTATTTCCTAAAGTATACAGAGGACATGGTTTCTTATCTTATCCTTGCATCTGGTAGATTGCTTCAAAAAAGTGCTGATCAGTATTATCCGTTTCGTGTGGATTCTGATTTCTTGGCTTGGACGGGTATGGACATAGAATGAGCTATTGTACTCATTTTTCTTGATGAAACCCAGAAGGCGGTTAATCAGGTTCTCTTTTTTGATGAACCAAAAGCGGAGAAGCGAATCTGGAGTCCTATCAAGTGGGACACAGCGAGTATACGGGCATTTGGATTTACTGGAGAGATTCTCCCACAAAAAGACATGGCATCATATCTACGATGAATATCTGGAGATCAGATCCTCCTCCCATCAAAAGGTTCCGATGCAACGAGAGAAATATATACAAAAATTCGTAAGATGATAAGGAAGAACGGATATAAGGATTTTATACAATCAGCTGATGATACCTTGGTTCAGAAACGAGTGATCAAAACTCCAGAGGAGATAATAAAGGTGGAATACGCGACCCGTGTTACCAATGAGATATATGATGCCCTCCTCCTATTTGCCAAACCTGGGATGTATGAGTATGAGATCGAGGCGTTTATCAAGTCACAGTTCATTATTCGCTCTGGAGTTGAGTTCTTTGAGACTATCGTGGCAAGTGGCGTCAATGCTTGCACACTTCATTATATAGCGAATAATCGAAAGATAGAAGCAGGAGACATAGTGCTTATTGATTTTGGTATCGAGATTGATGGTTATGGTGCTGATATTTCTCGTACTTTTCCTATTTCTGGTGAATTCACTCCTCGTCAAAAGGAGTTATATGATGGAGTATTGGCAACAAAGAAATATGCCGAGAGTATTCTAAAGTCGGGCATCTCCATACTGGAGATGAATCGGCAGATTCATCACTTTATGATACATGAACTATTTCCAGAGATTGGACTTCAGGTATCTACCAGTTCTGTAAAACTGAATAATCCTTTTATGCCTCATTCTATTGGTCACTTTCTCGGGATCGATGTGCATGATGTTGGTGATAGAGATGGAGCGCTTGAGCTAGGGATGGTTGTCACGATTGAACCAGGTATCTATGTTAAGGAAGAGGGAATCGGCATCCGTATAGAAGATGATTACCTTGTTACCGAAGATGGTTGTAGACGGCTCTAATATGCTTGACTAAAAAATATCTTGCAAAATGTAGGGAAACCGAGTACAATGCGTGTGTAATCTTGGTTTATGGGAGCCTCGCTCCTGAAAATCTGCATTCCATTCGCAGATAAAAATAGACTTTTATCTTTTCACTCCATTTGATCTATCCTTCGGGAAGATCTGTATTTCGCTCAGAAATCCGAGCAAGCTCTATTTCCTCACTCCATTTAATCTATGAAAAAATGACTTTTCACTCTCCTTGCGGGCTATGCTGCTGGACTTGCGATCGCTATGAAGTATCGCAAAGATACTCTAAAGCCTCAAGCTGAGACTACTGATCTATCAAAAACTAAAATAGATGCATTTATTGGCGATGTTGTTGATATCCATAAAACAGCATATGAAGAGATTAAGAATGCAGTTACTATTACTTTTGAAGAGATTAAAGACTTTGATGAGCTTAAGCAGAAGGTGAATGAATTTATTGCCGCTTTTAAGATAGAGTTCGATGCAAAAGTTTCAAGTATCTCAGCTGAAGGTTCCGCAAAAATGGAACAGGTACAGAAGACTCTTGAAGAACTCTACGCGAAGAAACAAGAACTCCTTAAAAATGCTTGAGATAAGGCTCGTTCCCTCACAGATATTTCTCAGGATTCTATCGACGGACTTCTGGCTGAAGCACGTGCACGACTTGCTGATTCATATGAAAAGATTAAGGCGGAGTTAAAGTAAGAATTGGTAAAGAAATGTCTCTCTATAACTTCTTAGAAAACCCCTATCCGTAGAAATTCTCTGTTCCTGCTTTGTGAGATATGAGGCTTGATTTTTCCTCATTTTTGAACAAAATAGGCGAACGTAATTCTTTTTATTATGACCATACAACAAGATACCCAAGAACAAGATCCTGTTCCCCAAGAAGAAACAGAGAATATATCTTCTCCCATTCCAGGAGATGAGAATACTTCTGATGATGCAACAGGTCAACAACAAGATTCCTCGGCTGATGAGATTATTAGGCTTCAAGCTGCTCTTGCTCGTTCTCAGGCGGATTATCAGAATCTCCTTATGCGAGTTGAGCGCGACAGGGCTGATATGGTACACTTTCTTTCCGCAAAGATCCTCGCCCCGCTCCTTACTCAAGTTGATAATCTTGAGCGAGCAATAGCTATCAAGGATGGTATAGAGGGTGATGCTTTTATTGATGGTGTTCGTGCACTTCACACAGGACTTCTTAGATATCTCGAAAATCAGGGAGTAAGACCATTTGATTCGGTATGACAAGAAGTAGATCCAGATAAGCATTATGTTATGACGGAGATGCCGGGAGAACAATGAAAGATCATCTCTGAATTTGAAAAAGGATATATGCTTGCAAGTCGGGTCCTTCGGCATGCAAAGGTAGTTGTTTGATCTATTAACTCATAATCTATGCCTGTATCTATCTGAGATATCCTTGAAGAAATCGATTCGCTTAATGCAGATCTTAGAAAGGAATATGATCGCCTTGCAACAAAGTATGGTTTTTCCTTTCAAAAGCATAAAGTTATATTTCTTGAAAAGTTCCGAAAAAGAAACTGCACATTTAGACTTCCATCATGGAAATATATCATTCCGACAAATGTTCGGCATTTTCTCTCTATCCAATTTATCTATGGAATGATCATTCCGACAGTGATTTTTGATATCTTTCTCCTTGTCTACCAATGGGTGGGCCTTCTTCCTCTATCGAATCCCAATGGTAGATAGATGAGAATATATTATCTATGACCGAATATTTCTCGATTATCTCAATATTGTTTAGGAAGTCTATTGTCTTTATTGTAGTTATGTAAATGGGGTGTTTGCCTATGTAGTCGAGGTCGGCGCACGAATAGAACGATACTGGTGTCCAGTAAAATCAGCGCATAAGCCAAGATTCTTCCATAGGTGGTATATGGATTTTGCTGATTACGGCGATCCAGAAGCATGGAAAGAAAAAACTTTCAGCAAACATTAAAATCCTTCACCGAACCCACTTGCTTCATTAAATAATATGCTTCCAAATCTTCTTACATCTCGCTTACGGTCAATTCTCTGAAAAAGCTATGACTCTGTTATTGCTGCTCTTTCTAAGACGCGGATATGATCTTTTCGTTTGAATACGTTAAAAACAGACTGAAAAGATGTATTTGAAGAATTTCAGGAAAAGGGAATTATCACTCAGAAATTCGAGAATCTATGCTCGGCATACATATTCGATAGGGAACATGAGTACGCGATAAAAGGAACGCGTGCTTTTTATGACGGAAAGATATATCTCCAATCGATCGCTTCGATGCTTCCAGTTCTGGTACTTGAACCGAAGTCTTGAGAAAGTATCCTTGATGTCTGTGCAGCGCCTGGATCCAAGACGACACAACTGGCAATGATGATGAATAACAAGTGAAAGATCACAGCAGTCGAACAAAACCAGATTCGATATGATAAGCTCATGCACAACTGTCGCCTCCAAGGTGCAACCATCATCGAAGGAAGAAAGATGGATGCGAAAAAATATCTTGCCAGGGATATACCATCATTTGATCGTATCCTTATCGATGCTCCATGTAGTGCTGAAGGAAGGATCTCTCTGCAAAATGAGAAATCATATGGATTTTGGTCAATCGAGAATATTCGCAGTAAATCAGAAACTCAGTATGAGCTACTTTCCTTCGCCTTTTCTCACCTAGAAAAAGGAGGAATACTTGTCTACTCAACTTGCACACTTGCCCCTGAAGAGAATGAATGAGTCATCTCACGAATACTTAGCGGAAACAAGGATCTTAAGCTCCAAGATATCATGCTCGGACTCTCTGGGAATACATGGTGGAAAACAGGACTGACATCATTCGGTGGTGTGGGATATGGAGAAGATATGAAAAAGGCAGTACGAATACTGCCGAGTGAAGAAACGGAAGGGTTCTTTATGGTGAAGGTGAAGAAGAGTCTTTAAAGACTTTTCAGACCCTGATAACCAACACCTCATATTATTATATCAATTAGTAATATCGAACTTATGAGGTTATCAAACGCATTACATGGGAATAAACTTATAATGTTTGTAGCACATGGATGGCAATATAACGTAAGTACATGACTTAATAATATTGCCAAAATCATTAGTAGAATAACAATATAATGATGAACTGTAAGTGAAAATATCGGATTCATCATTCTTTTCCACATACCTGGTAAAACTAAAAATTCCTCTCAAAAAATTTAAGGGGAATTTGGGCAAAAAAACAGTCCAAGTTCTCACCATCTATCTCTCGGAAACGAAGTCAAGATAGGCAAGAACTCAGACCGGTGTTGTAATCATGGCGGAGAGACAGAGATTCGAACTCTGGGTACCTTGCGGCACGGCAGTTTTCAAGACTGCTGCATTAAACCACTCTGCCATCTCTCCGAATGTGCGCGTGCAGTATAGGCGGGACAATTTATTTGTCAAAAATTTTTTCAACAATCGCATCACGCACTTCTTTTCTTTGGTCTTCGGGATGAAACTTGAGTATAGTATCATTGATAATAACTCACCATGGCTGCCTGAGCTTTTTGTAGGATTTGAGGGTGCGGGGAAGAAGAAAGAAACGAAATATAGAATTTCATAACAGACACAATTTCTCTGTACTTTTGGTGCCAAAAGTACCAAAAGCATTGAAAAGACAAAAACTCGCTTGCTTTGCTCATCAAAGAAATGTCTTTCATCTGACTCAGACAGTTCCTCTCCTCAAACCCAAAGACTTCATGTTTTTTCATCATTTAGAATTCTTGATTCTGAATTTTTGATTCTTTATTTGTTGGAATTCAGGAATCTCAACCCAACTATTTACTCTCAGGAAACGTTCATATATACCATTTGTATCAAGAATTGGTTTGAGATAGTATACCCAGTAGTAAAGATAGATATCGCTTTCTATGGCAATTCTTTCGAGATTCATAGCTTCAGTCGTAATAAAAAATGAAAGACAGAAGTTTCATCGGATATCTTTCCCATGACGCCAAACTCACAACAACCAAAAAGTGAGAGTGGCAAAAAATCGGACAAACCAGATATATCATGGCCGCGTGATAATAAAAAGGTCGATATCAGAATTATCGTGTGTTGCATACATGGAGACGGAATTGGATATTGCTATCATCTCAACTCCGGGAATCCATGCAAGCTTTCCTATGTATTTCTGAGCGCGCCTAAAAAGAGCAATTTCATGAGCATCTGGCTCTAGTTTAACCTTTATGTAAGTATCAAACCTTTCCTTAAAATCTTGCATGTTTACTTTGAAAGTTGCTTGATAGCTTCGATCGTTCGTATCTCAATAGTGAGAGAATTATCGATGTCTCCTACTATCTCCTCTACACGGATTTTATCATATCCCATCTGTACGAGAGATGCTATAAGAGTTGTATCAGTCCGTGACTGTGGTATTTTCCATGAAGAATTCTGATATATCTTTGAAAGATCGATAGATCATTTGAGGTCGACGATGATTTTTTGTGCTGTCTTTTTTCAGATTCCTGGAACACTTGCAAGGAGTTTATCATCTTGAAGTTCTATAGCACGAAGGATATTTTCCACACCAAGCCCGAGGATATTTTGTGCTGTCTTTCAACCAACTCCGCTTACCCCAAGGAGTTTCCGAAAGATAGAACGCTCTGTATTATCCCGAAATCAGAACAAGGTCTGTCCTAATTCAGTGATATGATGATGGAGGAAAAAACTTAGCTCTTTTCCTGCAAGGCAGTCCCCAAGTGCAAGTGGTGAAAGAAATATCTCAAGCGCGAGTCAGATGCCACGAATTTCTATCGTAGCTTTTGTTCCATCAAGAGAGAGCAGGGTTCCTGTGATATGTGCAAACATGGTTGCATTCTATGAAAAAGGAGTAGAATTGCAAAAGAAGTACGTGAGTCGTTTGTCATCTCGATTGGAGTGTAGCGAAATAGAGAAATTTTGCTCCATCATTTGAACTAGTCCGAGGATCCATTGTTTCCGTCATTTGAGCTTCGCGACGAATTCAGGATTCCCCACATAGAGCGTACTTTTATGGCTAAAAGTACTAAAAATCTTTCGGGGATCTTCCATATTTCATTTCTCTACTTACTTTTTATAACTAAAAAGTAATAAAGAATCCTTCTTTTGTTGGTTCATCTTGGAATCTGTTTCCGGCTCATTTTCTAAAATTGCAAAATTCAGAAACGTTGCAATTTTCACAAAAATTTCGTCGGACAGATTCGAGAAGATTCACCAAAGAAAGAAGTAAAAGAAACAAGCCGAAAATTATGGAAATCTTCACTGACAAATACGAAAATTTCGTAGAAGGAAGAAGACAATAAGAACCATCGGGCCGCCATTTCATGATTTTCTTCATTTTTGATAGAATCCGCAAGATAAAGAAGTAAAATATCTGTTTAGCTATGTCCATCCTACCAATTACCATCGATATCCTCCTTTCTGTCGTCGACAATTATGGTGATATGGGATTTGCTTGCGAGCTTGTTATTTCCTTTGAACAAGCATATCCTTCAGAGCACCACTTCCGAATATTTACGGATAATGTAGAAAAAGTAGGAGAGTTCTTTTTAAGGAACAAGCATCTTCTTGGAAAATATGAGATTACTTCCTATAATGAATTTATTCCTGAGGGATCGTCAGATATTCTCTTCGCGCTTTTTCATTTCCCGATTCCAACCTTTCATGATAATACAAGGCGACTTATTCTCCGATTTGATTATATTTCTTTTGATCCTGTTTGGCTTGCACATAATGAGAATGAGCATATTTACTCGACGGAACATACGAAAGTCATCGAGGTAATTCCTTCTCCAATTAGGTGAGGATGTTGATTGATCCACCACCATTCCCCAGAAAGTACACGAGAGACATGGCTCAAACAAAACAATCTTTCCCAAGATCTGGCGTCAAAAAAATGGGTGACTATGTTTATGTACGATTCGACCATTGAACATATTGATTTTTCGGGCTTTCCAGGCGACGTTTGTATATTTGTTTTCTCAGAAAAGTACCCAATACAAAAAAATATCATTGTTCTTCAATTCCTATCGCTTGATGCATATTATTCACTTTTGAAGATTTCTGATTGCAATATTGTCCGTGGAGAAGTGAGTTTTGTACAATCGCTCCTTTCTGGAAAACCATTTCTCTGGGATATGTACAAAGGAAAAGGGTGATTCCCGAATGAACAGAGTGAGCAGTTTCTTACGTATGGAAACTTTTCTGATATTTACAAAGAATCACATTTTATAGTAAATCAGCAAGTTGAAGGGAAGATTATTTATCAGGATATTAATTCTCTTATGAAGGATCCTGGGATATTTTCGGTGTATCAAGAACATAAAATCAAGGATCTCACTCGAGAAACAAAAAAACATATTGACAGATTCTATTTTTCTCTATAATCGCGGTGCTACTCCAGTGCATTGTCCCAAGTGTATAGCGCATAGAAATACTATTATTCGCCAATGTAGCTCAGCTGGTTAGAGCACGGGACTCATAACCCCGAGGTCGGTGGTTCGAGCCCACTCATTGGCACCATCATTACCATATATCGTGGAGTAGAGCAGAGGTTTAAGGTGGTTAACATCTCGAAAGAACTTACCATAATCGCGAAGTATAGTCAAGCGTGCCTACAAACCGCTCATAACCTGAGGTTCCTTAAGGTTAATAACAAGACTAACACCAAGATTCATACCGCGGAGTAGAGCAGTGGTAGCTCGCAAGGCTCATAACCTTGAGGTCGTGTGTTCGATTCACACCTCCGCAACCATTTCATCAAAAACACTTTTACTATCTAACTTTCTTTCTTATGCGCGTTATTGTCATTTCTCTTGTTCTTACAAGTTTTCTTTCCGCTTGTTCTGCTTCTGTTAAGACTCCAGCTCCTGCAGCCACAGGTACTGTTGAAACTACCGATACTACTACATCGACAGGTACTGTTGATACAACTTCTCCAGTTGCACCAGAAGCTTCTACTGCTCCAGAAGCTCCAGTTACTCCTGCTACAGGTGCTGTTGAAACTACTACGACCACTACCGTTGATACAACAACTTCAGTTGTACCAGCCGATCCTATTACTCCAGTTGCCCCTACTAATCCAACAGAAAACTAATCGAAAGATTTCTAAAAAATCCGCCAAAAGGCGGATTTTTATTTGTATTTTTGCCATTTTTTTGATAGAATGCAAGGGAAAATAACTTTTGTTCTATGACCACACCAAATAGTTCTGATTCTACACATGAGAATACGGAAACATCAAAAAGAAGTAGCAATAAAAACATCAACAGTCTGCTCAAATTCGGAATCGAGCGAGAGCTTGGAAATCCGATAGATCCGAGAAAATTTGATGCCTATAAAAAAGAACCTGATTATAATAATATTCGTCTGAACATGAAGGATCTTTGCAAAGAGGATCCAGTAAATTTGTGAGATATTGATGAAGAAACAATTGATCAAGAAACCACGGATGAAAAGATTTCTGATCAAATCGCACGAATGGGAACAACTCTCATATTGCGACGTAAAAGAGCATTTGATCGGGCTCTCGAACTATTTCCAACTATTTGAAAAGATCAAACGGATGTAAATACTCTCCGCATCGAAATTGCCAAATACGATGAAGATGAACTCCTTACGATGATTACCAAGTCAGCAGCAATGCGGAAGATGGTAAGAAGCATACAAAAATTCAAAGATGCTGAACCGAGAAACTCCACGGAAAAACGAAAACTCGATGATATATTCATAGAAGTTAACACATACTTCCCCAATGAAATTGATAGGAAAAAACTGAAGAGAATATATTATGACTACTATAAGTATGGTGAACCACCAGATGGCGATGATATTGACTGGATACTCGGACATTATGTAGAGATTCCCCCTAATGAAAAAAAGAAAATCCTCACATCACTGGAGGCCACACTTACACTCAAAGATGCATATAACTGGGGACTCATTAATGATTCCTTCATCGAAAACCTTGCTCAAGATGGATTCGGAGATCTTTATCTTCAACTTAATAGTGAACAAAAGGAGAGCTTTGTTCGAGGACTCTGAAAAAATGAATCATATAATATTGCAGCTTCTAATTTTGATGAAAATAATCTCAAAACACTTTTTCTTAACAAGAAGGAACGTCGTGAACTTGCCCAACAAGTATTCATATCTATCATAGAAGATATGCCAGAGGTACCACCAAAACCTGATGATTTTGCTAGTACCATATCAAAAAAGAAGAAGGCTGAAGCTGCACAAAAATGAGTTGAAGAAGAGGATTGGGATCTTTTCGAAGAGTTTGTTAAGGAATTGGCACTCTTGAGGTGAGCCAATGGGACACAGCCAATCCAGAATGTAGAAAGTCTTAAAGAAGGTGCGTATGTGCAATTTACTCATGGGAATGGAAGTTCGCAATATATCAGAATAGTTAAAACACATGATGATCGATGACGAGGTTTTTCGCACCAAATTGCTGGTTGAGATAGAGGAGTTGAGATTGAATGAGTGAATGTGACAAATGGGATCCTGACGAAATGATCTTCTCTATCGACGACTTATGAGGGTTTTATGGATTTCTTCAAGAATTCTAAAGATATTAAAGTACTCTCATCTGACTTTGACGGTCGACTGACAGGTAAGATGGATGATGTCAGAACCGAATGAAGTGATAAAGTTTATGATGCAAGTGCCCTCACGGATCATGTCGATGAGAATAATATCAGAGCAAAAATTGATCTTCTCGACGGTGCATGAATGAAATACGGATTCGATACGGGAACATATTTCATTGCACCAGCGGAAGAGATTGGAAAAGATGGTACGAAAAAAACATTAAACGATGAAGTATGGAAGGTCGATAAGATTCATGATGGCATGATAGATCTGGCTGACGCGAATGGTTTAACATCACACTCGAGAGACATTCCACTTCAAACATTTTTTGATACTATATCGAGTGCAGGTGGATTCAGACGAGTATCGAAGATCACAGATGATCATGACTTTCTCCATTGACTCGAAGAAGGGTTCGATCTTCCGCATGGAGCAGAGATCAAAGATGGACAGATTATTTACAAGGATCATGAATCCCATGGAAATGCTGAACATGGAGAAGCATCACATGAAGAGGTAGAGAAAAAGATTACATGCTTCTCAACAGAAGATGGGTGACACATTCGAATCTATGAAATAAAAGGAGGAAATGTATTATTTGGAGAGTTTGATTCCAGCGAAAAAATGGAAGCTCTCCAGGCACATGCAGAAAAGTATGGAATCGATAAAACTATCAAGGGGCAATACAAAGATAATCAGATGAGTTATGGAGCATTCATCGAATACCTCAAAAATGGTAAACTCAAGGCCTCTAAAAAAGATCTCATCGCACCAGATGCTGAGCATACTCATGAATGACACGGATATCATCCGCATCTACATGGGGGTTTCTGGGGAAAGATCCTGAAAATGCAGAATCCCGCAAGTATCTGGAAAGGATTTGAGATGATTATCCATGGTATCGAACAAAAGCTCGAAAAATGAGCAAAACTTGAAGCAGCGAGATTTGCACTCCGTACTTCAAGATGACTCGGTCTTCCTGACACAGTAATCGCTGAGGTTTTTGCTACTGTCGTAGAAGGAAGCAAAGAAATACTCGAGAAAACGAAGAAAGAGATAAATAATCTTCCAGGTCCAAAACAACGATTGGAATGTCTCCATATTGTCCAAAACATAGATGCTCGTCCTGAAGATGTAGGGGCAGCTATGGCGTATATGCTTGATGGCTATGGACACCTCTATGCTGAAGATATCAAGCATAAACAATCAAAAGTATACAACAAAAAACAATGTATCACAGCACCTCGGGGGACATTCCTCTTTTTTGATGCGTTTGTGATGACATCGGGGATGGGCAATCTTCCTTTCTGGAGAGAGAGGGCATATACTCGGGCATTGTCCGAAATGGGTACAGAAGAGAAACATGAATGAGAGCCGACAGAAGAGCAACTCATCCATACACTTTTCAAGACACTTGATGGTAACTGGGAAAAATATCCATATGCAGCGAGCGTAATGAAAGCGATGGGTGGGCCAGGTGGATTTGAGAGAATGTGGAAAATAGAAGGGTATAAGAAGGCTTATGAGAAAGGAAAAGAGCAAACCACGATGGTTAATGCCCAAGGTCGTCTACATAAAGGTGTTTCCTATGGGTCTACGAATGAACTTCATAAATATATCGGTGCCATGGAAAACATGGCTCTGAAGATTAAGTCTCCAGAGTATCAGGCAATGCCATTTATCTGGGCATGTGGATGATGGTCTGGGCATGTATCTCATACCGCTCTCCAGCATCTCAAGTGATATGCTGAGAATGGACTTTCCTTCCATGCATTTTCTTTTCTTCGAAGTGAAGCCGATAACAACATTTATCGTGACACGGTGAAACTAGCTATCCAAGATCTGATCACTCAAGGAAAAATGAAAAGTGAGGATGGTCTGGAATTTAGTACTCTCTGTAGACGTCTTGCAATGCCAGAAGACTCGGATGCAGAGAAGAAGAAGAATCCAAAGTGGAAACCAGCACCGATGATGATGATGGAATTTTGGCAAAAACATCAATGATCTGGACTCCATAATATGCTCCAATGACAAAATGGGTGGCTCATCAAAAAACAAGCATATGGCGATAAAACAGCTAAGGCATATTGGGATAAGATCGCCCCAAAGTGAGCTTGACATGGTATGCAGCTTATGAAAAGTACAATACCTTGATGAACTAATTTCTGACCTGATTGGTATGATGAACACGGGTACCAAAATATTATCATCGCGGAATGAGAAGATAGTGATGGAAACAAGACTTGACTCATGAGCCTCCATTCGATGCTCAATAAAATCCAATTTCAAGTATCATGATGAGGGAAAGAAATGAATGATGATCACAGGGAAAAAATATGGCAGTATATCAAAAAGTATATGACAGATACAGATAAGTTACGAGATCTGAAATGATTTTTAGGGGATCAAGATTTACAAAAGAAACAGTATCTCGCTCATCGAAAAGAAATCCTTGAATATATAGTTCGCCAATTAAATACGAGAGCGAGTCGAGTTGGAGAGAGCCAAGAATCTATCAAAAAGAATGCTCAGGCAATTATCCGAGCATATCCATATTTCAAGGATCTTGCGGATATGGGGATTGATCCGATGGCTGTATTTGATGCGGATATCGATCAAAATAACGGAGAGTCTGATTACAATAATTGGATTAATGGGAGAACATCCCATATGGTGCCTTCAGCGAAGGTAACTGATATAGCCTCTCTCTTCGCTAAAAAAGCAGTTGATAATGTTGTCAATGATGGTTTATTTGAGGAAGCCGCCTAGATCCCCACTCCTCTCACATGCCAGAGACGGTACCCTGTACCGTCTCTTTTGTTCATGATGGCAATGAAGTCGATACGAGCAAAGTCGGGAGAGATTTTATTACTATTTAAGTATAGGAAAACCGTTCGCCTCATAGCCCGACGCTTAGGAAGCGTAAATGTGTCGAGTGGATGACCGTGACTCTCATCTTGACGGAGCTTCACTTCTACAAAGATATATATTCCATCTCTTTTTGCAATAATATCTAGCTCTCATCACTTTATCGTGTAATTGGTCGCGAGTATCTCATACTCGTTTTTCTGAAGGTATTCGATTGCAAGCAGTTCTCACTTGTTGCCAATATTCTTTCGTGATTTTGTGTCCATTTTATCAAACTAATGAAGCTTCTTTTTGTCATTCTCCGAAAGGAGAATCTGTTCTGTCATTGCGAAGAATGAAGCAATCCAGAGTTTCTGTGACTCCGTCATTCTGATGAAGGAAGAATCCAGGATTTCTTCCACACGAGATCTCCTTACTTTTGTAACCAAAAGTAACAAAAGTTTCGGTGGGAAGCCAAACTCGCTCAGGTATTCGCCCTGCTCATCAATTCATTTGCTTTCATCCTCATTCAAACAGTGTCTTCCCTCCGAACCCCCGTTTCACTATTTTCTTCTTTTTCCAGAGAATTCACCAAAGAAAGAAGCGAAAGTCAGAAACCGAACCCCCCCATTTCACTAGTTTCTTCTGTTATTTCCCAATTCGTTTTTTCAGAAATTCCATGAGTTGAGGGCCGAGATCTTCCCGTGCTAAAGCGTAGTCGATCGTTGCTCGGAGGAATCAGAACTTATCTCCAGTGTCATATCGAGTACCTTCCACCTCAAGTCAGTAGATATCTCGATCCTTTACCATACGAGCGAAAGCATCAGCTAAGCGAATTTCCCCATCTTTACTGGTTCATTCACTATCTGATTGAAGATAATCAAAGACCTCAGGAGTGATAACATATTTCCCGATAACACCAAGTCTTGAGGTAGTTTCAGTTGGTTGTGGTTTTTCGAGGAATTTTGACACTTGATGAATTCGTCCATCGGAATGTCTTGACTCCACAATTCCATAAGAGCTCACCCGTTTATCAGATACCTTTTCGAGCGCAATAATAGGTGCATTCTTTCGTTCAAAAGCTGCAATAAGCTGTGCTGCTCCTGACTTTTCTCCGAGGATGAGATCATCACCAAAGAGTACAAGACAGGATTCATCTCCTACGAGGGCTCGTGCTCGAAGGAGGGCATCCCCATCACCTCGTGGGATCGGTTGACGAACATAGGCAATACGAGCGAGATTGGAGATCTTTTCCACTTCAACAAGCTCTTTGGTTTTCCCTTTTTCAACTAGTGTTTTCTCAAGTTCGAATGACATATCAAAATGATCTTCGATAGATCGTTTTCCTCGTCATGTCACGATGATGATATCCGTAATACCTGCAGATACAGCCTCTTCCACAAGATATTGGATTACAGGTTTATCCACGATTGGAAGCATTTCTTTTGGCTGAGCCTTGGTAGCTGGTAAAAAGCGAGTTCAGAAACCAGCCGCAGGGATGATACATTTACGTATTCTTTGCATAGATTATTTGGTAATAGGAGTTTTTAGAGTATGAATTCGATTCTTTAGGGATGCTATACAGGTGCCCTGTAGGGAGGAATCTTGGATTTTTTTACAGTCTTGTTCGGTCGTAGTGCTATCGGAAATAATAACACTAAATACACACTGTTCCTTTTTTCCTCATTTGATAGGAGCAACACTTCCAGAAATACTTGTTATATTAGCAGGAGATACTTCAAGCTTATCACACAAGGAAACATCTTTCATATTTACAGCTTGTGAACGGTACATTGTTTCGGTACACTGAGAGAAATACGTTCCAGAAAGAGTAGCACAGAGACTAGGGTCATTTCTCTCACTCGCAATAGCCATAGTAACCGCAAATTGACATCCATCTTGTTGATCTTTTCCTGAGAGTTCATTACAGAATTCTGTCGACTTTGCTTTCTGCGCAAGTTGCATTCCAATACTATTGACACACATGCTTACAGCTGGTTGCATACAATCAGCAAACTCTTTTGTTGCTTTGATTTTAATTGATGTAGTTTGGATCTCCGCCTGGTAATCATTCTTCATTCCAGAGATATTACCATTTTGTTCCGTTCTTGAACCAGAAGTGGCACAGGAAATAAGAAGAAAGATACTTGTCACCCCAATGAGTAATTTTTGCATATGAACGAAAATGAAAATATGGAGATAATTATATAAAAACTCTGACTTGAAGCAAGAAGACTTACTCGCTTTTATCATATTTTCATCGTATGTACATGCCATCGCCAAAGCTATAAAAACGATACTGAGCCTCTATCGCATGTTCATATAGTTTCATGGTTTTTTTATGTCAGAGAAAGGCACTTATGAGAACCAAAAGGGATGATTCTGGAAGATGGAAGTTGGTAATGAGATCATCGACAATGTTGAAGGAGTATCAGGGGGTAATATAGATGGAAGTTTCAAAGGTAATAGTTTCTCAGACACAATTCCCTGTACTTTTATAACCAAAGGTATCAAAAGTTCTGGGTGAGAAGCCAAACTCGCTCAAGTATTCACTTTGCTTATTAGTTCATTTGCTTTCATCCTCATTCAAACAGTGTCTTCCCTCCGAACCCCCGTTTCACAGTTTTCATCAGGATATGATATTATGAATCCAATCTTTTTCCTCAAGATTTCTTGTAAGCTTATTCCAGTACGCTTGAGTTTCTCTTGCAAAAGCCTCTTTTATCCCTGTGCTATAACCTTTCCAGAGATAGGGAAGTGACTCAAGCGTTCGGCATACTGTTGTTCAGACGGCGACGACCTTTTTCCCTTCATTTTTTATTTTTGCAATTGACTCAAACAGGTTGCTGTCAATCTCGATAGTTTCATGGTGGATAGCGTAATCACGGATATCCTCAGTATCAATTCACTTAAACGTTCCAAGTCCAACATGAAGAGTGATGTATTCTTTTTCATTTTGGATCTTTTCAAGCAGCTCTTTCGTAAAATGAAGGGATGCAGTTGGCGCAGCAACAGATCCATATTCTTTTGCAAATACTGTCTGATAATCATTTTCCTTGCTCTCATCATAGGCGATATAGGGGGGAAGTGGAAGATTTCCAAGCGTTTCCATGAGATGAAAAATAGAATCTCCTGAAATATGGAGTATCCTCCCATAATGGGTTCTCTCACATACTGTAATCACAGAATTTCCTATAAAAAACCTTGTCCCTGTACGGAATTTATTTCCTGGTCTTATCAATGCCTCGAACGTATCGCTTTCCATTGTATGTAGGAAGAAGATTTCTCATTCCTTCAGTACTTCCCCTTTTCCACCCCGCAGGATATATCGAGTATTCTTGAGAGGAATCCGAGACTTGAAGACCTTTGAATTATTAAAAAAGATGACTCGATCTCCAGGAATATAGGTATCAAGATTCCAGAAATTCGTCTCAGTCTTGATGTCTCAGTTTTCTCGATCCACCACCATTATTCGCGCATCGTGATGTGGATGAGTCGCTTCTTGGGCTATGAGGTTTTTGGGAAGATAGTATGCGTATTCTGAGAGAGAAAACATGAATAGAAGAGAAATAATGTTTCTAGAGAAAAGGAGTATACGAGAAGCATTGTGGTCGTCAATTTTTCCTTCTCTTTTTCTTTTTGTGAAATCATATTTTTCTCTATGATATGGGCATCAAAGTTTGGAAGACTTCGTTCATTCGGATAAGCGGAAGCAAGCTTCCACCTTTCTCACTCCACTCGTCTATGAAAAAATTTGGTATTTTCCTCATCCTTTTATTATCTCTTTCTGCTTGTGCACTTGGGGATATTATCTGATTATCTGGAACATGAGGTACCGTTTCGTGAGAAAGATATCAGAAAGATCTTGATCCGGAAAAGCGAATTGAGCTCATAAAGAAGAGACGAAAAGAAATCAATTCCGTACAAAGATGAGATTATTTTACGATCAAAAATAATCCAGATGAAGCGCTTGTGTATTATCTCCAAGTTGCAGAGAAACTTCCAGATGATGTGATTATCCAGAAGAAAATCGCTCATGCATACTACCTTCTCAAAGATTGGAAAAACGCATACACATATTTTACAAAAGTCCCATTCTCTGAGCTCAAAGAAAGCGAACAAAAGGAGATGCTTTCTTCACTCTTTTTTGATGAATCTCAAACTGATCGTCTTTCTGAATTATATAAAATCCCTACAGGAACTGGCATGCAGGAGTATTATCCTATTGTTGACACTTGTTATATGTGAATTCACAATTGTATTACAACTATTGAATCCTATTCAGGAACTGAGATAGGTATCTTAGCTCTTCAAAAGGTGGGTGCTGATGCCACAAAGGTTTCCCCAGATGTTCACTATCGAAATTTTGCTGTTGCAGAGAAGTTCTATGAGTTTAGTGACTTCCTCGCAACAGAAAAGCTCACCACAGAAATACTCGCGGATCGACCAGATTACGATGAAGTGAGTAAGCTCCAGTGATTTACTCTCTTTGAGCTTGGCAGATACAATGAAGCTAAGACAACGCTACTTCGATACCTCGAAAAACACCCAAATGACCTCGAAACAATCGTGAAGCTTGGAGAGATTTCCTTCCATCTCAAGGATTATATTACATCGAACTTGTACCTCAACAATGCGATCCTTGCTGGGTATATGCCGAAAACAAATCTTGAGCGCCGACTTGCCTATAACTATTCTCTTCTCGGCGATACGGTCGGCATGATGAAGGTCCTCGGGTATCTCGTACAGGAACCTGATGCGAGCGAAGATGATTTTTCTGTAGCTATCTCTCTTGCACTCTCTGAGTGAGAAAATCTTCGAGCATTTGTATGGGCGGGTGATTGACTCAAGATTCATCCAGGTTCACCTTTTCTTACTCCTTTGTACATCACATCACTTCGTCTCCTTGGGAAAACCCAAGATGCGGAAACTGTGATTAGTTCCCTTTCTTCTGAACTTCAAGAATCCCCACTCATCCTCCTCGAAAAGTGAATTCTTTTCTTTGATAGGTGACAATATGATGCTGCAAAACTCCAGTTCAAGAAGGTGAAGTGAATCGATGATACTACTGACTTTGCTCTTGAAGCACAGAATTATCTTGACGAGATTGTCTCTATACAATGACAATCACAGCCTACCGATTCAGGAAGTACAGGGACAAATCCAGAAGAAAAAGGATGGTGGTGGTAACAGTAAAAGGCAAGTTAACCAAGATTACTTTTGAAGTAACAAAATCTTGTCTATCTCTCGTATTACCATAAGAACATAGTTATCTAGTCACCGAGTAGGAATAGAGGCTCACTTTAACTCCTGTGCTCTGCATAACCCTCACGTCTGCGTAGGTCTATCAGGTTATCTCTAAAACTAGCGGCAGGAGAATTACACGAGGTCTTAGAGGTATTGCAGTAAAAGAGTGCTTTTGGCTTAGATTTTGGTAATTTGGTAGTTTCTGGTGACTTTGAAGATTCAATCATAAGAAATAGATTTTATTTATACTAAAACAAGAGCTTCTACTAAAATCATAAATAATAACCTTATTTCCACATGTTTCGCTCTCATTTTCCGATTTTTCGGACACATTCTGAACTTATTTTCCTTGATTCTGCATCAAGCGCTCAGAAACCGCAACAAGTTATTGATGCTATGAGCGACTTTTTCTCATCTTCATATGCCAATATCCACCGATGAACCTATGATCTCTCTATGGAATCATCATTGCTCTACGAGAAGGCAAAAGAAAAGGTAGCAACGCTCCTTCATGCGGATTCATACCATGAGATCGTTTTTACCTATAATGCTACTTACGCGTTTAATCTCATTGCTCGTTCTCTTATAAAAACAGGAATTCTCAGGAAGTGAGATACTGTCTTACTCTCAAAAGCTGATCATCATGCGAATATTGTTCCTTGGCAGATCATTGCAGAGGAGTATGGTGTAGTTATTGAGTGGGTGAATCTTTATGAAAATGGAACGATAGATTATGAAGATTTTGTTCGGAAAGTCTCGAAAGTGAATGTGGTCTCTCTCACAGGCGCATCAAATGTTACTGGTGAAGTTTTAGATATAGAAGAAGTATCCACAATACTCTGAAGACTTTCCCATAAGCCACTTTTTATCCTTGATGGAAGTCAGCGATTTCCTCATATGGAAACTGATGTAGTGAAATACGGTGTTGATATATTTGTTGGAACGGGACATAAGATAATGTCAGATACAGGAATTGGATTCTTTTATGCAAATCGAGATTTCCTCAAAAAACTTGTACCTGCATTCTGTTGAGGTGGAGCAATCAATCATGTCAGCCTTGAGTGATATGAACCTGCTGGCCTCCCATTCCGTCATGAACCTGGAACCCCTCATATTGCTGGAGCTGTGAGTCTTCTTGCTGCACTTGATTATATTGAGAGTATTGGAGGATTTGAAGTGGTTGAGAAACATGAGCGAGAACTCGTAGAATACGCTCTTACGAAGATCGAAGAACTTCCAGAAGGTATCAGACTTCTTGGTTCATATGTTCCAGAGAATCGTCTCTGAATATTTTCTTTTGCATTCGAAAACAATCATCCAAACGATGTTGCTGAGATGCTTGCTGATGCAGAGATCTGTGTGCGTTCTGGGCACCATTGTGCCGAGCCTCTTCATGAGTCTCTCGGAATCCGTGGCTCACTTCGGATGAGCCTCTATCTCTACAATACGAAGGCAGATATTGATAGATTCTTCGAGGTTTTGAGTAAAATAGCAGGATAGCCTAGGTTTTGTCATTTTTTTTAAAAAACCATGACCTCTCAAGAACTCATCATCGAATATTCTCGGAATCCTCCCAATAAGGGAATTACGGAAGACACAACCATTCGCTATCGTGAAGCCAATCGTGTGTGTGCTGATATTGTAGAGGTATTTCTTCAGATAGAGGATGATGTCCTCATAGCATTCAGTTTCGATGGGTATATGTCGATTGTGGCGACAGCGTGTGTCTCTATCACTGGGGAACTTCTCGAGTGATGGAAAATCGACGATATCCTTAGACTCGATGAGTGATTCATCCATGAAAATATCGGAACGGATATCTCTCCGCGACGAAGGTATGCTTCCATGATTGGACTCCTTGCTATCAAAAATGCTATCCATGAATATAGACAAGATGGCAAGAAAGAGGATTTTAGTGATATTGAGGCCTAGTGGTGCCCGTACCCATCTTCATGATTGGGGCTTTTATTATATCCTTCCACCGCATCTTCTTTTTTGCAGAGCTGGTATGCTTCATACCAGGTGGCTTCGATAAAGATTTCAAGCGTTGAGTTAAGATGAACGATGAAGATAAAGAGGATAAGACTAATAATTCCAAATATAGAAAGGAGAACCATCTTTATGGCGAGAATAGTGAAAAATGCTATCACACTGGATACTACAAATGGGAGAACAAGGAATATGAGTGCCACAACTATGGTACGGAGATAGAGGAGGATCATCGTAAAATAGAGTTTCCCCGTAATGGAGATGTGTCGTACAGCAAGTCCAGTTGAGGCAGATAATGACTCAATAGCGTGTTTTCATTCAAAGATAATAAAGAACTTTGAATAAGCAAAACACATACTCACAAAGAACGCAAAAAACAGGTAAATACCCATGATAGTTGTGATCGGTGTGAAATAGTCAGTACCGATGATTCGGAGGAGGAATATATAAAAAGTGATCACAGAGAGAGGACGAAATACCGCGGTAATATTTTGTACTTCAAATATCGGAAGAAAATGTCGGAGCCCGTCAAATACTCATTGCATAGTTCGGTGGGGGTTTTTTCCACCTGTTTTTCTATAGGAGTCCATCATCTGGATCATCCCTCCGAGTGCTATTGGTTCGAGGATCTCATAGAGGAGAAATATAATAAGCAGAACCATAAGGATTTTTCCGAAATACGTCTTGTCTGCGAATTCTGCAAGTGTAGAAAAAAGCTCATCCTTCTTATGGAATACGATGACGTACGTATAAGTGATCTGGTAAATAAGAAGCAGAAAAAGCCACAACATTCCAAAAAGAGAAGGAATGAAGTTGAGTTTTTTGAGTGAATGGAATTCTGTTACGAGTTCCCATGCTGGGAGAACAACCCGTTCTTTCATAAATAAGTGAAGTGAAAAAGATGAGCGTCCATTCAAGGTCTAGAACTGATTCTACTTATTGAGATGCTTTTGTGAAGCTCCAACCGAAGAAATTTCCTATACCTTTTCCCTCTGTTTGGAGAATATAATTATCTTTGATACTTGAGTATTTGAGGATATCATAGAGAGTAGTTATGTCTGGAAATATATCAATCTGTTCAACTCACTTCAGATTACGATCAACATAGAATGTATGAAGAGGGCTCGAAATCGGAAAGAAGAAGCTCTCATCCTGCATATATTTTATGATATCAGATTTTGCCTGACTTACACTTCCAGTGATGGTCATTGAACGTAAAGTAGTAAAAAGGTCATCGAGAGTTTTACTTTCGATATTGGAAAAGTTTACTCATTTTCCTACCTCACTTGAAGCGAAGAGTTGCCCAATCTGCGCAATATTTCCTGATGTTCCTACTCAGGCAATGAGCATATCAAAGTCTTTTTTTCCGGATTTTATGATCTCTTCGAGATCTTTGGATTCAAGAGGGGTAAGTTCAGCAATAATTCCAAGATTTTTAAGAGTTGATTCAATAGTTCTCGCATATTGGTCGGTAGACTGAGGGCCATTCACATAATCGACCTTTAGACGAAATGGTTCATATTTTTCATTGTAATAATAATGATCATCAAGGGTATTAACCTTTACTCGTTGTTCATCTTTCTTTCGTTCACGCTCAGCAATGAGAGCTGGAGTATTGAACTTCGCAAGGTATTCTGCATCGACTTCTTCTTTGAGCTTTGCAAGAATACTCTCATCTGGGCTATAGTAGAGAGTGAGTGTCTCTCCTGTTAGAACTCATCCAGATACAGAGAAGGAGAGTTCATAGGTATTTTTTCACTCGTTCAGGGTTTTATTTTCAAGGCTTACACGATAGGCAAAACTCGAACCTCCAGGAACAAAACCTTTGAGGGTATACCCATTGATACTCACAGCTTGGACTCCAGATGGAACAGTTCCATTGAGAAGGATACCTCATGTTACATCAGATGTAAAGAGTATTAATGACCGTTCCTTGTGCTGGAAAAATTTTGGCTGTCCATATTGTACTCAACCAGTAACGGTCGTTGGTTCTTTATCAATATTTGCAAGAAGCTCATCCTTTCGAAAGAATCAACTTTTTCGGAGAATATCGGAGAAGTTACCCAATACTCCTATTGGAAGGATCTTTTCACCGCCAGAAAATATACTCTCAACACTTTGATTATCCGGATCTATATTCCCAGAAAAGGATGTTCCTATTTGCCAATGGAGCCCATTTCGGAGAGATTTCCCTAGCCTATCAGTCTGAAAGAAGACTCAGAAGAATTCATATGTTGAGTATTTGTATCTATCAAAACGAGCATTGAGAATGAGTTTCTCATTCTTTACGGGAGGGATGATGATATTGAGAGCTTCCGTACTTCGTTCGAGAGATGCGAGATCGTGAAAGAACTTAAAATGAACCTTATCTAGCCAGGCGATTTGCCCACTATATTTATCATTTCGCATGAGAGTGATGCGATCAAATCAGTATTCAGTGTCTGTTGCTACTTCAGAAAATCGAAAAAGTCCTGATGTAATATAATTTCATGATGAAAATCTGCTCGTACGAATCTGTTCGAGCATATCTGATCGTATAATCGGATATGCAAGAAGATCAAGAATAAGAGGATTCTTGTCTTTTGATCCAAAAGTGATAAATCGTTTATTTGCCACAACAGAAACTCACTTGAGAAAGTTTAGCATTTTCTCATTCTTTGCTGTATCACGGAATGCCTGAATGGTTGCAATAACGTCATCATCCTTTATAGGAGTTCCGTCAGACCATTTTACTCACTCTTTGAGCGTACAGGTAACCTTGGCAAGATTCGTGAGATCACAGGTAGCAAGATCACCTTCAGCAACTTCATCTCGAGGGTTATAGGTGATAAGCCCACGGAAAAGAAATCGAAACATAAGATCATTTGCTGGGCTCGTTCCAAATGTAAGAGGATTCATAACATTGGGTGCTGTACCAACGATGCCAATGCTTATACTTCCTCCAGGAAGTCCAACGTACTTCCCCCCTTCATATATATATATCCCAACCAAGTGTATGAAAAGAGTAACCGCAAGTGCGGAAGTTCAGATGAGAATTGGTTTCTTTCGGAAATGGGGAATATGCATAAAATGGGCAAATAGCAAATGGCAAAAAACAAAGAGAAAATAAAGTCTCTATACTTTCATTGGGGGGGGAATGGCCTATGCAAGAAAATATGATATAACTGAGAGAAGTGTAAAAATCGATACAAGACCAATAGTTATTTGGTGGAGGATTTTTTCTGGTCCACGACGTTCAAATTTTCCAAAATCATTGGATCCAGGAATGATAGAGAGTCCTGTACCTTTGGATTGCATAGTGATGACAATGATGAGAAGTACGGCGATAATGATGAGAAGAGTATTCATAAGTGAAAAAGTTAATTCGATAGGAAAGATGGAGAAATCGGCCGTATTATATAAAGGAATTGTTTTTTTGCAAATTCTCGTTTTTTTTGCATTTTGCGAGGTTTTGAGGTAGAATCGGCTCATGTATAAGATTCTTTTTATCATCATTGGTTTCGTTCTGTCTGTTTCTTGAGTTTTTGCAGGAGGAGGGTGAGCAGGAGATATGACGTCTCCAGATTTCATCATAAATCTTGGAGCAATGGATCCAGTATGATGAAGTCATGGATGAGCCCAAAGTGATTATTCTGGGAAATGAGCACTGCTTATTGTCTTACAGAAGATTTCAGAGATACTTCTTTTTATGATTCCGATTATTGCCATTGTTTCTGTTCTTATAGCTGGATATTATTATATATTTTCTGCTGGAGATAGTGAGAAAGCCGGACAAGCAAAGAATATTATTAAGTGGAACCTCATTGCTATTATCGTCGCATTTATGTCCTGGTCGATGATCCAGCTTATTGCATCTTTATTTTCATAGACAATTATGATACTTCTTCGTGTATTTTTCTTCATCCTCGTTTCTTTTTTCTCTCATGGCATCTTCGCTTGAGAAATTGTGGTGACACCACCAACATGACTTCTTCCTCAGGTTGGTAAAGACCCAACATCTACGATCGCATCTATTATCGCCTATGGAATCGGTCTTGCAGGAGTTCTCGCAGTGATGGCTATCACTTGGGCAAGTATCCAGATGATCATTGCCGCGGGTGATGAAGAAAAGATAAAGAAGTCTCGTAATATGATCATCTACGCCTTTATTGGTATCGTTGTTGCAGGGATTGCATATGGTGCCGTGAGATTCATGACCAATTTACAGCTTGATACATTTCTCTAAATCCATTTTATGAAGAAGATATTTTTTCCCATCATTTCCATAATACTTTCATTCCAGAATACATTTGCTATTAGAGCAAGTGATATCCTTGATCATGGAACACCAGATGGGACAATCTTAAAAAGTAGTACTCTTGGAATCTCAGGAATACTTTCTCTTATTCAGGCGGTTCTCCTCAAGGTCGTTCTTCCTATTGTGATCGTTGGGGCATCTCTGTATGTTGCATATCAACTTTTCACAGCAGAAGGAGATGAGACGAAGATGAAAAAAGCATGGAAATCTATTGCATATAGCGCCATCGCTCTCGTTGCTATAGCCTTATCTGTTGCTCTTGTTACTATTATTTCTCAGATTAGTTTATAAAAATATGCGAATCTTTTTTACCTTCATCTTCATTTGTTTTGGATTTGCATTCACTCTTTCATTCCCAACTTGGGCAGAATGTGATCTGAGTAGCGGGAATGCAGTAGATTTTCTGAAGCACTGTGCTGATGGAGTACAAAATAGTGTGGATCCAAACAATACCAAAACAGATACAGCCGGTGTCAAAGACCTTGTAAAAAATATTACTACGAAAGCAATTGGCTTTTGAGCGCTTTTTGCTATTGGTGTTATTGTTTTTGCAGGTATTCGTTATACAACTTCCTTCGGTGATGAGGAAAAGATAAAACATGCGAAAACAACGGGAATCTATGCACTCATTGGATTACTTCTTCTCGGTCTCGCATTCCCTCTGGTTGATACAGTGGTGAATTTTATATATACACTTGGTAATTAAATATACATTATTTTTTCCTTTGCAAAGGACTTTTATGCGCTTCTTTTTTTTTCTCATTCTCGAGTGTATATTCCTTTGTTCTTCTCTTCCATCCTTTGCTTTGGAAGGAGTTTTTATATCTTCTAATATCAAAGGGAATAGTAGCATCTCCAGAGAAGGTATTCTGAAAGCGGTTGTCAATTCTCGACAGATGCGATTTACCTATGACGCCCTTTCGGTATTTATAGATGGGACACTGATCGAACCACGTGGGCGTATGCGAGGACAATTCATCTCTCTTTCCGCAAAGGTTGTTCGGGATAGTGAGTTTCTCAAACTCTTCATTCATGAGCTTGGGCATTATGTGGATATCTACGTTCTTACATCTCAGGGATGACATGATCCTTCGAATGATTTCTATACTATTAGTTGGCAGAATTCAACAGTGAAACGCTCTACAGAAACACTTTCATCGTTTGTGACATGATATTCAGCAAGTAATCAGTATGAGGATTTTGCAGAGTCATTCGTGTATTATATATTTCACAATCGAGTTTTTGAGGATCGCGCTATGCGAAATGATTCCCTTCGAAGAAAATATCTCTTTATTCAAAATAATGTTTTCCCATGAGGAATTCTTACAGATACCGATTTTACAGTTGGGAGGATGCCAGCATATGTGTGGGATTCTACCAAAATCCCTATTTCCCTACAAAAATATTTGTATTCCCTTAATTAATCTATATACTCATTCTCACAAATACATGGTGATAGTTCTCTGTTTTCTCCTTCAGAAAGTAGAGAGTTGTCAGTATGTACTATGAATATATAGGAACATACTTTCTTCATAATTTTTCGGTCGCAATTCTCTTTTTTTGTCGAGAAAATACGATCTACATAACATTTTAATCTTTTAATATGGACCATATTTTTGGTGATAGCCATGATATTGCTTTTGGAAACGTGCCACATCAACCAAAAGACAAGACACCATGAGATACTTCTCATAAAACCCAAAACAAAACGTATACAAAACCCCAAACCATAAAGAATAGACCACCTATCGCTCGTGATAATGGCCCTCTGCATCGTAAAAGGGATGACTCCATTGTTCGAGAATCAACAGGTGTGAGTGCTCCTCCAAATCTTGGCGAGATGCCACCGCTCACTCGGATTGTAACATCGATGAAGTCTTCATTTTTTCCACGGGAAGACGATGCTTCAGTTGTTCGGATGGTTGTCTTGTCACCATCAGCCCATAAGGACCCACTCATACTTATTAGAAGAGATGATGAGACGGTACTTTTTGGTACAGGTTTTGACTCGATTACAAGAGTAGGAAAAAGCTATATAACATTTCCTGATATGCGTCTTGTGTTTTCCGAGAAGGATCGCATCTCAGCTTGGATTCTTACCGATGAAGATATCGACGTGACACCATTTCTCTCGATTCTTCCATGTCTTGGATTTCCCTCTATATATGCTTCAAGAAGTATTATTGCAAAATTTCGTAATAGTATAACAGACATGAGTTTTCTTGAGAAGTGTCGATTTTTTGAGCTTTTCTCTGGATGACTTTCAGAGCGTCGAATCGGGAATTTTGAGTTTTCTATTGCCTCTTGCGAAGGAATTCCTTGTTTTACCCTCAGATCTTCTACTACACAGATTGGATTCGAACATGCTCAAGTAGTATGAACTCCTAGTTCAACACTCTCAAGAGAACAAGTCTTTCAGAAAAATGCCGAAACTTTTACTTTTGGTAATGAGACATTTGCAGTGTGAGAAATCCTTGTTTTTCATGGAAAGAATTTATCAAAACATTCTCTGAAGTTTACCTTTGACACCTTTTATATTGATGCCCAATCTGTTGGTATCTTGGCTGGATATACTCTTCCAGACCGAGAGACGCTCGCAGCAAATGGAGTACTTATGTTTACTCTTGAAGAAGATACTCGTGCACGCACTATTGCTGGTCATATTTTCATTGATTCACGGGGATTCGTTCATGCGTATGAGATGATGGCAGTACATAAGGAAATCTTGAAGGGTATCCGCGCTACATATGAGAAACTCATTCTCGAAAATCAACATATCGAACGGGGAGAACTCGTACAAACTCTTCGTCGCGAAATCACGAAATATTGCTATGTCCTTACAGGAAGAACACCTGTTGTCATGCCGATTTTGATAGAAAGATAGTTCCAGTAACCACTAATTAATAATATTATTATGCAAAATAAAAGATTTCTCAAGAACCCATGAGAATGATCCAGATGAGAAAAGAAATGAACTTTTCGAAACTTCTTCGACTCATGAAAAAAGATGACAGACCACATCCGGCCGGGAGAACCATTTCTTTTTGAGGATTCATATAAACCGAAGCGGTCCTTTCCGTTTTTGACGCCGAATCAAGCACTCAAAAAGTATCTTCATATTCCAGAAGAACGACCAAAACCAATTGAAAAAGGAACTCTTCGTATTATCCCATTCTGAGGAACGGAACAAGTGGGACTCAACTGTATGGGATTTGAGTATGAAGATGAGATGATTATCGTGGATATGGGGATTCAGTTCGCTGACCAATATCAGTATGGCATTAACTCTTCTATCCCAGATCTTACCTATGTTCGTGGGAAAAAGATAGTTTGAGTATGCATTACTCATGGACATATTGATCATATTTGATGAGTATACTATCTCATGGAACAACTTGGACGAAGTACTCCAATCTATGCAACTGCTATGGCATATGAGTTAATCAAGCTTAAACAAGGGGATATGAAAGCTACACTTACCAAGCTTTCTGAGTACGTTCGCTATCGTCCAGTCCAGTTTGGAAAACATTTTCAAGTAACTCCATTTGTTGTAGATCATTCGATCCCCGATTCTGTGGGACTTCTTATTGAAACTCCAGTTGGACGATTCGTTCATACAGGAGATTGGAAGTTCGATAAAAATCCTCTTCCCAATCGTCCATCTACGAACTATGAATGGATTGAGACTCTTGGGAAACGTGGAGTGCGAGCGCTCTTTTCTGACTCTACCAATGCTCATCTTATGGGATCATCTATTTCTGAATCTGAAGTGGTTCATTCGATGGAAGATATTTTTGCAAAAGCACCTGCTCGTGTAATTACAGCAACATTTTCATCGATTATTGATCGCGTCATGCTGATTATCTCGACTTCGGAGAAATATGGCCGTAAGGTTGTTCTTCTCGGTCGTTCGATGAATAACTATATTGATATCGCGATCAAGCTTGGGTATGTTCGGCCACAGTCATGAACGATCATCTCCATGGAGCAAGCTGCGAAGCTCCCAGATAACCAGGTTACTATCTGTTGTACTGGTGCCCAAGGGGAACGTTATGCCGCATTGATGCGTATCGTTACAGGAGAATCAAAGGAAACTGCTCTCAAGCCAGACGACTCGATCATATTTTCGTCTTCAGTAATTCCAGGGAATGAGCGTGCAGTGCAAGGACTCTTTGACCTTATCACTCAACAAGGTCCGCGGATTCATCACTACAAAGAATCTGAGATTCATGCTGGAGGACATGCACGCGGAGAGGATACCAAGAAGATGATTAATCTCTTAAAACCGGAGTATTATGTTCCAGTATATGGGTTTCCTCATATGCTTCGAGGAAATGCTCGCAATGCCTATGAACTTGGATACCCAAAAACAAAAGTTCCAATTCTCCGAAATGGAAAGTTGCTCGAATTCACTCGGGATGAGATGCACGAAACAGACCAATACGTCTCAAAGAAACTTATCACAGTCGATGGTCGAATGGTAGGGTATACTGGTGAAAAAGAGCTCCACGACCGTTATCAGATATCTTCACAAGGAGTGCTCGTTGTAGGGATCTCTAAGAAATCAAGCGGTTTTGTCATCAAGTATGATACGGTTGGTCTTCCGCCAGTTGCAACTGTTCCAGGTCTTGAACATTCACTGGATCAAGTTGTCCGTGCTATCCTCCAGGATCTCTCAGGATTCAAAGATGCTTTAGCCTTCGCTCAGCATGTTGAACGCAAGGTATGTGATACAGTATTACATCAGATAGGGAAGGAGCCGAAGGTAGTGGTGGTCGTGCAATAGAAAATGGAATTGACAAATACTAATATCCAATACAAGATCTGAGAATAAATACCCCTGTTGATATAGCACGTCTTTTCGCTATATCACAGGTAGTTGCAAATTACATTTTCAATCTAGCCCCAACCCTCTATGTTCCAGCCGATCAAGATAATCTATTGGGTGAACAAAATAATCTCCTCTTGAAATGAAACCAAGCCTCTAATGCCTATTAAAAGGTAGTATTTACTCCCTTTTCTGGAAATCATGGGAATGAGAATATGAAAAATTTGCTTTTCTTTCAGTTTTTTTTATAATCCGCCGCCATGGTGGGCTACTCAAGTGGCTGAAGAGGCGGGTTTGCTAAACCTGTAGGGTGCCGCAAGGTGC
>JAVHPT010000037.1:0-13068 GCA_036170735.1 Patescibacteria group bacterium | reverse complement strand
TAGAACCTGGTGGAGTCCACCGGCAGAGCCGGTGGTTTAGTGGTGATTAATTAAGAAAAAGGTAGAAGATCAGGTTTTAGATATCACGTTCTGAGCATGAGCAAAGTGTAGTGTAAATAAGAATGGAGCATATGCCTTAGGGATTCCAAAACCTTCAAAGGTAGCTATTGGATGAACCAAAAAAGAAGTAAGTGTGGCGGGGACTTCATGAGCTATATCTGGACGCCTAGTATGAAAGATGATTACTCTTGAGATCCTTGATAATCCCAAATACTTGTGTACTTGGTATCAAGGTATTTTAGGAGATCTACTAGTAAATGCGGCGATAAAGAAAGACTAAAGGAATAAAAGACTCTTCTCTAATATTTTATTTTGTAGCTCTTTATTTCTTTTATCAGAGATAATTATTCACCCATATTTACAATAGATTGTCCACAAATAAAAGCATAATATATATGCTTTTATTTGCTTATAGATATACTCTACTCGCTTTTTAATTTCTTCTTTATGAGTATTCTTTTCCCACAAAACAATGTATTCAATAATCTTTTTATCGATCTTGCTGAGAGTACCAAGGACATGGTAAAACTGTTTCATGAGCTTTCAGAGGAGTTTGAGGATTTTGAGAAATATGCACAAAAGGCAAAAATCATAGAACAACAAGCAGATAGTGTCACTCATAAGATACTCAATGAACTTCAAGAGGCTTTTATTACGCCATATGACAGAGAGGATCTTCATGATCTTGTTATACAGATGGATGATGTTGTGGATGATCTTGAGAATGTTATACAATGATTTTATATCTACAATATTTCTGACAAGCGAGATTGTGTTACTACATTTGCGGAGCTCTATATAGAAACTGTCGAGTATCTCATACTCCTTATTAAGGCGTGTTTTGGAAAGAAGAAGAAAAATAATCCTATCAATCTTTCAAAGATTATTATCGCAATTCATACTCTCGAAACACAAGGTGATACTATGTATCTAGCCAACATTCGTGAAATCTTCACCAAAGAGAAAGATCCTATCGAGCTCATGAAATGGAGAGTAACAATCGAAAATATGGAGAATGCCATGGATAGATTTGAGAGGATAGCCAATACTGTAGAAAATATCAAACTTAAGGCAAATTAACATTACTTACTAAAAATATCCACCATATGGACTTTATTCCACATATTCTCAACCTGATTGTGCAGTATCCATTTGTGACCTTTATTATTCTTATAGCATTTATTTTTGATTTTACCAATGGAATGCATGATAGTGCTAATTCCATTGCCACCGTTGTTGCTACAAGAGTACTCAGCCCGCGTCTTGCAGTGATCTGGGCAACATCTTTCAACTTTATTGCCATTTTTATTATTGGGACAGCTGTAGCAAAAACAATCGGAAAAGATATGATCGATATATCATTTGTCACTCCTTTGGTTATATTTTGTGGACTTCTATGAGCCATAATGTGGAATCTGATCACTTGGTGGATTGCACTTCCTACAAGTTCTTCTCATGCCCTCCTTGGCGGATATCTCGGAGCCGCTATAGCTCATTGATGAATCAAAGTGATTATTCTTTCTTGATGGACAAAAACAATACTTTTTATCTTTCTTGCGCCTCTTATGGGAGCTGCTCTAGGCTTCATCTTTTTGATTATTGCAACTTGGATCGGGAAAAACTTTACTCTCACAACTATGAATAGAGCGTCCCGTATCCTACAACTCTTTTCTTCTGCTCTCTATTCCATAGGTCATGGAGCCAATGATGCTCAGAAAACAATGGGTATTATTGTGAGTCTTCTCCTCTCTATCGGACTTATTACGAGTGCAGAGCCACCGCTCTGGGTTATCATTGGAGCATATACTTCCATTGCAGCTGGAACTATGACTGGAGGATGGAAGATCGTAAAAACTATGGGTTCAAAGATCGTAAAACTCCGCCCTATTGATGGCTTTGCCGCCGAAACTGCCAGTGCTATAAGTTTATTTACCGCTTCATATTTTGGGGTGCCTGTAAGTACAACCCATACTATCACTGGGGCTATCTCTGGGGTATGAGCCGCGAAAAATGCTCGTGCAGTAAAATGGGGTATGACATTTCGGATCGTATGGGCTTGGATCTTTACCATTCCTGCATCATGTGCTATCGCCTATGGAGCATTCTTCGTTATTTCGACATATCTCTCTCCGCTATAGATATCTCAACATGGACTTCCAAAAACTCACCTTCTATCATATAAGAAAGACTGAATTGTAGAACCTAAACCTCTATTATATGCTCTCTGCTCCAAATCTCGACCACATAGTTCTGGAAACCATCGATCTCTACAATAGAGAGAAACCCAACCTCCCGACGCTCAATCTTACATCATTTGAAACTCCTCTTGTTGTATGAAGCGGGAATGGATATTATACTGGACGGATTCTCTTCCGGAATCTCTGAGCATTTTTCGCAACAGAATCAGAAGTTGAAAAAAAACTCGAAAATATCCCATCAATTACAGATGTTGTTATTATCTCTGCATCAGGAGAAAAACATGCACCGATTATTCTGGAAGCTGCGAAGAAACGTAAGAAAAATACCTTTCTCATATCCTCGAATGAGCAAAGTACAGGAAGAAGCATTGCGGATAGAAGCATCGTGATGCCAAAAATCAGTGAACCATACACCTATAATACCTCCACCTATTTTGGATATATGCTCGCTGATGACCAGGATCTTGACCTTATGAAGCTCAGGGACTTCCTTACGAATGTTCTTGAATCACATCTTCGGGAGATTGACTTTGCGAATTTTACCAGCTTTTTTATCGTCCTTCCTGATCAATTTGTCCTCCTCAGAGAGATGTTTGAAACCAAGTTTATCGAACTCTTCGGACGCAAGGTTGCACGAGATATCTTCCCTTATGAGCAGATGAAACATGCGACAACCGTTGTACAGGATGAATATGAACTCTTTCTCTGTTTTGGAAACACGACTGGGAATCAGTATGGAAAGAATCAGGTAAATCTCCCGATATTTGATGAGATGAGCTATGCTGCCATGATGTTGGTTGGATATTATGTCATAGGCCGAATCCAATGATCCTTTCCTCCTTATTTTATGGAATCAATCGAAGATTATTGTAAGCGAGCAAAAGAGCAAAGTGGATTTGATATCTCACCTATTGTTCCAGCCTAGACTCTCTTTCCCAAAGAGTTTTTTTGATCTGTTTTCAGACTTCTTTCACTATATACTCCTCTTATTCACCAAAGCTGAATGGTCTACCTTTCATAAACTTTAAATAAAAATTAAGAAGATATATTGACAGTTATACATATATATCTACAATAACCAAAAGTTTGACCATACGCCATATATGCCTTCTTTACAAAAAAGGTGAACAAAGCCAGAAAAAGTTGTTTAGAACTAATTACTGTTTTATGAATGCTGCAAAAGAGATACATTCAACCGAAAAAAAAGTGTTTTATCATGAAGGAATCACGGTTGATGAGAAGTGAAACATTGATTTTACAAAAGCTGCAGAAAAAGCCCTAGAACAATTTATTCTAGAAGTATATAATAGTCTCCCTGAAATTACGGAGAGTACACCCTCTGAGACTGTAGAACTTACTGGGCAAACAGCTGAAGAAGTCATAAATACACTTACATTAAAACGTAAATCATTGAAAACGATAAAAAAATATGCGGAAATAATGCTAGAAATCTTAGGAGGTAAATTACCAGAAACAAAAAAAGAGAAAAAAGTGCTAAGAAAGATGAAAAAAGAAGCTCATACTCCAAGTACTTATATCACTCTTCATTATCAAGACAAGGGTAAACAAATAGAATACTTTGTACCAATCATTGTAAGAAAAGGTTTTATTCCTTCCATGAAAGACGTACAGTTTTCCCTTGCTGGACGTTCCAGTTTTGAAAAGATATTTGCAAAAAGAAGATGACATACTTTATAGCCTTCCTCACGGGAGGTTTTCTTTTGCCCTTTCTTCTTTTTTTCCTATACTCGGGGCATGAAAATAGAAAATACTCTCCAGCCACTCTACGCCTTTAGTCTTGGTCGAGAATGGAAGCTCTCTCTCGCGGAACTCATTGCCGTTTTTGGCGCTGAAAATTATCAGGAACATTCAGGGATAATTGCAATTTTTAAGATCCATGGGTGGAGTGATGAGCAGCTTGCTCAGAGATTCCTCAGTATCGGAGGATCTATCCGCGTGATGAAGATCATCGGAGAAACCGATCCAACAAGATTCCCAACAGATGTTATTACACATATTAAATCTAAAAGGAAGAATGATGGAGGAAAAGTTACCTTTGCTCTCTGAAGTTATGGAGTTGATTATGCTCTCTCAAATATCTGACTCCGGGTCAAGAAGACTCTCCAAGAAAAGGGATTTTCCGTACGACTCGTAAACACAGAAAATAAAAATATCGTAAGTGCCGTCTTCAAGCGAGAAAAACTCTGAAAATCCCAAACAGAATACAATCTCATAAGTCTCTCCCCTTCTGAGTCTGAGAGCAAAGGAGAAGATCACCCGATTTATTATCTTGCGATCTCTCTTGCCTGCCAGGATATCGATGCATATGCAAGAAGAGACACTGGAAAATCTCGTAATATGATTGTCGGTATGATGCCGCCGAAGCTCGTACAGATGATGATCAATCTTGCCGTCACAGATCCGAATCATCAGAGATCAAAAGATCAGATCCAACTCTATGACCCATTTTGTGGGCTGGGAACTACCCTTATTGAAGCTGCGAATATGGGAATCACGCACGTCTATGGAAGTGATCTCTCGAGAGAGATGGTTACCGCAACAAGAGAAAGCCTGGATACATTCATAAAAGAGGAATTGGTCTGGCAAGAGCGTATTATCGCCGTATGAGGAACTCCGAATAAGGATCTCTCAAAATTCGAGAGCGATATCATTGTTCTTGACGCAAAGAAGATTCGGGAAGCTCCATTGAAATTCGGAGCTCTGGATTTCGAACACTGAACATGTCACATTGTCTCGGAAGGGTTTCTCTGAGAAATGATGAATCCTCGAGACATCTCTCTTGATCGAGTCCAAGGAGAGAGGAAAAAACTTGCGGCAATGTATGGTGATTTTTTCGCATGACTACGTAATGCGAAATTTCGTGGGAGTATCGTTATGAGCTTCCCCTTCTGGAATATCCGTGATGTATACTCATATTTTACCGAGATCTATGATATCATAGAGAAGAATGAATTCAAGGTCGTTCCCCTCCTTCCTGGAGATATGCGACTCAATACCCGACAATGAAGTCTCCTCTATAGACGTGAAAATCAGACCGTCGGACGTGAAATAATAAAGATTATACCTAGATAACTTTGGTATGAAACTCATCAATCCCTCTGAACATACTCATGATCCAAAGTACTATAACCGGGACTCTGATATTCTCACTGCCCTTACCTGGAATGCCATAAAAAAGTCTCTCATAGAAGCTGGACGAGAAGAACTTTATAGTGCTATCAAGAGTGTACATGTATGAGAAAAATATATAACTATTGCAACCTATAAGCCTGTTATCAACGCGGAGATCAAGCTTATTGCAAAAGATATCTTAAAGAAGATAAATGAATCCTTCCAATCATATAATGGAATCCAAAGGATAGGAATCAGAGGAAAATAACACACTTTCTACAAAGAGCCTCATAACTTCTGTGCAATTTCTGTATCAGTATACATCGAAACCCCAGCATCATGAAAGGCCTGCTGAAGTCGGGTAAACTCATGTTGAAGTCAGAGATTCTTTAACTTCACTTCAAGAATATATGCCTTGATACGTCTTTTTTGGATATATCATGGCTTTTCCTGTTCCATGAGTTTCATGTCCCCCATATTATGAAGCATATCTTCGAGCTTTCGTCGGGCATCAGTCCGAGTAAAGTAGAGATAGTTTCCAAGTGATATATATGCATCCTCTGCTCTTTCTTTATCGGGATCACGATCGATAATTTCTTTTTTATATATACGAAATGCTCATCGGATAAGTTGTGCCTCTGATACAAGTATGGATTCTTGGTATCTTGATTGGTTGTATAACTTGAATCCTGGATCTGTAGGACTCAGTATCTTCACGATCTCCTCATAGATAATTCCATTTTCCAGTTGAGGATATTTCGAAAGGAAAAATCTGAGCATCTCCTTCCTATATTCTCTACGAAGTTTTGAGAGAACGAGAATATCTCGAAATACTACCAATCAGAACTCTTCCAAGATATCTTTCCACGACTCTGGATGCTCTTCGATCACATCATGAAGAATAAGTACAAGTACATTCATAGGATCAGCCTCTTCACCTTCATGAACGTGAAGCCATGAAATTACCACTTTGATCGGATGAGTGATGTACGGACTCTTGTTCTCAATACGATAATCACCAATGTGGATTTTCTCTCCGCTTCTGAGAGCATGAAAAAGTATTTCCCAAACATCTTGGGAGACACTAGAAAGTTTCGGATGCTGCATGAGCCAATCATGAAAAGTATCAATATTTCACAGATACTCATATGACCGCTCACTATCATTTCATGATTCAGAGTTTCTCATTATATAAAAATATTCCAGTCATGTCATAATACTATAAAATATTAATTGTCAATATATTATTTGACTTATTTATATTTTAGTTCATATTTTCCTTTTGCCTCTCATTCATTTTTTCATATACTTTCCATATTCTCATTACCAAATCTCTCTGTTCATCTATGGCCATCCAATCCTCCAAATCCCCAGACATCACCCGAACTGTTTCACCAAAGGCACAAGAAGAAGATATTGTTTCAGAGATCTCACTTCGCCCAAAAAGACTGGAGGACTACGTTGGACAAGAACAGATGAAACAACACCTCAGAGTCTCAATTGGATCAGCAAAAATTCGGAATGAATCCATCGAACATATCCTCTTCTATGGACCTCCTGGACTCGGAAAGACCACCATCTCCACCATCATTGCCCATGAGATGTGATCTCCAATCAAGTCAACCAGCGGACCAGCGATAGAGAAACAATCAGATATCATCTCTCTCCTCACGAGTCTCACTGAATGAGAGATCCTCTTTATCGACGAGATTCACCGCCTTCGTCCACAGATCGAGGAGATCCTCTACTCCGCCATGGAAGATTTTCAGATAGATATCATGATCGGGAACGGAACCGGCGCAACAAGCGTAAAGATGGATATCCCTCGTTTTACCCTCATTGGCGCAACTACTCGCCTATCCAGCCTCTCAAGTCCTCTTCGTGATCGATTCGGAAATGTGATGAAGCTGGACTTCTATGAACCAACGGATCTTGCAAAGATCGTACGTCGCTCATTCATGATTCTTGGATTCGAGACAATCTCTCCAGATGCTATCATGTCGATCGCAGAGCGTTCTCGTGGTACTCCGAGAATCGCGAATCGGTATGTGAAGATCCTCCGCGACTATGCCACCGTCGGAAGATCTATAAATACAAAAACTGAATGTGAAGCCATATTCCTCGGGTTTGGCGTTGATGTATATGGACTCGATATCCTTGACCGAAAGCTCCTTACCCATCTCGTAGAGTCATTCCATGGACGACCAGTCGGGCTCTCAACTCTTGCTTCCATCGTGGGTGAAGAAGTGGCAACTATCGAAGATGTCGTGGAACCATATCTCCTCCAGATTGGCTTCATAGAGCGAACTCCGCGAGGAAGACAGATTACACTGAAGGGGGAAGAATATGTGAGGAAAACGTAGGGGGAATACTTTACTTTTCAAAAAATCCTTGATGAAAGCACAAAATGGGGAGACGGAGGGGGATAAACTGTTTGAGAGTGAATCAAAGTAAGAAAAAAGAAGGGTATGAGCGAGCGAGTTTTTGTCCCCCCTCAGAACCTTTTATTACTTTTTAGTTATGAAAAGTAAATGGAAGTTATGTGGAAAAAATCCTGGATTCTTCGCTACACTCAGAATGATAGAAAGAGATTCTCCGCACGAAGAATGACAAAAACCAAATCTATACCTTATTAATCTCTAAATAATTTCTCTTATGAAAACTATCCTCATGAACACCTCCCTTGGGAATATCACCATCCAGCTCAATGATGAACTCGCACCAAACACTGCCCTGAATTTTATCAAATACACAGAATCTGGCTTCTATGACAGCACTATCTTCCACCGCGTAATTCCTGGGTTCATGATCCAATGAGGCGGATTCGAACCAGGCATGAAAGAAAAGGATACACTCAAATCTATCGAACACGAATGAGCAAACGGCCTCAAAAATCTCCGTGGAACCATTGCGATGGCACGAACCAATGATCCTCACTCGGCGACGAGTCAGTTTTTTATTAATACGGTGAATTCGAGCTTCCTCGATCATACTCGTCCTGGTGGACAAGGCTGGGGATATGCTGTCTTTGGTCAGGTCACCGACGGTATGGATGTCGTTGATGCCATCGAGTGAGTAATAACCTGCCGTCGCATGGGACATGATGATGTGCCATTTGAGGATGTGATTATCGAGAAAGTCGAAGTCATAGCGTAGTTTCAAATGTTGTAAGGAGAAAAAGAAGTAGGAAAGATTGCAAAATCCCAAAAATCCATACAATCAACTCTATCAATCACAACCGAAAACCATGGTCACACAACTTGGCACGAGCACATCAATCCTCTCCCCGACGATTTCGTAAGGCTTTTTTGTACTACCACAAACTCCTCGAAATCGGGGAGTTTTTTTAAAACAAATACCTATACTATTCCTGCTTTGCTTCTTTCTTTGGTAGATTTTCCCTTCCTAGAAGCTTCCTTATGCGAATTTTGAGTATTTGTCAGTGAAGATTTCCGTGAAAAATTCCAAACTGTTTGAGGCGTAGCCGAGTTTTTGGAATTTAGGAAATCAAACTGGAAACAAATACCAAAATGAAGCATGGAAGCAAAAAGACTTTTGGTACTTTTGGTCTCGCAAAAGTACGTTCTGTTTAGGAAATCCTGGATTCTTCGTTCCTCAGAATGACAGAAACAAATATAATTTTTATCTTCTCACTCTATTTGATTTATGAAAAAATCATGCAAGATTATCCAGTCCAGCATAATCACCGTATTATTGCTCGCCTTAACCTGACTCTGAATATTTGTTTTACAGGCAACGTTGCCACTTTGGCTCATCGTCTTACTCGCTCTAGTATTCTTAGGGGGTATGCTCTATCTCCTGTATTTGCAGAAGTTCTTTGTTATCATACTTATCCTTGCGATCATCGGTGTCTACAACGCTATAGACCTCTCAATCTACGCTTACCAATACTGGGACAGCACCAATGCTGCCATGCTCCAAGCACTTCCCTGTGATATCAATGCTACTCTCTCTTGTAGTGGTATACTGCAGAATCCTCGAGCAATCATCTTCTCTATCGGAGCATTCAAAGTAGCATTCCCGATGATTGCACTCTTCGTCTACCCAGTTCTCGCACTCCTCGCGCTCTCAGGCTGGATTCGCAAGTCTACCACCGAGGCAAAGTGGCTCACAGGTCTCGCTGTCGGTGGTATCCTATTCAATGGATATGTCATCTCTCAGGAAATCATCGTCGGCGTATTCTGCCCACTCTGTGCGATGTGTACGCTTATTATCATCACGATTTTCTTCCTCTCGATTTTTATCTGGAAAGGAGAGAAGAAGACTACAACTCCAACCAAGGTATAATTTATCAATTTTAAAGATTATGAACAATAAATTCTTTGTTTCCGCTTTCAATGCTATATCAGTTATCTGATTTAGCATAATACCTGCATCAATTGTACGATATTACATTGATAAAATTTATGGTTGGCTATATAACACTAGTATAGTTGATCATATCTATACCAACTGTATTACTATGGAATGGAATATATCATGTAATTGGATCGTGGATGAGGGAATAAATTTATTACTTATAATAATAATAAGTATTTGAATTTTTACTCTATTTCGGAAATATATTGAAAATACTAGTAAAATAGTGGTAACAATTAAGGTTATTACACTATTCTTATTCATATTCTATGTAATTCAGGATATTAGACTATTGCATACATGGATAGATACTTATGTTCTTAATGTTCCACAATATTGACCTAAAATTAAATTCTTTTAATCAAAACTTTAAAATTTCATTAACTATCTCTCCTATGTCCACTCCCCTCTCCACAAAACGCCACTCTCTCTCCCACATCATGGCTCAAGCCGTTCGTATGGCCATGGGTGCCGATGCCAAGCTCGCTATCTGACCTGATGTCGATAATGGTTGGTATTATGATATCGATTTCGGTGATGCGACGCTCGAAGAGGCCAAGCTCAAGGATATCGAGAAGAAGATGAAGTGAATCGTCCGCGAAGGACAAGAGTTTAAGCAATTTTCTCTCTCTGTTGGAGATGCTCGTACATTTCTCTCCGCTCTCGGCGAGATCTACAAGGTTGAGATGATCGATAATCTTGAAGTGAAGTGAGAAACCGTGATTTCTTTTTATGCCAATATTGGGAAGTTCCAGAATCCAGTTTACAAGGATTTCGCGTTTCTGAATAACCCTCTTTGTAAAGAGGGTACCGAGTGAAACGGGAGGGGAGATTTTGTATCAGAAACAAAATTCTCAGTCGCTAACGTAAGAACTCCTTTACAAAGGAGCTCTTACGACTTCCGCACCGCGACTTTTATTGATATGTGTAGTGGTCCTCATGTTGCGAATACTCGCGAGATAAGCGAAGATAGCTTCCATCTCGATAAGATCGCTGGTGCCTACTGGCGAGGTGACGCGAAGAACAAGCAGCTCACTCGTATCTATGGACTCGGATTTGATACCAAGGAAGAGCTCGATGCATATATGATGATGATGGAAGAAGCCAAGAAACGCGATCACCGCATCCTCGGAAAGAAATTGAAGCTTTTCACTATCTCCGAGCTCATCGGTGCTGGACTCCCGCTCATGCAACCAAACGGGATGATTATCCGAAAGGCGATCGAAGACTACCTCTGGGATCTCCACAAAGATAAGGAATATCTCCGTGTCTGTACTCCTCATATTGCCAAAGAGGCGCTCTATATCACTTCTGGTCATGCGGCGAAGTTCGGAGACGAGCTCTTCCGAGTTCAGGGAAAAGAAGAGGCTTTTATTATGAAGCCGATGAACTGTCCGCACCATATGCAGATTTTCGCAGATAATCAGTTCTCCTACCGAGATATGCCGATCCGCTACTTCGAACCAGCGACAGTCTATCGTGACGAGAAGACGGGGCAACTCTCTGGGCTGACTCGCGTTCGCGCCATCACGCAAGATGATGGACATCTCTTCTGTCGTGTGAGTCAGATCAAGTGAGAGGTCTCAACGATTGTAGAGATTATCAAGGAGTTTTATAAGACATTCGGACTTCTTGAAGGATACTGGGTTTCCCTCTCGGTACGAGATCCAAAGACTCCAGAAAAATACCTTGGAGACGATGACGTCTGGGAAATCGCCGAAGGCGCTCTCGAAGATGCAGCACAAACAAATGGACTCAACTACAAGCGTATGGAAGGAGAAGCGGCATTTTACGGACCAAAGCTCGACTTCATGTTCAAGGATGCCATCGGTCGCGAATGGCAACTCGCAACGATCCAATGTGATTTTAATCTGCCGAATCGGTTTGAACTCAAGTTCACCAATGAAAAGTGAGAAGAGGAGCGTCCAGTCGTGATTCACCGCGCTATCTCTGGAAGCCTCGAACGATTCATGGGAATCATGATCGAGCATTTCGCGGGATTATTCCCTCTTTGGCTCGCTCCAGAACAAGTTCGTATCATCCCTGTTGGTGAAGCGTTCATTGGATATGCCGATGAAGTTGCTACAGTTCTGAAACAATCTGGACTCCGTGCGAAGCTCGATGACTCATCGGACTCACTCGGGAAGAAGATCCGCAACGCAGAAACAAGTCATACAAACTATATTCTGGTTGTTGGAGAGCAAGAAATGAATGCTCAAAGTGTAGCAGTCCGTAACTACAAGACAAAAGCACAATCGACAGAATCACTGGAAGAGTTTGTGAAGAGAGCGAGTGAAGAAGTTAGAGGTAAGAGTTTGTAGTCTTGAAACTACAAACTCCTCGAGTTTCTTAGAGTTTATTTCTAGTTTTACTTCTTCCTTTGGTGAACTTTACGAATCTGTCGACGAAGTTTTCGTGAAAATTGCGAGTCGTTTCTTAGTCTTGCAATTTTAGAAAACGAGTCGGAAACAGATTCCAAAATAAACCAACAAAAGAAGAAGCTTTTGTTACTTTTCACTTATAAAAAGTAAGTAGAGAAATGAAATATGGAAGATCTCCGAAAGACTTTTGGTACTTTTGATTGCGCAAAAGTACGTTCGGGTTCTGAAGCAGATTCTTCGTTTCTCAGAATGACGAGAATAATATTACAAAAGTGAGTATTTGCATTTTCAAAATAAAAGCTACAATTATTTCAAAATAAAAGCTACAATTACGTGTGTAGCTTTTATTTCTTACCTTTTTATATATGAGATATCTGCTCTCGAAAATCTGCATTCCGTTAATCAAGAATACAAGCATTACTTTTTAACTCCATTTGATTTATGAAATGATTCTCTATGTTTCGCCTCTATCTGGCGCTCGCATCCTTGATTGGTCTCGTTGGGACGGTGATTGGGTATGGAAATATCGGATATACCTGGATTGAACGGGCAATCATCTCAGACGATGAATATGTAACGGGAAGTCGGAGTTATGAAATCAGATCATGTGAAGATCCTGTTGTTACTGCTGATACCAAGACCCCAACCCAGACCATCCAAAAGGTTCGCACCGAAGAGGAAATAACAAAGTGTAAAGCTGATGCTAGAACTCGCATCCTCACCGAACGAGCCTACCAAACCAAAACCTCCATGATCGGTGGTGGTGTTTGGGGAACACTTTTTCTCATTGTATTCCTTACTCACTTCCCTATCTTCCTCCGATCACATAGGAAGGACGAGGAAACTACAACAAAATAGGAAAATTAAGTAAGTATCCACCAGCAGAGCTGGTGGTTTTAGAGAGCAGACCCCTAGAA
>JAVHPT010000036.1:0-2793 GCA_036170735.1 Patescibacteria group bacterium | reverse complement strand
ATTAGTGAGCCAGGGCCACGCTCAAAGCTGACGCTCAAAATTATGAATGAAGCAGGTTGTGCACTTGCCTATGGGCGTATTGGATATACACCATACGCTATTGAAGTTATTAAACAAGAAGTTGCGGCACTGCAAAAACTCGCTGTTATGCCAGTGGCACATCAGGTTCCTGCATTGTTAGGTGCGGATGATTTGGCGGGGCGCACCGGCTATTTTTTAGTGGAAACAGCAGGGCCAGACTTGGAGGCTGGAAATGAACTGACGCAGGCGCACTTTCAATTTCTATCTGGCTTGGCAACAGGCGATACCAAGAAATGGACTGATGTAGTGGCGCAATTAGAGAACGAGGTCGCACCGTTACTTGAAATTCACGACTTGAAGGTAACGGTTGGCAGAGCAATGCAATACCTCAGGTCGCTAGATTTACCCGATGTACCAGTGTCCATAGAGCATGGCGACTTTGCCCCTTGGAATATTCGACTTGGCAATGATGGGCAGCTCTATGTATTGGACTGGGAACACTCTAGGCTAGATGGTTTGCCTTGGTTGGACGCACTACATTTTGTGTTTCAATACTTGTGGCTTGTAAAAAGGCAATCGCCAGAGTTAATACTTTATAAATTAGTAATGGTTATTAGAAGTGGAGCGGACTGTTACCCAAGTATGGAGTCGAAGCAAGTCAGATCGAAGAATGCCTTCGTTATTATTTTTTTCTTAAGGCTGTTGTTATCAAATAGATGTGAAAGGAAAGGAATCGTCTCAATGATTTTTCTTATAACACCAATATTATTTCCTTCAATATAGCTTGATTATGATAAATTTCTCTCCATTCTCTTTTACATTTTGGCGATCAATCTTCCTTAGTGGAGGGGGGCTTGTTTTCGCTGCGTTATTTATTTCAATTTCAGGGAAGCTTTTCGAAGATCGTTCTTCTGCTAGTGTCGTATCGGGTCAAACAAACTCGATGATGATGTTGCGTGCAGCATTGATTGTCTTGGCATTGCTAATTGTATTCAAATATTTTAGGAAAGTTGCAATACCCCGCTCGCTGGCTTTCAAAGCCGTGCTTATCTATGCACTAATTGCACTCATATCTGTTACCTGGTCTTATGTTCCGATTGCTACGATTGGCAAATCTGTTGAGCTAATTGTGGGCTGTTTGGTTATTTGGGTTGCGTTAAGCTGTAAGAATGCTGATAAGAAATTGGTAGCGATATATTTTGCAATTATGGGTTCGATATTTATACAGCTATCGATTGTTTTTATTGGATATGCATTAGGTGTTGATGAATTTAGAGAGGCTGGCGCAGGAGGTGTGTCAGAGTTAATTGGAGAGCGGGCCGTAGCCCCATTCATTTCTGCCAATGGCGTTGGCTATTTTTCCACCCTCATGATCGCATTTCTGTTTAATATCTACTTAGTGCGTGCGTTGAGTTTACGCGGACTGATTGTCTTTGGATTGTTAGCAATTTCAACACTGCTCCTATCTGGGAGTAGAACTTCTCTTGCAATGGCTGCAATAGTGATCATTCTTGGTATGTTCAAGCTGCATAAAAAACTGTTGATGTACATTTTCATTCCAGGCTTGATTTTAATTCTTGCATTGAGCGCGCAGGAAATATTCGCTTTTTTGCAGGGTGAAACGCCTGATTCAAACTTCACTTCGTTAAGTGGACGAACGCTTTTGTGGGAGAGTGCGCTAAATCACTTTCTTGATGAACCGATGCTTGGGGAGGGATTCGGTGTTGGATCTAGGGTTGTTTTTTACTTGGCTCCACTAGAGGGTTTTGATGAGACCATCTCAACTGTGCACAATGGCCCCATGGAGTTGCTGCTAGGGGTTGGTATAGTCGGTTTTATTCCTTGGATATTCTCAATGTTTGTCATGATTGCATACGCAGTGAAAAGCTATGGCGTTGGTGATGCTCGGGAATCAATCATAGTTTCAACAATGCCTGTGCTTGTCGGTGTAACGATTATGTCGGTTGGGCTGGGGGGGGCGCTGAATGAATTCACAATGATTTTTTTAGTTATATTGGCTTATCGTGATTATCAATTTCGAGGTGATGTAGTTATGCACCGATTTCGCCAAGGAATCGATAAGGCATAAAACTAAGATTTTCTACTCAATATATTTAGCAGTGCGGTGAAATAACCACAACTCCGTTTCTGAAGAATAGATAATTTTTGGATGCTTATGAATACTTTTTTTCAAGATCGGACTTCTAATGAAAGGAAGATTAAGGGGCGCCTAGTGTTGGTTGGATTTAGGATTGCCTCTATTATTTCTACTATGCCGCAATGCTTAAAATGGTTATTTTTGCCTTACGTAGTGGCATATCGAGTGCTTATCGAGTGGATATTGTGCATAGAGCTACCTTTGAAGTTGAAAGTAGGACATGGGCTTAGGCTTTATCACGGTGCAGCACTGGTTGTAAATGACAGGGCAATAATCGGTTCAAACTGTGTGTTGCGCCATTCAACAACAATTGGCGTTTCGCTAACATCTTCGCGCTTTGATGGCGATGCTCCGGTGATTGGAAATAACGTTGATATTGGTTCGAATGTTGTTATTCTTGGAAAAATCACCATCGGCGATGGTGCGATCATCGGGGCTGGTTCTGTCGTTGTGAAAGATGTGCCACCTAATGCAATTGTTGTAGGTAACCCTGCGCGTGTGATCCGATTTACTGATGCAGCGGAAACGGTGGGTAATGTATAAGCTGCATCTCCTTGTCGTTCACAACGCCTACCAACATCGCGGCGGTGAGGATTCCGTTGTTGAATCTGAAA
>JAVHPT010000035.1:153-13269 GCA_036170735.1 Patescibacteria group bacterium | reverse complement strand
CTTCTAGGGGTCTGCTCTCTAAAACCACCAGCTCTGCTGGTGGATACTTACTTCAAAAAATATTTTAGCAAAATAACCAAGCCAATTATGTCTATTAAAACTTTAGCAAGTCTATTTGAAAAAGTGTTACCAAAAGAACAAAACACTTTAATTCAAGAAATTTTAGGCACTTTATATAAACTAGAAAAAATTCTTGCTCAAAAGGTTGAAGAAATTGGTATAGGTGAAATTAAAGTTACTTTTGTTTTTCCACCATATGAACGTACTATTCATCCACTTGATCATGTCTCGATGTCGCAAATGCATGAAGCAGTTTTGGATGGGTTATATTGTTCCATTGGACATGCAATAAAAAGCAATGCTATCAATATACCAATCGATTATCAAATGTTTCAAGCGAAAAAACTAGATTCAATTTACTTTCGCGAGAATTTTTCCTTTCGCAGAATGCTAAAAGCAAATGAACCTGCTGAATTAACATTCAAAGTTGTAAGTGTTGAAGAAAAGAAAATTCGCAAAGCCTTTTATTCTGTCATAGTAAAAGTTGATGGTTTTATGAGAGGTGAAGTTGAATGTTTACTAGAAAAACTAGAATAAAATTTTGCCAAAATATTTTTTGTCTTTAGTGGTACTTTTAGGTTTCGTGCAATAAACAAGGCAGAAAATTTGATTTTTAATTTATTTATAGAGGGGAAAAGGTGTTTTCTTCACTCTGTTACAAAAACTAATTTGTAAAACTTAATCAGGTTGTGTAGATAAGAATATCTGAAATGTTCGTTTTTGTCATTTTGATCGAAGTGAAGATATCCTGCTTTGTTCGGAGTAGGATTTCTCGATTTCGGTTATCGCCTTCACTCGAAATAGCAGATAGCTATTTCACGATTTCGCCTGGAAAGGTAGTTCAATCGGTAGGAATGGTTCGTCCAGGATAGATAAGTGTGCCAATTCCAAGATGAGCACCATCTCCAATTATAGCTCCGAGCTTCCTCCTCCCTGTATCGACGAGCTTATCTTTTATCTTTGCACGAATATTTGTTCCATCATGCCGAAGATTAGCAACTTTTGATCCACCACCAATATTTACATGATTCCCGATTATTGAATCTCCAAAATATGAGAGATGAGGAATCGCAGAGGACTCTCCTATATATGAGTTCTTAAGTTCTACAAATGCTCCAACTTTTGAATTATTTCCGATGCTGGTATTCTCACGAATATAGGCATTTGGTCCTATAGATGAATTTTTCCCGAAATATGCATTTCCTTCAATATAAGTTCCAGACTTTATTACAGCCCCTTCTTCGAGATACACATTTCCTTTTATTGTCACATTTCCTTCGATGGTGCCACCATGATTAACAGTTGAAGTATATTTCCCAATTATTTCTTCATTTGCCTTCAGGAGATCCCACGGGTATCCAATGGTAATCCAGTGGCCAGTGGCTTCGACGACACTATACCTTCCTTCACGAATATACTGGTGAATGAGATCTGTAATCTCGAGTTCTCATCGTGGAGAGAGAGGGAGTTTTTCAAGATCAGAGAATATTCTATCATCGAACTTGTGATTTCCGATATTGGCGAGATTCCCAATAGATAAGTCCGTTGGTTTTTCGATAATTCCTGTGGCTTTTCCTCTATTATCTACTGTAAAAATCCCAAAATCACATGGATTTGCGACCTGTTTACAGAGCGTGGCATATCATTCATGTTTTGCAAGATCCATAATATCCGTTTCATTATAGAGATCATCTCCAGAAACAACTATAAATTCTCACTTTACCTTTCCCTTCAGAGAGAGGATAGCAGCTCATGTTCCTTTTTGTTCACTTTGCTCGATATAGTAAACTGGTTTTCCCTTATACTCATCTCCAAAATATACAGGAAATACTTCTTTTTTATATTTCACGACAATATAGATCGCATCAAAATATTTAATAATAGAGTCGATATTATGTTCGATAATCGTCTTTCCACAGATCTTGAGGAGTGGCTTTGGAGTGGTACCAGTGAGTGGTTGCATGCGAGAGCCCTCTCCCGCGGCCATGATAACGAGATTCATGATTCTTAGAGTGATGAATTACGTGGTATAAGGTATGGATTTTTTGAGTTTTGTAAAAAGAAAAAAGTATCTCCTTCGTAATATAAGGTTGATTTTACCAAGTTATGAATATACTATACTACTAGTTATTTAGTAATCCTTTCTTTTGTTATGTGAATTCTTTCAAGTGAAGACTTAGCTCAGATTGAGCAGGATAGGAAATTTATGGAGAATTATTTCAATTCCAGTGAACATAAAGCTTATTCCACTCAAAATATTGAGATACGCATTGGAGAAATGGTTCAGGCAATTATGGATTGACGAAATATTATTGAGGAAAACGTAGAAAAACTCTTTATATCGCCGCGTGCGGGAGAATAATTACATTCTTTCCGTTTAGATTCTTCTGTTCTGCCTCACTTTCCGTGAGGATCATGTAATGTTCGACTCGGTCGTGGTAGGATTCATCGAAGCTCTTCATGGCTTGAGAGATGGCGGTATTGTTCCCAGTACGGACTTCGATAGAGGTAATCTTTCCACTGGTTTTCTCGATGATGAGGAACTGCATCTCCGCTCCAGACTTTTTCCGATAGAATCGGATATCATGAGTTTTGGCGAGCTTACGTTCGAGTTCGAGGAGGAGAAAGTTTTCGAGGACTCATTGTTTTGTCATACCTTGATAGTAGGTAACGGAGAGTGCAGCATACAAGTAAGAGAGGTCATTGAAGTATAGCTTTACATGACGTGAGAGTTCGGTGGAGACATTTTCTACGAATGGTCCAATTGCATGAACGAGATTATGCTTGAGAATGATCTCTGAATACTTTCGTACTTTTCTTCGTGAGATATTCATGAGTTTGGCAATACGTTCCTCTTTAAAAAGATCCCCAGTATTCATAGCAACTGTTCGAACGAACTCAAGGAAATCTGTTTCTTCCTTTTTGAATAGTTCTTGAACCATTTCTGACATTTTCTCATCAAAACTTGTTTGGATATGTTCGGGATTTTCGATGTTTACTCCGAATTGTCAGAGGTGAATATAGGCATCCTTAAGGGAATTTAGCTTGTTTATATCCGAAGTTCCACTCATAATTGCACCAACGTTTATCGGAAAGCCGCTTGATTCACTGTATTCTCGGAAAGAGATACCAGGAAGAGGGAAGTGTGTAATATCTATTTCATCTCCTTCTTTTTCCTGTGTGAATATAACCTTTGAATCAAGCAAATGTGATACAATAAATGTCCGAATATCAGTGGTATCAAGAGAAATATCACTATCGATAATGATATATGATGGTGTGGAATTTACGAGAGTATATCCTTCAAGAGTGTCTCACTGTTCAAGAGAAATCCACTCCGTCGTATCATCTGGGAAAACTCCATTTTCCTTCAAAAGTGAGAGAAACGTGCTCTTTCCAACTCACACGGGTCCAGTTATGGCTATGTATTGTGTTGTGCTCGTGTTTAGTACTTCACGAAATGCATCGATGACTTTAGTTCGTATTATCTGCATAAGAAAGGTTATCTGCAAGTATTATAGCAAATAACGTTGAAATGAGCAAATATTAAACCAAAATAGCGGGATAATAGTAGATTGGTAGGAATTTGTAGTAATTATATATTTTTCTTTGCATTTCTTCTCTCTTTTTATATAATCCGCAAGTTTTTAGTTCCCAATAATTTTTTTTCTATGTCCCATACAGGTATTATCACAAAGATTATCGGCGTTGTCATCGATGTAGAGTTTACAGATGGATATATTCCACAGATTTATGAAGCTCTCGAAGTAGAAGGCGCTCCTACGAGACTCGTTCTTGAAGTTCAGCAGCAGCTTGGAGATGGTATCGTTCGTACTATTGCGATGAATCCTGTTGATGGAGTAAAACGTGGACTCACCGTTGTTGCGACAGGTGCTCCTATCTCCGTTCCTGTTGGTGATATAGTTCTTGGACGTATGTTCAACGTTCTTGGAGAACCGATTGATAACATGGATGCTCCAAAAGTGGAAAGAAAAGATCCAATTCACCGAAAATCCCCAACATTTGAAGAGCTCTCAACGAAGACAGAAATATATGAAACTGGTATTAAAGTGGTAGATCTTATTTGTCCTATGTTGAAGGGAGGAAAAGTGGGTCTCTTCGGAGGTGCTGGAGTAGGAAAGACAGTAATCATGCAGGAACTCATCCATAATATCGCAAGTGAACATGGAGGATATTCTGTAGTTGCCGGAGTTGGTGAACGTACTCGTGAAGGAAATGATCTCTATCATGAGATGAAAGATTCATGAGTTATCGAGAAGACAGCAATGGTATTTGGACAAATGAATGAAGCTCCAGGTCCTCGTGCTCGAGTAGCTCTTACTGGGCTTACGATGGCTGAATATTTCCGTGATGTTGAACATCGTGATGTACTTCTTTTTATCGACAATATTTTCCGATTTACCCAAGCTGGATCTGAGATATCTGCACTCCTTGGACGTATTCCTTCAGCAGTAGGATATCAACCAACCCTTGCAACTGATATGGGTATTCTTCAAGAGCGTATTGCGTCCACGAAGAATGGTTCGATCACTTCTGTTCAGGCAGTATATGTTCCAGCTGATGATCTTACAGATCCTGCTCCAGCTAACACATTTGCTCACCTTGACTCAACAGTGGTTCTCTCTCGTCAGATTTCTGAACTTGGTATATATCCTGCGGTAGATCCTCTTGATTCAACTTCTACGGTATTGACTCCAAAGATCGTTGGAGAGGAACACTACAATGTTGCCCGTTCATGTCAAGAGATCCTCCAACGTTACAAGGAACTTCAAGATATCATCGCTATCCTTGGTATGGATGAACTTTCTGATGATGACAAGCTCACTGTTTCTCGTGCACGTAAGATCCAGCGTTTCTTTTCTCAACCATTCTTCGTTGCTGAGCAATTCACTGGTACTCCAGGAGTGTACGCGAAACTCGATGATACGGTTCGTGGTTTCCGAGCGATTATCAATGGTGATCTCGATCATATTCCTGAAAGACTCTTTATGTATAAGGGAAGTATTGAGGATGTTAAGACAGCATTTGAAAAGGAAAGTGCCTAATTCTCTTCATTCATTATTCTTATCATGAAACTTACTATTACTTCCGCATCTTGAAATGTTCTCCAGGCCGAGAGATTTGAGAAAATCCGCCTCATGACTGAGGATGGTGAGATCACTGTGCTTTCTGGGCACGAGCCTCTTCTTTCAGCGATTCGCCCAGGAGTAATGAATGTTGATTACTATATTGGTGGAAAGCTCCATGTTGCAGATTATGCTATCGGTGGAGGGGTACTCAATATCTCTCCCGCAGAATGCGTGATCGTTGCTGATATCGTGAAGAAAGATGATACACTTACGGATCTTGAATATATTGAATCACAGAAAGAAGAGGCAGAACGTCTTGTTCGTGAATACAAGGCGGAAAATGGAACAACTATCGACCCACATATGCTCATCGAACTCGAATATAAGCTCCTCTTATATACCGCCATGCATCGCCTCGGAAAACACTATTATGAGAACAAGGGTTCTAGAAAATAGTACTTTAAAAAATCTCACCAACTTTTCGAGATCCTTACACTTCAAGGAAACCCCAGATATAAGGAGTCATCATATTATGAGAAATAGGATCTCATGACTTCTGGAATCCAGGAATGAATTGTGTCTTTGAGGAAATAGGATGTACTCTGTTACATCGTTCAGAAGCATATCCTATTTTCGAGTGTCTATGAAAATTCTAAGCCTCAATCACTCAATGTATCAATATCAGTACCATTTGTAATCACCATTTTGTTCAGAGACTCCAGAAAGATAAAGAGACGGCTCAGAGAATGATAAATGGGGTTAAGCTTTCTATGTGACTATAGATTATATATACTTATGAAGTATATTCTGTGAGTAACAAAGAGGTTGTCTTCTAAAACTGTCTCAAGAATCTCACATCTGGATTCTGGAAATATCGCATATCTGGGATTCCGTACTTGATCATCACGAGACGGTTAAGTCCGAATCCGAACGCGAAACCAGTATAAATCTCTGGATTAAGTCCACCTTCATGGATAACATTTGGATGGATGAGTCCTGCTCCCATGAATTCAATCCAACCAGATTTTTTGCATATGTGGCATCCATCTCCATTGCAGAACGGACAAGAGAAGTCGATCTCCACACCCGGTTCCACGAATGGAAAGTATCCTGGGCGCATGCGTATCTTCACCTTTTTCCCGAAAAGATCAGAGAGCATAGTAGTGATCGTGAACTTGAGGTGACCAATACTGATTCACTTATCCACAACAATTCCTTCCACTTGATAAAAGGTATTCTCATGAGTAGCATCGACATCTTCATTTCGGAATACTCTTCCTGGGATGATGGCACGAATCGGTGGAGTATTGTTTCTTATGATGAGATTCTGCATACATGATGTCTGGGTTGCAAGTACATTTCCATCTCATTCGAGCCAGAAGGTATCTTGCATATCACGAGCAGGATGCATTTTTGGAACATTTACTGCATCGAAGTTGAGGTATTCAGTCGTCACTTCCATGGATTCATAGATATCGAATCCCATTCGGGTAAATGTATCCTCGACTTTCTGACGTACGATTGTAATTGGGTGCAGACTACCTTTCTCATGTTTCATTGGAATCGTGACGTCTTCTTGCTCGTTTGCAAGACGTTTCGCAACTTCCTCTTTTTTGATTCGGTTTTTCTCAGCTTCAAACGCTTCAGTGATGATGTCTCGAAGTTCATTGGCACGTTTACCGACGGTTCCACGCTCTTCTGGAGTGAGGTCCTTGAGTCCCTTTAGGATTGTCGTGAGTTCGCCATTTTTCCCGAGGATTTGGTTACGGTATTCGATGAGTTCGTTTTCTGTCTTGAGTTCTGGTAAGTAAGAAAGGATAGAGGATTGGATGGTTTCGAGTTGATTTAACATAGGAATTTTAATAGTATTTATTACGGATTTTCGTTATCGTGAGGTATGAAGCTAAATAATTTCTATTCTAAATTTGGACACATTCTGACACATGTTGTATAAAAACGTTCTGATGTACAAGTATATTCACATGTACATTCATTTACTACTACCCATTCTCAAGAATTACAATTCATCAATGAGAATGTAAATTTATTAATCCTTTCTTTATATATAAATCATAGTATTACTAGTATTCCAACCGCAATCATGAACACTATCTTCTTATATTGTTTGACTTTATATAAGTTGTATAACATGAATAAAAGATTAAGATTGACTTTTATGATCTTGGTATTTCCCTTTGCAATAAAGAAAGATAGAAGACGAGTCACTTTTTGTATTATTACAGAATAATAGGAAGGATTATACTTTGAGTGGCATGATGAGGTGACGGTAGGATTGTCTTCCGTTCTCTGCTGGAACTCACTTGATAACAATCGGAGAGAGAGGGTTCTTGTATTCGAAGCTCACATAATCCTCGCGAATAACTGAAAGAACCTGGAGGATATATTCACTATTGACGCCGATAATATCCTCTTGTCCTTCGACTGATCCAGAGATACTGATGCTACTTGCTCCGATTTCTGTATCTCCTGTATATATCTCGATGGAACCTTCATGTTTGGAACGGATTTTGGTATTGTAGTTATTCTGTCGTGCAACGAGATTGGCTTGCTTGAGGGCATTGATAAATTCCGAACGAAGCACAGTGGATTTGCTTTTGTACTCACTTGGAAAAAATGACTCATAATCAGGGAATTTTCCAGAAAGGAGTCTGGAAGTAAGACGAATAGGTCCAAGTACTACAAGAAGCTGGGATTCATACGTAAAAAGCTCTACAACCTTTGTATCTTCATTGATAAGGTGTGAGAGTTCTGCAGCGGCTCTTTCTGGGATGATAATCTCAGATTGAGTGGTGTTTGTTTCAGTGGTGATGCGGAACTCTGAGAGACGGAAGCTATCTGTTGATGCAAAATAGAGAACGCCGTCTTTGCTTCGCATGTAGATACCTGCAAGTGTTGGGCGAACTGTACTATTGGCTGTTGAAAAAAGAGTTTTTTCAATAGCCGCTTTGATATCCCCTGCTTCGACAGGTAGGGAAGTGAGTGTGGGAATTGTTGGGATGCTAGGGAATTTGTCTGGTTCAAGTCACTTGAATTTTGTCTGGCTACTCTTCGTTTTGAGTGAAACACTCCCTCACTTTTCGAGTTCAACAGTGATCTCTTTGTCTTGCACGAGGGTGATATATGATGTCAGGAACTTTGACGAAAGCGTAAAACTCCCTTCTACTTCAACATCAACATCCTTCTCGATGATATATTCAATCGCCATTTCCATGTTATTTCCCGTAAGGACAACACGTTTGTATTGTGCATCAATCATGATGTTTTCAAGGATTGGAGTGAGATTTCCTGTGCTGGTTGCATGGCTGGTTGCTTCGATAGCTTTACGAAATGTGTCGGTATTGATACGGAATCGCATGGTGGAGTGAAGGTTAGTGAACTCTTTAACTGCCTCAGCGTATGAAAAAATAGAGAAAAAGCAACTTTTCCTCTGTGGATTTTTTTGTTTTTTTTTAATATATACATATACTCTTCTTTAGCTTTTATCAATTGTTTATGACAGAACTTCATGAAAAGAGTGCTGGCGGTATTGTGTATAGAAAAAGTTGATCTGAAATCCATATTCTCATGCTTGCCTGTAAGAAGGCGCGTTGAGGATTCGAGTATGTCCTTCCTAAGTGACATATTGAAGAAGATGAGAAGGCAATAGAGACGGCATTACGTGAGATATCCGAAGAGACAGGATTGTCCGTCGGTCAGCTGCATATCATCAAATTCATGAATAAGATCAACTATTCATTTATCGCTTCGCATATCGAAGGATCTCCTATGATCCACAAAGATGTATTCCTTTTTCTCGTAAAATATAGCGGAAAATCTGAACCAAAACCACAAAAAGAAGAACGATTTATCGGATATAAATGGTTCACTCTTGAGGAACTTCGGAAGATATTTGTTAAACCCGATGTTGTTGGTTTTATCGAAAGAAATATACATTTTATGTAAAAAGTGATAGTAGGTAGAAAGGTTTCTGTTTTTGTACCACAAGGGTATATGCTTCGTTATCATTCTCGGTACGAGAATCTATTTCTGCTCTCAAAAGAGAGGTTCTCGCTTCGGAAGAATAACAAAAAGAGACTTCATTCTATCACTATCGCTCACCAGAATCTAACTATTCATTATTTATTACACTATGGATTTCACTTTCAAAGATAATACCGTTACTCTTGATTCAGAAAAAAAAGAGATAATTCTTTCTCCTGATTCAGTCATGCTTGATACACTGACTATCGAAATTCCTGGAGAATATGAAAAGAGCGGATGTCTCATGTACGCATTTGAGCGAAATGATGAGAAGCTCTACCACTTCCGAACAGAATGATATTGGGTGGTGTATATCCCAACACTTCTCACTGATATCTCTCCTGAAGCACTCGACTTTCTCTGAAGTGTGGATGTTCTCGTTATGCCAGGAGCCAAGTCTATGCACCAAGTGGTTGAAAAAGTAGAACCAAGGCTTCTTATGACTTATGGTGATACGGCACAGGAAATCGGGCACATACTCGGACTCGCTGATACGACATTTCTCGCAAAATATAGACTCAAAGAATCCGATCTCTCAAGTGAAAAGACGGGATGCGTGATATTGGGATAGATAAAGAGTAAAAAGTAAAAGATAAAAGTTAAGAAATAAAAAACCTCCGAAATATTTCGGAGGTTTTTTATTTGTACTTTCCCGTCATTCTGAGTTGCATCCCTTCGCGAAGCGAAGGAGGTACTATTTGGATGTAGGGTGAATAATGGGGATTTGGCTTTAGCAAACCAATCCTCAGTCTCACAGGCTCGACAGCTCCTTTCTCAAGGAGCTTTTCTTATTTGTATATCCAAGGAGCGAGGAATGCGAGTATATATCGGAAGAGAAAGAGAATCGTGAGACCAATGAGAACATTGATTGCCCAATGCTTGAGGGAGGATTTCATCTTCACATCATCTCCTCCTGCCCATGCCCAAGCAATTCCAAGTCCAACAACCGCCAGTACTCCAAGCAACATGACGATATAGACGATAGTACGGATAATCTGGGCAAATACGTTTTGGAATCATTGAAGACCAGGTTGAACAATACATTTATATTTACGGGTTGTAATATCACCACACGCTGCCTCTCATTTTCATGGCAATACAGGACCAACACCATCTCAAGGAACATTGTCTTGTGCTCATGGAGCAACGCATGTACAAACTGCTCAAGGAACTTTTTCACTTGTTATGATTGTTGTTGGTCATCATGCATCTAAATTGGACACAGATTGTATGCTATTCCAATCTAGACGTCCAGTTGTTGGATCTGCTCCCAATCCTGCTGATGGAGTGCTGGAATGTTGAGTTTCTGTTGCTGCTGGAGTTTCTCATCCTGCAACGGCTAACGAATAATTTCCTCCTGCTACAACGAGAAGCAATATTCAGAGTAGGATTTTTATAAAAAGTGATTTCATGAGAAGATCTTTAGAATAAAACTATTTGAGAGTATATGTAAGTTTGATAGGAAACAAAGGAAATATTCTATCTCACAAACGTTCTCTGAATAATCTTTGCTGCCTCGGCTCGTGTGAGGGGATTGTTTGGATAGAAATACCAATTGGCGAGTCGTTGTATACCATGGACGATATCGTATTTTTCTGCTGTCAATATTGCATCTTGAATATCCGCTGAGAGGCGTGAGATATCACTAAATCCATCAACTCCTGTTGCATCAGAAAGTCCAGTTGCTCATCTTACAATGTCTATTGCTTCAGCTCGTGTGATGAATATATCAGGACGGAATCGTGTACTGATATTACTTGGGAGCCATCCGTGCTGTTCTGCAATAGCGAGATACTTATTGGCGAAATGACCTTCAGGTACATCGCTAAATGATGTCGTGCTTGCTGCATCGAGTTCATCGACGGCATAATTACATCTGAGAGAACGGACAACAAGAGCTAGGAATTCACCACGGGTAATGGATTTATTTGGGTAAAAGTTTTCTGTATTCTTTATTACCCAGAAACGGATGAGAGTACGAACATATCCTTCGGCCCAAATTCCTGTGATATCGGTAGTAATGATTCTGTTGAGTTTTACATGTTCATCAAGCGCACAGACACTATCAGATGGGAGCTGATCGAGACGACTATGGTCTACTACAGATAGGTCATTTTTTGATGGGATGTATGAACCAATAGGTGTAATATTATAGGTTGATGGATTTATTGTGCCACCGCCACCTTGGTTATACGTTACAGTTAGACTAAGTCCTGACGAAAGGATTCCTGCAGGAGTTCTTTCATAAAAAGTAAGTGTATTAGTTCATGTGACTAGAGTAATCTGCACACTCCAAGATCCAGTTGCATCTATGAGACCTGATATTGTTCCAGAAGGAGTGGAAACAACGAGTGTATTTCCAGGTGTTCATTTTCCATTTGCAACAATATTACTGTAAGAATATGTGCCACTACTGATAGGACTCGTGATAGTTATACCTGAGAATGATACTAATCCAGTGAAGTAGAGAGTGAGCCCTATTGAATAACTCCTATTTCCCAAAGTATCAGTTGCGTAGAGAGTAAGTGTATTTTGTCCAGAGATGAGATTAACAGTTGTTGCCCAGATTCCATATATATTTGCTTGAGCGGATGATAGAAGGACAGTTCATGAGTAGATATTTACAATATTTCATACTGTGGCTGTTCCTGATAGAGTTACTGCCGATATTGCTGTACTCATTCCAGATGTATGAGATGTAACGAATGGTGTTGAGACCAATGTGGTACTACCAGAGTTCGTTACTGTCATTGTGAGTGTTACTCCAGTACTCATATTCCCTATGGTATCCGTAGCTGTGAATATTGGATAAACGATACCAAGGGGGAAGTTTACGAGTATACTCCAATTTCATGCTGTATCTGCAAGTCCAGAATAGATATTCCCAGATGAAACAGTTACTTTTACAGTACTTCCGCTCTCAGCAGTTCCTGTAAGAGTAAAACTCTGAGATTGGACGACAGCTCCAGATCCATGAGAAAGGATAATAGGGTTAGCAGGAGCTATACTATCCACGATTACGGTTCCTGTTACGGTTGTTCCTGACATTCCGAGGCTATCATAACCTGTGACGAGGAATGTATTCAGTCCCTCGCTTAATGCTAATACTGGAGTGAGACTATAGCCAGTCGAAGTACTTGCTCCACTTGCAATCAGTGTTCCTACTACGGTTTGAATTTCTACACGTATTGCTCAGCTTCCTCCACTTCATGAGTAGATAGGGGTGTTGGTGTTGATGGTTCCAGTAGGTGATACAATCGTTGGAGAAGATAATATCCCTGTTCATGTTGGAGAAGATAATATCCCTGTTCATGATAGTACACAGCTACTTCCATTCCAACTATACCCATTTACACATGAATAATTACATTCTCCTATTGTCCCGCTATATGTCCATGATTTTGAAGTTGGTACCCAAGTAGTTCCACCATCTGTTGAGTTCTGAGTAAAGGTCAGCTTTGATGATGGAGTATTGATACTTGTATTTGCTGGTTGTGTTCCACAAGATGTCTCACGAGTTTGGGCTGTAAATATATTTATAGGAGATCCTCAAACACTTGAAAGAACTGAGACTGGAGTTGTTGTTGCTCCTGTTGAAGTAGTACCATCTCCAAGCTGCCCAGAAAGGTTATCTCCCCAGCACTTTATCCCTCATGATGATGTGATTCCACACGTATGGAAATCTCCTGTCGTAATCCCTATGACACCCGATGATAGTCAAGAGACATCCACAGGGGTAGAAGAATTATTAGTAGTACCATCTCCAAGCTGCCCATAAGCATTATACCCCCAGCATTTCGCTCCTCATCATGTTGTGATTCCACACGTATGGAAATTTCCTGACGTAGCCCCAACCATGCCTGACATCAATCAAGAGACATCCACAGGGGTAGAAGAATTATTAGTAGTACCATCTCCAAGCTGC
>JAVHPT010000034.1:30641-40293 GCA_036170735.1 Patescibacteria group bacterium | reverse complement strand
TTGTAATCCTATCGGAGCTTATGGGATGAGTAAGTATCTCGGGGAGAAACTGGCTCAGGAAACTCATCCAAATTCCATCATAGTTCGAACCAGCTGGCTCTATGGGTGAGTTCCATATAATCCCCTTGATAAGGGGGAACAAAAAGGGGTTTACAAAAACTTCGTCAATACGATGTTGAAGCTCTCAGAAACAAGAAATGAACTTACAGTCATAAACGATCAATTCTGATCGCCCACATACACTCGAGATCTCTCCAATGCTCTTGGAGAAATTATAGAAAATATCGAGGATTTCCGAGGAAATATTCTCCAATTATCGGGCGAAACTCCTCCAAATGGTATAACCTGGTTTGACTTCGCAAACGAAATCTTTAAGATAACGGGCAAAGAAATAAATCTTATTCCTTGTACGAGCGAAGAATACAAAACTAAGGCTCAGCGACCGAAGTTTAGTAAGATGAATAATAATAGTTCGATTAAGATGAGGGATTGGAGGGAAGGATTAAGAGAATATTTAAGTAAACTCTAAAAAATGAAAAATACTTACGACTACATAATCATATGAGCATGATTTTATGGAATGCATGCGGCAAGATTCTTGTGAAATAGGTGATATAAAATATGTTTATTAGAAAAAGAATGAGATGCTTTCACGAAAGCTTCATATATAAATCAAGCCCGGGTCCATAACTGATACCATTATCCAAGGAGTTTCAGTACGGCTCTGAAAACAAAAGAATATTTCAACAGATTCGTTAATGATTTTGGATTCGCCATAAACCAAAACTTCACAAAAATATATGCGATAGCAGAAAAATGAAGCAAGACAAATTCGATTGAATTTGAACTTTTTTGTGAAAAATTATGAATTCCATGTAAAGAAATTGACAAGAATATGTTTTTTAAAAAATGAGTAGATAAGGCTTATGAGACATTGGAATATGCTTTCGATGCAATCAAAATTAGGGATTTTATGAAGGAGGAAATAAATAGAAGATCAAATATAGATTCCTTTTATCATTATGAAGTTGATCACATAAAAAAAGAAGAGGATTGAATAACAATATCCAGTTCAAATAATGATAGAAAATTTAAGGCAAAAAATGTCATTAATGCCACTTATGAATGAATAAATAAAGTAAATCTACTTTTTTGAGTGCCAAAAATAGATATTAAATATGAATTAACGGAAATGGTTTTATGCGATGTGAGTAAAAATATCAGAAATTATTGACTGACTATTATGGATTGAGAGTTTTTCTCAGTAATGCCTTTTTGACTTGGATGAAAATTCTCATTATCTTCAGTAAAATATACACCCCATGAGGAATGCCATGAAGATACGCCTAATTTTCTGAAAAATAAAAATCTGTATTGAATCCCTGAAACGAATTTTTCCAAGATGATAGAACTGACAAAGGAATTTTTAAACGATGATATAGAAATCAAGTATGATAAATCATTATTTACAACAAAAGTGGTTTTATCCAGTACAGAAAGCGATGATGCGAGACCAACTTTTATAAAAAAGTATGATTTATGAAATAATTGTTCCTTGATAACTATTTTTTCTGGGAAAATAAATACTATTTATGAAATAGAAGATTTCTTTTTAAATAACAATTAATTCATATGAAAACGGCTCTCATTTGATACACCTGATTTGTTTGAAGCAACTTATTAGAACAGTATAAATTTGATGATTTATACTGTTCTCAAAACATTGAGAATATAAAATGAAAGAAATATGACTTGATAGTTTGTGCTTGAGTAAAAGCTGTAAAATGGTGGGCAAATCAGAATCCTGAGGAAGATTTACAGTGAATAAACAGTCTCATTGAGAATCTAAAAGAAGTTAATACTAAGAAATTCGTATTGATTTCGACGGTAGATGTTTATCCGAATCCAATAGATGTTGATGAGAACTTCAATCTTGATTCATTAAATGAAAATACTCATCATGCCTATGGAAAAAATAGGATATATCTGGAAAACTTTATCAAAAATAATTTTGAGAATCATAACATAATCAGACTTCCAGGATTATTCTGAAATAATCTGAAAAAGAATGTTATTTTTGATTTATTGAACAATAATCAAGTGGATAAAATTATCCCCAATTGCAGTTTTCAATACTACTATTTAGGAAATATCTGGAGAGATATCCAGACAGTCATCAACTGAAATATCAAAGAAATGAATTTCAATTCCGAACCCATTAAGACATCCGAAATAATAAATGAATTTTTTCAATGAATTGCTACTTGAGCAAATATAGAAAAACCCGTAATGTATGATTATAAAACAAAATATTATGAAATTTTCTGATGAAGAAATCATTATATGTACACCAAAAATCAAGTATTAGAACAATTACGAAACTTTATCTCGAATTATAAAAAATCATGAAATTAGCCATATCAAATATCGCGTGGGACAAACAAAACAATGAACAGGTTTATCAATTGATGCAAAAATATTGATTTACCTGACTAGAAATAGCCCCTCCTAAAGTTTTTGATAATTTTCTAGATGCAAATGAACAAGAAAAAAAGGATTTTTTAAATAATTTGGATGAATACAATATCAAATCTATAGCAATGCAATCATTGTTATTTTGAAAATCTGAATTAAGATTGTTTGACCAAGAATGAAATGAACAGTTATTCGATTATTTAGTTGATCTTATTGATTTCTGAAGTGATTTATGAATAAAATCACTCATTTTCTGATCTCCGAAGAATCGTATTTATGAAGGAATTTCAAAGGAAGAAGCTATAGACATTGCAACTGATTTCTTCAGAAAAATATGAGATTATGCAACTAAAAAATGAGTGTATATCTGCATAGAACCTAATCCTGAGATATATTGATGAAATTTTATGTGCAATACGAGAGAAACTTTAGATTTTATAAAAAAAATAAATAATCCTTGAATAAAACTCCATCTTGATTTATGAACAATAATTACAAATAATGAAGATTTAAATATTATAAATGAAGCTAGGAATCATATAACTCATTTTCATATATCCGAACCGTATCTTGAGGTTATAACCGATAGAAAAGAGCACAGCAAAGTTGTTAAATTATTACAATGATATGATTGATTTTATTCAGTAGAAATGAAATGAACAAGTATTGAGAATATTGAACAGGCTTTAATTTTAGTTTCTAATATTTATAGATAATGCCAAAGATAAGCTGTATAATGTCCGTTTATAATACTGAAAAATATCTGGAAGAATGTATTGAGAGTATTTTAAACCAAACATTTACTGATTTTGAGTTCATTATTTCTGACGATGGTTCTACCGATAAATCAAAAGAAATAATACAAAAATATGCGAAACAAGATTCACATATTATCTTTCTCGATAATAAGAAAAATCGTTGAACTATAGTTGATAATCTCAATGAATGTTTAGATATATCAAGATGAGAATTTATTGCTATTATGGAGAGTGATGATGTATCAGTTTTAAATAGATTTGAGAAACAAATTGAGTACTTTAAAGCAAATCCAACTATCTGACTTGCTGGGTCATGGTGATTAATGATGGATCAAGATGGACATCCTATTCGTATCTGGAAAACAAGAGAAACACATAAAGAAATTATTGATAATGTATGGTTCGAGGTGCCATTTGTTACACCATGAATAATGTTTAGAAAGAGTATTCTTTGAGACACTTGATGATTTTCATGAGGTTTAGCATGGGATTATATTTTCTATCTTGACAGGGTATTAAATGGAATTTGAGTTGGAAATATTATAGAACCACTTATTCATCGTAGAACACATACTACCAATACTTCTACAAAGAATCTTTTAAAACTTATTACAATATCATTAAAAATAAAAAAAGATAAGGCAAAACAAATGGGGATCCGATGGACGCTATCTCAATATGTAAAGATATATTACGCACATGTTTGGATGCTTTTTTATTACTATACAACCAATCTATTAAGACAAGCATGAGTGTATCAATATTTATCCAACATTTGGAGAAAACTCTTTTTTTAAAATATGAAAACTCTTTCTTGTATAATGTCTGTCTATAATACGGCAGAATATTTAGATGAAGCAATTCAAAGTGTTCTTAGTCAGTCGTTTGCTGATTTTGAGTTTATTATTTCCGATGATTGATCAAATGATAAATCAAAAGAAATCATACAAAAATATGTAAAACAGGATCAAAGAATTATATTTTTGGATAATAAAATAAACAGGGGTATTATAGCTAATTTGAATGACTGTATGAAAATTGCCTCTTGAGAATTTATCGCTATCATGGAAAGTGATGATATTTCGTTACCTCAAAGATTTCAAAATCAAATTGACCATTTTTATAAAAATAAGTCTACAGTATTGCTTGGATGTTGGTCAGAGATGATTGATAAAAAAGGAGATACTATCTCATTTTGGAAGACTGAAACAGAATATAAAAAGATAAAATCTTGCTATCTTTATAAGTTTCAATTTTGCACCCCTTGAATAATGTTTAAGAAGTATATATACCAAAAAATGTGATCTTTTCAAAATGGAATTGTTTGGGATAATTATTTGTACACATTTGCTATTCTTGAATGAATGATAGTTGAAAATATCGGTAAAGTTCTTATAAAAAAACGAAATATAGAGACCTCATTATCTGCTGGGAAATTTATTAAAGTTTATAATAAATGGGCTTCTATGAACATATGAATGTTATGGAAATATGAGATTAAAAACCCTATACCCTATATATTAATATCCTATAAGTGGATATTCTCTGTAATATATTATATATATACCACTTTACTTAAAAAGATGTGATTTTATGAAACTTTGTCTTTTTTGTGGAGAAAATTTATACTAAAGAATGTTGCTAATTCCCGGTAACTATATTTTATATTTTACTTACTTTCTTTTTTATATGAAGATACTAGATATTGGTTGCGGTACTATAAATAACAAACATTGAATATATAATTCAATACATCAAACAATCGGGATTGATATAGAAATATCTAATATTGAAACATGTCAGAAAAAATTTCCAGATAAGACTTTTCTTTTAGTGAATGGTATAAGTCTTCCATTTGAAAATGGATATTTCGATATGCTCCACTCTCTTGATGTACTTGAACATGTTGATGATTTAAAGATTGTTTTAACTGAGGCTACTCGTGTATTACGACAATGAGGAGAATTTATAATAGAAGTTCCATATTGGAAATCAGAGGAGAGATTATTGAGTATAAATAATAGATATTGGGATGTATTGCATCATGTAAGAATGTTTCGTGACAATGAATTGGAAAAAGTTATGTCCAAATATGGTTTTCAACTTACAGAGTCTTATGGGTTAAAATTCTTTGAAAATATAACTCTTTGATACTCATTAAGAAGAGGAGATTTACTTAACCAACGCGGAGAAACTGAGATAACTCCACCACTTTTATTAAATTTATTAAATTATTTTTTTATAAAAGAAGCTGCTTTATTTTCAATAAAGTCAAAAATATTAATCTACCCTTTTTATATAATTTTATCTCCTATTAGATGGTTAGGAAACGCTATCTTCCCAAAAAGCATATATTTCAAATTTCGTAAAATCGTCTAAATGCCTCTCATTTCCATCATTCATACCACCTACAAACAAGAAAAGTTTACAAGATCAGCTCTTGATTCTATTATTGCTCAGTCTTTCACCGACTGGGAAATTCTTATTGGAGATGATTCTCCCGATGATGCAAGTTGGGAGATTATACAAGAATATGTTGCGCGGTATCCTAATAAAATTAGAGCTTGGCACCACTCTCCAAATAAGGGATTAGCAGAAAATATGAAATTTCTCATTAAACAAGCAAATCCAGAGAGTCAATACATCTCTTTTCTTGAGGGAGATGATATGTATACTCCGAATAATTTGGAAGAGAAAATGAAGATATTTGAAAAATATCACGATGTATGAGTTGTAACAACTGGCGTAAGTTTTTGTGACCATACAAATAAGACAAAAGAGATATTATCCATATCTACTCCGGAATTTTTCCAAAAAGAAGGAAAGAAAAAGTATACGATCGGGGGAATGATTATGTGAATACAAACGCCTATTCGATCATTTGGAAATGTTATTTTTAAAAAAGAACTTCTCAGATACACGGAAAATATCGATCTTGAAGAATATAATGGCGATAAAATGTTTATACCGTTTGATTTTGTGTTCTGGCTCAATATATTCCCCGAGACAATCGTATACCATACCAAGAAAAAACTTCTTATTTATCGGTTTCATGAGAATAATAGTTCATCACCGAAGAATTTCAAAAGATGATTGGAACAAATGATATTTGTTTATAGTCTCTTCAAAGATGCCTATCCAAAAGAAGCATTATATCTATCAAATATAGTACGAAGCAAAATAAGTGCTTTGGAATGAAAAAATAGAGAAGCTCTGGGCTTCTTTATAAAAGGAATGAAAATATATCCATTCAAACATTTTCTCTACAAGACATCAATCTTTTTAGATATACTGAAAGTAAAAAATATCATTATGAAGATACTTTTTATATTTTGAAACAAACAATAATGCCCAAACTTCATATCCTCAATATAAACCTCATCGCTGGACGAACCGGGTCTGCGAAGCTCCTAAAGACGATTGCCGAGTGATTGGATCCGGAACGATTTGACTATCATACGATCGTTGGGTACAATTTTGGCGAGGATAAAAAAACTGTCGGTATTTATAAAACCCGAGATTCATGGCTGTACAAAAACCTCCGGTACAAACTCGCAGTCGGACTCAATTTTCTCTTTGATTGGATGACTCCTGGTTATATAAATTTGCAATATCTTCAATCTCTTCCTTATTACAAAGATATTGATGTGATCCATCTGCACAGTATCCAAGGTTGATATTACGATTGGAGTATATTACCAGAACTTAGTAAAACAAAGAAGGTCATCATAACCATCCATGATGATTGGATTATATCAGGAAACGATGAGCATAGTTTATATTTTCCCTACAAAACCCACAAGTCCTACCTTAAAAGGAAAGAAATATTCACCCGTTCAAATGTAGAATATATTGGAGTTTCAGACTGGGCAATGAACAAAATCAAAAATGACCCACTCATCGGACACAATAGTACGAGAACCATTTATAACGGGATAGATACAAATATATTTTATAAGAAAGACGGGGTGGAAGCAAGAAGGAGACTTGGACTCCCAAAAGACAAAAAAATCATCATCTCTATAGCTGGAAGCGGAAACAAAAGCAATCTCAAATGACTAAATTTTGTTCAGGATATGGCAAAAAAATACGAGTCAAATAAGGAACTATTTTTTGTAACTGTCTGAAATCATAAGGAAAACAAGACTTCTGATAATTTCTGGGAACTTGGATGGATTCAGAGTGATGCAATGGCTGATTATTTCAATGCGGCGGATATATTCCTCTACCCAACTCTCGCAGATAGTTTCGGGCTTGTAATTGCTGAAAGTCTTGCTTGTGGATGTCCCGTCCTGACTTTCGATATCGGGTGAGTTCCGGAACTCGTGAGACATAAAACAAACGGATATATAGCAAAATACAAAGATAAGGAAGATTTGCAAAAATGATTCGAATATATGCTCGAAAATCGAGAAAATCTTACTATCTCTCTCGATGAGAAATTCAAACAGGAAACGATGGTCCGAAAGTATGAGAACCTCTATAAATCCCTTATATAGTTCATTGTTAGTGATTTATTTTTTTGAGATACTCCTCCCACCACTCATTCCCCTGGGTGGTTTTTATTTTCTTCCCCATCATTCGGAATGGTATTCGTTCGATTGGATTTATCCATGCTCAGAGACTGAGAGTATTGAGGGCTGGATAGACGAGTTTCCTCATGAGTTCCCATCCTGTTGTCAGCGTTGCATATCAGAAAGGATGAAGTTCATACGCTCTTTGTATATTTTTCCATGAAAGAGTATACCATCTATAGCTATAGTTTGCGCTTGTTACTTTGATGAGATGAAGAGTAAGCTGTTCTTTGAGATTGTATATCTTTTTATCTCCATGACAGAGATTATATTTGAGAGAGTAAGCATCACACATATATTCGGTAGTAGTATCATAGTAAAATTGGTGCGTATTTCGAAATATAAGTGAAGGATGAATAGTGTAGTAATTCACTTCTTCGAGAAAATACTCAAAATATTTCTTATCCGATTCATAGTACATAATCGTACTAGTACCACAACCAATATATTCTGGATGTGATTGGAGAAATATGAGTTGTTTTTCTAGCTTATCTGGATGCCAGATATCATCATGATCTTGTATAGCGATATAGTCTCACTTTGCTTTATCGATGAGTAGATTGAGTCATCAATACGGACCAAGATTTGTTTCACTTTTTATGAGTTTCACAGATTTACAGTTTCACAGATTTACAGTTTCACAGAGCGTAAAAAGTGTTTCATTTCATGTTTCTTTTTTGTCTGTAATCCTGTAATCCTGTAATCCTGTTATACTTTCAGAGATATCTTCGCTCGAAGCATTGTCGAGTATGAGTATCTCAGTATTTTTATATGATTGGTTGATACAACTTCGAAGAGTATTTTTTAGATACACTCCAGGATTGTAGGCCACAATCAGTATCGAGATGAGAGGAGAGACATCCTCTTGTGATTTAGTCATGATTCTTTATAAATTCTAAAATCCTTTCCTGAAACCGTTCCTTCGAAAACTCTTCTGCTCGTTCCCTGATCTTTTCCCTATCCCACCTCATCTTCTCAAATCTTTCTATCGCTTCATTTAGTGCTTCTGGAGTCTGAGGAGTAAAAAAGACTCCTGTTTCTCCATCTACAATCGTCTCAACTGCTCATCACTTGCCATACGCTATCACGGGCGTTCCACTCGTCATGGCCTCGATTGGTACGAGTCCGAAGTCCTCCTCGGGAGGAAAGAGAAAAGCTCGAGCTTTTGCATAGAGCTCATTCCGCTCTGCTCGTGAGATGTTGAGTCTCCATGTTATGTTTGGACTGGAACGCGCAAGGAGTTTGCGATAGAGGAGATTATCAGTATTGGTTACCAATATAAGAGGTTTCCCATTTGCATTGAATGCATCAACGAGGAGATCAAACTTCTTATATGGAATACAACGTCCAATCCCGAGGTAATAATCAGATTTACAGTTTCACAGATTTACAGTTTCACAGATTTTATTATATTCTGTTATTCTGTTATTCTGTCATTCTGTAAAACTGTCTACTCCAGGATATATCACCTCGCTTTCCCGATTGTAATATTTCTTGATTCTTTTTGCCGTGTTTTCTGAGTTCGCGATGAAATAATCTACTTTTTGCACAGCTTCATAGTCAAGTTTCCTTAGCCAACCAACTAAGGTGTCAAGCGTGAGTCTTGCAATCGGATTCAGCCAACCAAATTCCATCATATTTCTATATTCTTCATAATGGCTCCAATAGTAGCGAATCGGTGTGTGACAGTAGCAAATATGGATCGGTCATTTTCCGTTCGTCCACTTTCTTCACTTTGCATTCTTCGATTCAGCTGAGCTCGAAGAGATGATGACATCATATCCTGACAGATCAAAGCTCCGAAATGCCCACGGACGAAGGATCCCAGCGAGCTTGTGTCGGCGG
>JAVHPT010000034.1:0-30541 GCA_036170735.1 Patescibacteria group bacterium | reverse complement strand
ATCAAAGCTCCGAAATGCCCACGGACGAAGGATCCCAGCGAGCTTGTGTCGGCGGTTAAAAAACGGGACTCGTTGTAACCAACTCGTATATACTCGCCTTCACTTCAACATCGGGTGCTCCATATAGCAGACGCTCGTATAGATATCCGCATCAGGAAACATTTCCAAGAGGTGCGAGAGAACGAGTTCTGCTCATCAGAAGTCGATGAGCCAGTCGGCGATGATGGCAACTTTATTTACAGTAGACATTTTATTGTACTGTATGAGTTATTCATTCACATCCGAGTGGAATACTACAAGCATCCCTGCCTGGTCAAGGCATACAATCAATATAAATAGGGCATTTGTTTGACTCTTCTTTTGTGAATAATGCTAGAAATATTATTCACATCAAAATTGCTGCAGTTACTCATATGACAAGAATAATAATTTTCATATTTTTTTAATAAAAACATAGGCATATTTAAGGTTTGCTTTCAAATTCTATTGTTTTCCTCTCAAAATTCAATATTCTTTTCGCATGAAAGAACAGAAAAGAAATCCTCAGTCCTCGCAAACTCAGACAGCTCCTTTACAAAGGAGCTCGCCCAAAATCGCCGTTCTCCATGATTCATTCCTCTACCGTGGGGGAGGGGAGCGGCTCGTGACCCTGATGGCGAAGTCGCTCGGAGCTGACCTTATATCTGGATTTTTTAGTGAGGGAAGTTTTGATCCGCGAGAACTCGGTTTTATAGGGAATATTATCTCTCTTGGGAAACCAGTTTTCAAGAAGGGAATCCGTCACCTAGTCCTGAAGTGGAGGTTTTTCTGGAAGGCTCGAATCCTCCGAGATTATGACATTGTGATCTTCTCAGGGGATTGTCTCAGTGCACTTCGGCACGTCAAGAGTGATGCCAAGAAAGTATACTACTGTCACACACCGCCACGGTATCTCTTTGACTTCCGTGCGCGCTATCTTGCGAGATTTCCGCGGTTTGTTCGTTCGGTTATCGGGAAGTCGTTTGATTATTTTGCTCATACATATATCACATATCTTGCGAAGTTTGACACGATCTTTACCAATTCTGCCAATGTGCAAGCTCGGCTCAAGGAATTTTGCGGATATGATTCCACGATTCTCTATCCGCCGACGGATGTAGAGAGATTTACAACCAAAGATGAGATAAATAGTCATGAACTTCGGGAATACTATCTTTCCTTCGCTCGCCTCTCTCCTCCAAAGCGTGTAGATATGGTTGTGGATGCTTTTCTCGAGATGCCAGAGAAGAAACTCGTTTTCACCTATGGGAAAAATGATCCAGAGAAGAATATGATTCTCGAGAAAATCAAGAATGCAAAGAATTTAACAGCCATGGAGTCGCCAGATGATGATGAGTTGATTCGTCTCATCGGATGAGCCATTGCGACGATCTATATTCCGATTGATGAAGATTTTGGGATGTCCCCAGTGGAGTCTATGGCATGCGGAACGCCAGTTATTTGAGTAGATGAATGAGGGCTTCGAGAAACGGTTATTGATGGGGAAACAGGTATTCTCCTTCCTGAAAATATCACCGTGAATGATATCAAGGATTGAGTACAAAAGATGAATTTCGAGTTTGCGAAGTCACTTCATGAGAACTGTAGAGTAAGAGCAAATGACTTTTCTCTTGAAAAATTCCAGGAAAAGCTAGAATCCTTCCCAAAACCTAATCTCTAAAACTTTTCTTTATGACAACTCTTGCCATTACATCGATGTATGCGAATCCACTTCACCCAGGACACATTGAGTGTCTTGAGCTCTCAAAATCAGAAACTTGAGCTGATGAGCTCTGGGTCATCATCAATAACGATCATCAAGCAGAGATGAAGCGGTGAGTGAAGAGTTTCCAAGATGAGAACTTCCGTATGGCTGTTGTAAAATCCCTGAAACCTGTTGATCGAGTTTTCCTCGCGATCGATCAGGACGGAAGTGTCTGTGCGAGTCTCAAGATGCTTATTGATGAGGCAAAGGCAGGCGGGAAGTATGATGAGATTATCTTCACCAAATGAGGAGATCGATTTGCTTCCGAGATTCCTGAGGCAGTTCTCCTTCGTGCCGAGGGAGTTCGTATTGTAGATGGACTTGGAGCGAAGATCCATAATTCTTCGGATCTTGTGAATAAACTCAAAAATAAACAAGACGAAAAGGAACTTGAGGCGAAGATTGCAGAACTCCCAAAGATTCTCACGGAAGGGAACTATCTCGAGGTGGGGAATCGTCCATGGGGAGTATATTATGTCATGGAAGATAGTCCACTCTATAAGGTAAAAAAGATCATCGTACATCCTAGAAAGCGACTCTCACTCCAATCACATGAGAGACGAAGTGAGCACTGGACCGTGGTTGCCTGAGTAGCAATGGTTGATATCCGAGATCCTGATTTTGGAGAAGTTGAGCAGATCCGTATGCTCCGTCAGAATGAGGGTTGTTATATCCCATCAAGGCATCTTCATCGTCTTGCCAATACTTTGGATAGTCCTCTTGTAATTGTAGAAGTGCAGTGTGGAGACTATACTGGAGAAGATGACATTACACGATATGATGATGATTTTGGTCGTCACCAATAATATATGCAATTCCTATCAATTCATCTCTGGAAAGGGAAATATTTAGATTTCCTTGAGCTTATCAGGAATCCACAAAAGAAAATTCTCATTTTCACCCCGAATCCTGAGATTTTTGTTCGAGCAAGTCGAGATGAGATATTTCTTGATTTCCTTCAAAGAGCAACCTATCTTACTCCCGATGGAAATGGGCTCTATGTTGGTGCGATGATGCAAGAGGGGATTGGGTTTTTTCGTGCGGGACTTCGGGTATTCTTTCAGAAAAAAGAAGTTGCCGAAAGATATGGTGAACTCATCAAGGGGAGTGATTTGACAAGAGATCTCTTCGAATATAGTGCAAAAGAAGGTAAACATATTCTCATCCTTGATAATCGTGTCAGCGAAGTAAAGAGCGACTTTGATAGTAGAAAATTTACCATTCAGCAAAATCTCAAACAACTCCTCAAAGAAACGTATCCTGGTATTATGGTGCAAGTGATATTTCAGTGAGACATGATGAGTGATGGGATTGCCCATCTTATCGAGCTCCAGCATATCTCGTATGTATTCTCGTGTCTTGGGATGAAAACCCAGGAAAAAGCGCTTATAGATATTTGGAATTATCTCCCAGATGAACAGCCAGTGGTTTGACTTGGTGTTGGTGCGTCGATAGACTTCCTCCTTGGGCTCCAGAAAAGAGCTCCCGTTTTTATCCAGAAGCTCGGACTTGAGTGGTTCTATCGTCTTATATTGGAACCACGGAAGCGCGCAAAGCGCATTTGGGATGCAGTAGTGGAGTTTCCGAAATTAGTGAGAAATATTGACTAAGTACGTAATTGGTATATAGTAATGTGGATATTTAATTTCATATTATAGTAGTTGATATATGATCAATTGGAGAATCAACACCTGTTTCTCCACGACTTCAGCAAGTTCTTGCTTCATGAGTTCAGACTCTTATAAAAGCTGATGCAGAAAAGCTTTTGCGTATGGAGCAAACAGAGACATATGTGGCATATGTGCAACTCCTGGATATGTTACGAACTCAATCAGAAAGTGCTTCTTTTACCCAAGAAACAGGCCCTTTGTATGATGAGATATTTTATGTAGCGGATTCTATTGAGGGGTCGAATTGAGACTGACCGATTGCCATCAATGTTTGAGCTCAGTCATTTGTTCGACTAAATGATAAAATCAATGTTCCATGACTTCCTACAGTCACAGAACTTCGTAATAAAACTCAAGAGGGAATATTGTTTTCAGGTGTTGGAGCAATTCAAATTCAAACAAAAGACGGAATGAGGATTTCACTTCTTCAGCGTTATGCATGAGCCCCAACGGATGCTGGGAAATATACACTTCCTGCCGGACGTGCTGACAAAACACCAGGATTAACAGCATATGAAGAAGTATTGGAGGAGTTGGTACTCTTTGGGAAAAAGGATAACAAACTTCAACTTATTATTCCATTTATCGAGAATGGAGGAATCTCAGAGGGAAAAGCTCTCCAGCTCGTATCCATTGCCCGCGGACAGTATATTAATACTCTTTTGAAAAGTAATGAAAATATTTCCATAGAAAGTATATATGATCTTATCTCCGCGGAACCAATAATCATTCCACTTCATGTGACTGAATGATGACGAAGTGTTCGAACTATATTTCATGATGCTATGAACTGAGTCTTTCATGAAGTTATGGAAAATGGTATTTACCCAGTGCATGATGAAAAGGCAAATACATATGAGATGGTTCGCTCATTCTCTCTTGATTTACAAGATTTTGACGAAGTGATCTCTGGAGATGGTGATGGATTCGGAAGGAATATTCGCTTGTTTACTCTTGATGAGATCAAGGGAATGGATCTCGAAAAAGAAGCAGTTGCATCGCTTCATGGGGCAATCTGACTTGGAGTATTCGATAAACACCAATAGAATCTATCAGGAAATATATACCAAGAATCACCTCGAAGCCCATAAGTTTCGGGGGTGATTTTCTTTTTTTACCCGCGTCCTTCTCTCATAAATATCACATTTTCGAGAGAAAACTTCTTTCCGGAAATATAGACAGATGGCATAGAGATCTCATCTTCTCCTTCGAAGAATCCTCATTTTCCGCTAAGCATCTCATCTTTCACGATAAGTTTGATTTTCCTCATGATACCGAGCCTTTCCATGATGTCATAGACACGATTGACCCCATCGATATAGCGGGTGTCAGTCATTCGGACGATCTCGTCGATACGATCTCCTGACACATCAAAATCTCCATCTTCACGTCGTTTGAGTGTATATCTTTTTGGATCAGCTTTTCTCTTGAGATCATAGACTCGAGGCTCTGGAGTTCCAGTATTTTCGAGTTCTCCAGTTTCAGGATTTATGAATCTTTCTGCTTCTGGGATTTTTTTGATGAGAAGATCCTTGAGCTCATCTACACGGATATAGGCACCTGCTGATAGTGTCAGAGCCACCTTTTTTCCTGTTTTCTTTTCAAAATATTTACTCATCTCTTCGAGCATCTCAGGATCGATGATATCTGCTTTTGAGAGAACGATGATCTCATCTTTTTCTGCCATTTCTGGACTCCACTTTTCGAGCTCTCCGCGGATCACTTGGTAGTTTTCTACGATGGCTTCTTCTCACTGGCTTGCATCGAGGAGATGGATGATGACACGGCAACGATCAATATGCTTGAGAAACTGGAACCCAAGACCTTTTCATTCACTTGCGCCTTCGATAAGCCCAGGAACATCTTCGATAACGAGTGAATGATCTCTCCACTCCATCACGCCGAGGTTTGGGATGATGGTGGTAAAAGGATAATCTGCTATCTTTGGTTTTACGTTCGTGATTGATTGGATAACAGTGGATTTTCCTGCATTTGGTAGACCAACGAGTCCGACATCGGCAACGAGTTTGAGTTCGAGTTTCACTGTCTCTTCTTCACCTACATCTCAGAGTTCAGCAAAGTTTGGTGCTTGACGAGTACTGGAAGGGAAGTGTGCATTTCCGAATCCGCCACGGCCACCTTCACAGATGATGAATTCTTCCCCAGGCTTAGTGAGATCACAGAGGATAGTTCCATCTTCTGCATCCGTGATGATCGTCCCTACAGGAACCTCGAGAATCGTATCAGGTGCATTGGCTCCATGCATTTCCTGGGTTCCACCTCGTTCCCCATCCTCCGCTTTTATGACTTTTCGATGACGGAAATTCACAAGTGTTGTCTCATGGGTGGTAGCGCGGAGGATGATATTTCCACCTTCTCAACCGTCTCCACCATAAGGTCCACCTTTTGGGATATATTTTTCTCGTCGCCAAGAGATAATCCCATCACCTCCTTTTCCTGCACGTAGTGTGATAACAACTTCATCGATAAACATGGGGTAAGTGGATTAGGAATTAGTGACAAGAAATGAGATAAGAATCAGATGCTGATTGCCTTAGATTTCCTCGGAAATATACGGAAAACCCCGAAAAAAGCAAAAACAAACTTGCAAAATAGAATTTTTATATACAATCCTAATATTCTTGGGTTTTCAAAAGTCCAGTTTTCTAAGAATCTAATATTCTCTATTATGGCAAAAGGTAAATGTACATACCAAGTTGGTAAATCTGCAGAAGGTGGACGGACAGACTATGTCTATGCTGTCAACAAAAAGAATCTCCCAGCTGGAGAAAAACTCAAACTCAAAAAGTATGACAAACAACTTCGTAAGCATATTGAGTATACTTTCAAGGATGTGAAGTAGTCTAAGGCTAAGTTAAAGTCTAAGAAAGATTTCTCGTATCAAAAAATCCTCACTATTAAAAGTGGAGATTTCTTTCCCTGAGAATGTAATTGGCAAATCACTATTTATGTATATACTATGATTACCAACTTTCAAAACCCGCATCAGTATCTTCTTGATGAGATATATTGCTTTACTTTTCCTGATGAGATAGATAAAAGTGAGATAGATAAAAGATTGAGCGATATAGTAAATTGACTCACAAAATCTCAAGCCCAGATGGCTTGTCAGATGCTTCATATGGACTTCCAGCAGAGAGACAATGTTCCTGAATATATGCCGTTATCAGAAGCAACGCTGAAACAAATTCTCCTCACCGTCCAGAAAATGAATATGATATTCTCTCCAGAAAGTTATGTAGCCCATTAGGGTTTATATTCAAAAAACCTCCCGAATGGGAGGTTTTTTATTTATGCTTGTGAAAGTTCAAATTCAGGAATTGAAGCTAAAAAATTCTCGATCTCACTTTTCTTAGAGGTTTGTATTTCCTTGTAGTATTCTTCGAGTGTTATGAGACGAGCATCGAGGAAGGCTCGTTCCGAATGAGAGAGTACCACATGAGTGATCTCTTCGTATTTCATATTATATTGCATCAGTTTCTTGATGAGCTTCTTACTCACTTCTACATCATTGATGGTACCGAAGAGGGAAGTAAGAGTTTGAGATTTTCATCTTTTTGTGCGTGCCATGAGAGAGAAATTCTAATGTACTAAAATGTGTGAGACAAAGGAGTGAAAATGGGTGTGAACGATTTATAGACTGTAGTACTTATGTAATAAGCATTTTCTACTTACTCTATCCTACCAAATCTTTTTCTTCATGGCAAATTCTTTCACTTGCCACCCGCGTATTTTTACGTAAAGAAAATATTGCTTTTCGATCGTCTTGCTTTGGCAATATGACGTCTTCTTTTTTGTATTTCTGCTTTTCTCTGCTTTTTATTTGCATTCCTTCCCTCTTTCTCTATAATTCCGCCAGCGTTTTTTTAAATGCTTTTTAATTCCTTCTTTTTCCTGGTCAGAAAAAGATATCTAACCCAAAGGAAACTTATGAGACAATACGAACTCATGATGATCTTGAATCCAGAACTTTCCGGAGATGAACAAAAAGAGCTCATTGCAGGGATTGAATCTGAGCTTGAGATAGCTGGAGCAAAAGTGCTCACGAGCAATCATCCTGGAGAACGTGCGCTTGCGTACCATATCCACGGATCGAAAAAAGGATATTATCTTCTTTACACTCTCGAAAGTGAGAAAGGAGATTTCTCTAACATATCCAAAGCATTTAATATTAAGACAAATATCTGGCGATTTATGTTTGTCAGAATCGATGACTAATTTTTACTAAAAAATATTATTTATGCGAACAATCAACAAGGTTATCCTTATTGGAAATGTTACCAAAGATCCATTTGTAAAAACAACAGCAGCTGATAAAAAGGTAGCAACATTTACTATAGCTACCAATCATTACTACAAGAGTGCAACAGGAGAATCTCTCTCTGAAGCTGAGTTTACAAACTGTGTTACATGGGGTCCGCTCGCGGAACATGCAGAACAATTCCTCACAAAAGGAAAACTCGTCTACATCGAAGGTCATCTGAAAACTCGAATTATTGATCGTGAAGATGGAACAAAACTATACAAGACAGAAGTCGTGGTTGGTCAGCTTATCTTCCTCTCAAAACGTGAAGATTTCGCAGAAGCTGGTGCTGATGCGCCAGATGTGATAGACCATGATGATTTTTCTGATCTTGATGGAAACAAATTTTAATAAATACGATTTTACTCCTTAACCTTCCTAAATTATGGCACAGAAAAAGAAAAAAGAGTGTCCGATTGTTGCCGCAGGCATCACTCTCATTGATTATAAGGATACAGAGCTTCTCAAGAAATATCTTACGAAGTACAATCGTATCATCCCACGATACTATTCTGGTACAACTCTTGGAAATCAGAAGAAGCTTGCACAAGCAATCAAACGATCTCGGTACATGGCACTTCTTCCATACGTTCTCGATGTAAAGGCACAGATTCAAGCAAAAGCTCCTGTAGCAGTTGAGACTCCGGCTCCAACTCCAGTAGGTGAACTTGATGAAAGTGCTGTAGCAGTTTAATCTTAGAAACGAGTCCACTTGGTCGGTGGAAATCACTCTTTCGGTCGAAGCTTTAATAAAAAATCTCACGTCTTTTTTTAGAGTATGTGAGATTTTTTGCGATTTTTTTGACAAATCATTCAGCTTTTGATATGATAGCCGAGTCAATTTATTTCTTTTTTCTACTTTTATGAAAAAAATTCAATATCTCATGTACTCTCTCATTGGTATGTTTACTACGGTTTCAGTAGCTCTTGCAGGACCGTTTGGTGAAGATAAAGTCACTATCAAAGGAACTTCAACTAACTCTGCGGATGTAACTGCTCAGACACTTATCGATCGAGCCATGCTCTTTCTCGCTCTTGTTGCCGTTGTCTACGGTATCTGGGGCGGATTCCAGATTGTCACTGCTGGAGGTGAAGAAGAGAAGGTAAAGAAGGGTCGTACTATCCTCATCCAGGTAGTTATCGGTATCATCGTTATCTGGCTCGCAGGTTCAGTAGTGAAGTGGGTAGTAAATCTTGTTGCAGCTGCATAATCATATTATTCAAAAATCCTTCAGAAATGGAGGATTTTTATTGTCTTTTTTCGGTTTTTCCGTATATTTGAGCCATTCATAACTTTCATATATGCCGTACAATCATACCGAACTGGAACAAAAGTGGCAAAAATTCTGGGAGGAAAATAAGGTTTTTAAGTCTTTAAACCCCCTTAAGAAAGGGGGGCAGGGGGGAGGATTGGGACAATCCGAAAACCAATCCTCAGTCTCGCCTACGGCGAGCCAGCTCCTTTCTCAAGGAGCTTTGAAGCCAAAGAAATACATCCTCGATATGTTCCCATACCCATCTGGTGCAGGGCTCCATGTCGGGCATCCGAAGGGATATACCGCAACGGATATTGTTTCACGTTTTTATCATGCTCGTGGATTCAACGTGCTTCACACGATGGGGTGGGACGCATTCGGTCTGCCTGCTGAGAACTATGCCATCAAGACAGGAACTCACCCAGCTCAGACTACCGCCGCCAATATCGCCGTGTTCAAGGAGCAACTTCACTCTCTCGGATTTTCCTATGACTGGTCTCGTGAGATAGATACGACGGATCCAGGATATTATCAATGGACACAGTGGATATTTCTCGAACTTTTCAAAAAGTGACTTGCCTATGAGCAAGATCTCCCGATTAACTACTGTCCGAGTTGTAAGACGGGACTCGCGAATGAAGAAGTTCTCGCGGATAATACCTGTGACCGTTGTGGGACACTCGTCGAACGTCGCCCGATTCGTCAGTGGGTTCTCCGGATTACCGAGTACGCAGACAGATTGATCGAGGATTTGGATGGACTGGATTGGCCAGAAGGGGTGAAGGAGATGCAACGCAACTGGATAGGGAAGAGTGAGGGATGTGAGTTCCGCATGATGAAAAAGGTTGAAGGAAAGCCAACAGCACTTATTTTGCATGGGTGGTGATGAACTCCAAAAGGAGGCTGGGGACCTTGGATGCAAGAAGAGCTTACGAGAATAGGGTATAATGTAATTGTTCCAGAACTTCCGGATACAAATGCTCCAGATGTTGATAAGCAAGTTAACTTTCTTGAACAATATAAGGGGTTAATAGATGAAAATGCTGTTATTATTGGACATAGTATGGGAGCTTTTGTGGCTTCACATTTTATCGCAAAATATGATTTGAAACCAAAATTTCTTGTAGTTGTGTGACCTGTATATAATGGTCTTGCAAATGTTGTGGATTGGACAAGTAATGAAGGCTGAGTTGTTGGAATGGCTTCAATGAGAAAGGATTATGATGAAAAGAAGCTTCAAGAAATACATATAAAGGCATATTTATCAGAAAATGATCCGTACATTCCTTTCGTTCATACAAAAAGTTATTATGAATCGATAGGTGCCACTATAAAAACATTTAAGAATAAATGACATTTTAACGAAGATTCATGAATTCTTACGTTACATGAAGTTTTGGAAGATATTGCAGAATACATTTCGGTCTACACCACTCGTATCGACACCGTCTACGGTATGACTTATGCGGTGATGGCGCCTGATCATCCTCGTGTCTATGACTTTATCACTGATGACTGTGCAACGGATTGTGAGGCATACATCACGGAGGCAGCAAGTCGTTCTGATCAAGACCGAACTATTGAAGGCAAAGAGAAAACTGGAGTTTTTACAGGTTCATATGTAGTGAATCCATTTAATGGAGAATCCGTTCCTCTCTGGATTGCGGACTATGTACTTGGTCACTATGGTACTGGTGCAGTGATGGCGGTTCCAGATCATGACGAGCGTGATTGGAGTTTTGCCAAAAAGTATAATTTAGAAATAAGAGAAGTTGTATTAGCTCGAGAATGAAGAGACGATGTTTATGGTAAACCTTATACAAAAGATTGAATGGTGTATGACCCAAGAAGTTCAGATAGCGTGATTACATCCGTTGAGGCTAGAAGTTTGTTTGCAAATATTGCAGAATCCGAATGATTCGGTCGCAAGAAAGTGAACTACAAGCTCCGTGATTGGCTTTTCTCTCGTCAGCGGTACTGGGGAGAACCGATTCCACTGATTCACCTCGCAATCGAGGACGTGAAGCAACTTCCGCATATCGGAGATATTACCGAAGCAAAAGATGCAAAATTGGCCTATATATTGAAGCGTGAACCTGAGGCAGGTGAAGACACGACTGGAGTTCTCTGTCACGGAAAGGTTCGTGAGCTCATCATCGGAGGGAAAGTATATTCCAAGATTTATGACGGTATCACTGGCAAGATCGTGATTGATTCCAACCTCCCACTCACCCTTCCAGAGGTAGAGAAATACGAGCCAGCAGGAGATGGGCAATCTCCACTCGCGACGGTTCCGAGCTTTGTGAATGTAACACTTGCGAGCAATCTCGCTGGAAAACGTGAGACCAATACGATGCCACAATGGGGCGGAAGCTGTTGGTACTATCTCCGCTATATGGATACGAAAAATACCGAAGCATTGGCAGGGAAGGAGGCGATTGAGTATTGGCAAAATGTTGACGAATATGTGGGTGGAGCGGAGCATGCGGTACTCCATCTCCTCTATGCCCGATTCTGGCACAAGGTACTCTATGATATCGGCGTTGTTCCGACCAAAGAACCATTCCAGAAGCTCGTGAATCAAGGAATGATCCTTGCCTATGCCTATGAGCGTCAGGACGGCGGACTCGTAGCAGTCGATCTCGTTGAGGAAAAAGAAGGGAAATTTTACGAGACTTCCACAGGAAAAGAAGTGAAACAAGTGGTTGCTAAGATGAGTAAGTCGCTCAAAAACGTGATAAATCCAAATGATATCGTTCGCGAGCACGGAGCAGATACGCTTCGCCTCTATGAGATGAGCATGGGAGCTTTCACCGACACTGCGCCATGGAATCCTGAGGCGATTATCGGAGTTCGCCGTTTTCTCGATAAGGCGCATGCGACATTTACCGAAGCGAAGAATCTCACCAAAGATGATATGAAGGCGATGAAGCTCCTCCACAAGACAGTGAAAAAGGTCGGAGAAGACATCGTCGAATACAAGTTCAATACTGCTATTGCCGCGCTCCAGATACTTCTCAATGAGTGATTGCCTCGCGATGCGGAGTTTGCACGAGAGTGGAAAGAAAAATTCGCTACTATCCTCCATCCATTTGCTCCACATATGGCAGAGGAGCTATTTCACCTCCTTGAGAAAGGAGGTGCCGAGGAACGAGGCGGAGGATTGGGAGTTTCTGGAAATTCAGGAAACCAATCCTCAGTCTCGCCTATGGCGAGCCAGCTCCTTTCTCAAGGAGCTATCCAGAGCATCTATGATGCTCCTTGGCCATCGTACGATGAATTCATGCTCGTCGATGATGAGGTAACGATCGCGGTACAGGTAGGAGGGAAGCTCCGTGGAACCTTCACCTTCCTCAACGGAGTAGGACAAGAGGAGGTCTCTGCAGTTGTCCGAGCTGACGAAGGAATCAAGAAGTGGATAGACGGAAAAGAAATCATAAAGGAAATCTTCATCCCGAATAAGATGTTGTCAATCGTAGTGAAAGGATAAATAAAATCCGCCTCATTTAGGCGGATTTATTAGTCGGTTTTAGAGGAATTGATTTTAGGAATTTTTCCATATACCCAGCATTAGTTCGTCCTACGAGAAAATAAAAGTATTGAGGGCTTGATACTATTCTTTCTGAATTTTTCTGGATCCCAACGATGGAGTGATTTTCTCTCACGATTCCTTGGAAATAATACTTCTTTTCTTTACCATCTTGAATTATGGTTACATGAAATTTGATAGAGTAGTTTGTATTATTTTCATGTTTCTTTGGGATATTACGTACAGTACAAATAAATCAAGTTCAATATTCTTGAACAAATGGATTGCTTTGGGAAATCTCCTTTTCAGGATTGAATCTCTTTTCTTTCGGGACAGTATGAGACTTCACCTCCTGCCTCTTAGCGAGAGAATTTTCACGATTTACCCCATCCCACTCAGATCATTCAGGGAAATGTCAACAATATGTACAATGTCACTCGTATCATACTCTTCAGCAATTTGGACAAGGATTATCAAGAACTTCTACTATAGACCTTTTCTTTTTGTTAACCAAAACAGCTGACTGACGAGGTCGTCACTCAAGAAGACTTCATTGTTTTTCAATATGTCTTGGAGTATTTCTTGGCATACGAAGAAAGTTTTCTCTTCGTTTCCGAAGAGGTTATTGTATCCATCCACCCACGATATCTTCGAGGATTTTCGCGAGTTTGAGAGGATTGTGGCGGACATAGTCAGCGTCATTGACGATATCACGCTCGATTATTTTATATCATTTTCCTTCAAAAAGCGAATAATCTTTCACTTTTAGAGGTTTCTTGTTCTCCTCTTTCTTGTATTTCTCGACTACCTCATCAGAGATATGTCCATCATTCACGATGACATAGTCCAGATGGTCAGGATGAATGTATTTCTCGATGGTATCGATGAAGTCGATGACTTCCATATTGGTTGTCTCTCCACGCTTGGTCATTGCATTACAGATATAGATCATCTTTGCATTGCTCGCATGGAGTGCTTCGCGCATTCCTTTGCAGAGGAGATTTGGGACAATGCTGGTATAGAGGTCTCCAGGACCGATGATGATATAATTCGCATTCATAATAGCCTCTCGTGCTCGGGGATTGATATTCCCCTCAGCTCCTTCGAGCCAAGCATCGACGATATTTTGGTCGATGTTGTGTGAGCGTTCAAATACATTTTTATCTGAGACGTCGATATTTTTCTCGCCATGAACTATTGTGCCATCTTCGAACTTGGCAGCGAGATTGACATCCTCGAGTGTTACTGGGATGACTCGACCACGAATATCGAACATCTCCCCCATGGTATCAATCGCTTTTTCCACGTCTCCTCCTGATATATCTACGAGTGCGGTGAAGAGGATGTTCCCAATCTTATTTCCTCAGATAACTCATTCCTCATCCTTGAAACTGTATTCGAAAAGTCGACGAACAATCTCAGTATTTCCCGCGAGTGCGGCGATAGCACGACGAAAATCTCCAGGAGGGAGGATGCCATATTTATCGCGGATAGCTCCAGTGGTTCCTCCATTGTCGGCAACAGAGATAATCGCAGAGATATTGTAATCGAGGTTTCTCTTGATTCCATAGAGGACATTGAAGGTTCCAGCTCATCCTCAGATGGCGACGATATTTGTTGGCATGATGATTTGATAGTGAATAATTTGCTTTTTTCTCTAAAACAATAGAATTATAGTGTTTTTATTTTATTATCAACATCAAATATGACGAATATATTCTGGCTATTGGTTGTTGTTGCGGTACTTATTCCGATGTTTATTCGTAAGGTTACTCAAGGTGAAGTCGGACTTAGAGAATTCCTTGGTCGTTATACGGATACAGTGAATCCAGGTATATTTTTCCTCATCCCTGGGATTCAAGCAGTTCGCAAGGTGGATATTCGTGAACAGGTGGTGAATGTCCCAGAACAACAAATCATCACCAAGGATAATGTTGCCGTGACTGTTGATGGTATTGTATATGCACAGATTACTGATCCATACAAGGCTACCTACGAGATCAACAACGTCTTCATGGCGGTGGTCAATCTCGCTCAGACCAATCTCCGTAGCGTGCTCGGTACCATGAACCTCGATGATACACTCTCTAATCGTGAGTCTATCAATGCCAGACTCCTTGAGTCGCTTGACCGTGAGACGGCAAAGTGGGGAATCAAGGTAATGCGTGTGGAGATCAAGAAACTTGAGCCACCAGCAAGCGTACAGGATATGATGAACATGATCAAGAACGCTCAGAGTGATAAAACAGCGAAGATTACCGAAGCAGAAGGATACAAGATAGCACTCATTACGAAATCAGAAGCCGATAAACAGTCTCAGATTCTCCAAGCAGAAGGAAAGGCTCAAGCCCAAGTGGCGATTGCAGAGGCAACAGCGAAGGCTCTCGAACTCGAGTCCAATGCAGCACAGTCATTCTTCAAGTGAGCAGCCATCACCAAAGAACAGCTTCGTGTGATCGAATGAGCTCTTGGTCAGAATACTAAGTATATCCTCGACTCTGATATTCTCGCTGGAGTTTCGAAGATCTTTGGTGCAGCAAAATAGTTTTTCCTTACTTTCTTTTATGAAAAAATTTCTCTTTCTTCTTCTTTTCCTCCTTCCTCTTTCTACATTTTCCCAGGAGATAACTCTTACTTCTCTACAATCAAAATTCAGAGCTGCCTATATTCAGGAGTATAATCTCCAGAACCTTCGGAGCGATATCCTTGCTCAAACGGGATCCGAATGAATATATCAAAATAGTATTCAGTATCTTTCAAAAGAACGTTCGTGGGACAAAAGCAAGTTTGATCACTTTGTAACAGCTCTCAAGAACAAAAAAACAGAAGAGGCAGCTCTATTATACGACAGGGACTGGCAAGTTATAAGCCCATTTCTTCCTACATGTTGCACTTGAAAGAAATATATTGCTTTCAAAGGCTTAAAGAATGGAATTTTAACATTATCAATGGGTGGAAATGGAGAAATAGGATATTCATTTGAATATATATTCTACACAAGGAATAGACTCTATTCGATTACTGGACAATCGTATTTTGTTGAGGAACTGAATGTTGATAGAACAAAGAATGCAACATTGAAATATCGATCAAATCCAAAGAACAGGAAAGGGGTAATCCTCAAATCCATTCCTTCCAAAAACGATAGGAGTTTCTTTTTTTCTTGATTGATGCAATACTGGTTCGATAATTTAAGTGTGGCAAATCCAAGATTTAAATATGAATATAATAAGTTTGTTGGCTATATGACTACTATTTGGAAGTAATTTTAATCCTTTCTTCTTTATGTCTTCTCTCCTTCTTTTCTGGATCAGTACTGGTATTATTTTCCTCATCGTTGAGATGATTACTGCGACATTTTACGGACTCTCGGTAGCGATAGCTGCTTTTGTGATCGCGATATATGTCTGGGCTACAGGGGAAACATCTCTTGATCTTCTTCAAGGAACAATTTTTGCGATAGTTACCTTTATTGCTGCATATTTCCTCCCAAAACTCCTCGTTTCTCATATGCCGGATGTTCCACAAGGGATTGATCGTTATATTGGAGAAAAGCGAAAAATAAAAAAGGTAGGTGATGACTTTAAAATTATCCTCGACGGTGTTGATTATCTCGTGCTCTGTGATGAGGAGCTCCAAGCTGGGGATATGGTTGAGGTAGTTTCCGCGAAGGGTGGGAGTCTCCATGTGAAAAAAGTTCACTCATAAAGTATGCCAAGAATCCAGGAGAGAAAAATCCAAGTTCTCAAGTACATTATCGAGGAATATCTGAAAACAGGGGAGATCACCGGTTCAAAGTCTCTCCTCAAAAAATATGATCTTCAAGTTTCAAGTGCAACCATTCGGAATGATATGGCTGCACTTGAGAAGATGGGGCTTATTTTTCAGCCATATAATAGCGCTGGACGACTTCCGACAACTCGCTGACTTCGAGTATTTGTTGATTATCTGATGGAGACGATGCCAGGGGTATTTATCGAGGCAGAGCAAGCGCTCCATAAACGAAATGAAGAAAATAGAATTGATGATGTTCTCTATCTACTCGTTTCTCGTCTCACCAAGATTACTGGAGAGATCACATTTGCGTGTATCCCATCACTTGGAACCTCATATTATCTTGGGCTCTCGAACTATCTCGCGCGGCATCATGGTGCCCTCGGGGAAGAGATGTATCAGGTTATAAAGTGCCTTGAGAACAAATATCAGTTTATCGATCTTCTTGAGGGTCTTGATATCTCACCCCGAGTTTCTGCCTTTATTGGTGAGGAGAGTATCATCCCAGCACTCGAATCAAGTACGATGATCGTGAAGAAAATCGAAATAAATGGTTATGTTGGATATCTTGGAATCCTCGGTTCAACGATGATGGACTACGCGTTCAATATTACGGCATTGAGGCAGGTGTTATAAATTGAAAAGTTTCTTAGTAGCAAGACTGAACTATTTTCTTATGTTTCAAGAGATAAACGTCCTCTTTTGCAAGTAACTTTCTAGAGTAACTTTATCTCTTGCATCTTTTTATTTGCTTTTCCAGAGCCTTTCCATATACTTCTCGTGTCGCACTGGTGTATTTTCTGGTCGACGCTTTTTATCTTAAAATACTTTTCCACACACTATTATGGAACACAAGGAAAAAAAGGCTCTCATGGAGTCGTTCGCTACTCATAAGGGTGACACAGGTTCACCAGAAGTTCAGGTTGCTATTCTCACATCTCGTATCGAACACTTAAAGAATCACCTTGAGATACACAAGCAAGACAATCACTCTCGCCGAGGTATCGTCATGATGGTTGCAAAGCGTCGTAAGCTCCTTGACTACCTCAAACGAAAAGAAGAAGCTCGTTATACTACACTTATCGAGAAACTCGGTCTTCGCAAGTAATTATTTTGTCCGCAAAATCTTGAGCGGATACAAGATAATTATCCCGAGCAAGAGCGAGGGATCCAGAATCAATAAAACTTGTCTTTCACAAGAAAATGCCTAAAATCCCTTTTTATTTTTTAAAGGGATTTCTTCTATGCGTTCTTATCGTTTCCATATGCCATTTCCATTTTATCCGAAGAGATATTTTTCTCATGCACTTATCGTAGTTGCGGTGATTGTTTCGATAGTCGGATTTATATTTCCGAGTATCATTCCTCTCTTCTGATTCCACCATATCTCACTGGGATGAGATAGCATTCCTATACTCTTGGGACAGACTGTCTTATATCAGTTCCTTCATGCAGATTTCTTCCATATCTTTATGAATGCATATTTTCTCTATGTTGCTGGACCGGAAGTCGAGACTCGTATGTCGAAGAATCGGTTTATTACCTTTTTTATTACCTCAACGCTTTTTGTGGCGCTTGGACTCTATATCTTTGCTCCATATTCTCTCACGATCGGGATCTCAGGTTTTTGTATGGCACTCCTCTCGTATCTCTGGATTGATCTCCATACTCTCCGACATCCGCTTGCGAACCAGATAGGTATCTTACTTATCATCAATATCCTTTTCTGACTTTCTGGAAATATTAGCTTCGTTGGTCATGCAGCGGGTGCGGTTTGGGGACTTATCTGGTGGCAGGGAAGGAAGTGGTAGATTATGATAATCCACTTAGGAAATCGAATCAATAACCAATGATTCACAATATCACAATATAAACCAAAAACACCTTTATCAAGAAACGAAAAGTATTCCACCAGAATTGTTTAGGAGTTATTAGCTTCTGCCAGTAGCTACGAAATAAAAAATATGTTTTGAAAAGCATCAAGAAGAGTCAAAATGAAATAAGTGCAATTTATGAGAATTGATGGATATAATCTAGTATACTTGGTGTTCTAATAGCAGATATATGATGGATAACAGGTGGGTAATCGAGAGGGGGATTGAGCATAAGAAGACGAGGATTTTACCCCATAAATAATCTCACTAAGAAAAAAAAGAAATATTTTTTCATAAACTATGTATTACTTATAATTTTTAGGAGCCTTTAGTCATTATTTCTTACTTCCACTCAAATTCTAATTTCTTCTTGAGCGTGGTTATATGCACGTGCTTTTTCTTCTTTTCATGGAGCATCATCTCAGCAATCGCATCCTCGATAGTATCTTGGATATAGCGACGAACAGGGCGAGCTCCATATTCAGGATTGAACGTCGCTTCGAGGATGACATTCACTGCCTTGGTATCGTAGGTGAGAGTGATGCTGAGAGGAGCAAGACGAGCAATGAGCTCATTGAGTTGGAGTGCGATGATATTTTTCATCACTTTTTTATCGAGCGGACTGAAGACAATCGTTTTATCGATGCGATTGAGGAATTCTGGTGCAAATACTTCTGGGAGTTGCTTGAGGACTTTATCTCGAATAGTCTCATAATCAGCAATCACTCGGGACTCTTCATTGTCCGAAGTGCTGAATCCAATCTTCTGTGCCTGTGTATTGAATTCCTCAGAACCAATATTGGACGTCATGATGATGATGGTATTCTTGAAGTTGACGCTTCGACCTTTCCCATCGGTCACCATTCCGTCTTCGAAAATCTGGAGAAGGAGGTTGTAGACATCAAAGTTCCCTTTTTCTATCTCATCAAAGAGAACTATGGAATAAGGTTTTCTTCGGACCTTTTCTGTAAGCATACCACCTTCCTCATATCCAACATATCATGCTGTGGTTCCGATGAGCTTTGACGTACTGGATTTATCTTGGAATTCACTCATATCAATTTTTATGAGCGCTTTTGGATCCGCGAAGAACTCCTCTGCGAGGACTTTTACGAGTTCTGTTTTTCCGACGCCTGTAGGTCCGAGGAAGAGAAATGAACCAATTGGGCGATTTGGATTGGATATCCCAACACGTGAACGTTTGAGTGAACTCACGATCGCGTCAATAGCAGGGGATTGCCCGAGAATACGTTTTTTGAGAATAACGCCGAGTGATTTTAGTCGAGAGAGATCTTCTTTTTCGAGATTTTTGAGCGGAACTCCCGTCATCTGATGGACGACACGTTGGATATCTGCACCTGTGATATGGAGGCGGTCTTTTCGTGGGACTTTTCTTTTTTTCTTTTTTTCATCGATTTCTTTTACGAGGCCTTCAAGGAGCTTACGTTTTGCAAGTGCCTTCTGATATTGTTGCCCCATAAGGAATTCTTCCATTTCTTTTTGGATTTGTTGCATCTTTTCTTTTAGTTCGGTAACCTCGTTGCTATCAAAGTTATAAGTCATGCTCTTCGTACTACAAGCTTCGTCAATAAGATCAATGGCCTTATCTGGGAGAAATCTGTCAGTGATATATCTGCTGGAGAGCTCTACTGCATCAGTGACCGCACTATCATCGATAATGAGATTGTGAAATTCCTCAAAACTTGGACGAAGTCCAGTGATAATATCTTTCGCTGTAGTAAGTGTTGGTTCAGCAACATCTATTTTCTGGAAGCGTCGCTCGAGTGCACTATCTTTTTCGATATATTTCTGATATTCAGAAAGTGTCGTGGCTCCGATGAGACAGATCTTTCCACGAGCCATGGCGGGTTTTAGGATATTGGCTGCATCAAGACTTCCTTCTCCGCTGCCAGCCCCGATGATAGTATGGATCTCATCAATAAAAAGAACGACTTCATTTTCAAGTTTCGAGGCCTCATCGATAACCATCTTTATACGATTCTCAAATTCTCCTCGATACTTTGTTCCAGCAACCATAGCAGAGAGATCAAGGGAAATGATACGTTTATTTTGCATAGCAAAAGGCACTTTTCCTTCCGCAATACGGAGAGCAAGACCTTCGATAACTGCCGTCTTCCCAACGCCAGGATCTCCAACGAGGCATGGATTATTCTTTGTTTTTCGATTCAGGATACTTATGAGACGTTCGATCTCGATATCTCGGCCGATGATAGGATCAATCTTTCCGTTCTTTACTTCAAGAGTGAGATCAGTTCCGAAGAAATCGAGTGCTGGAGTATCACTATCTTTTTTTTCTTGTGGTTTATTTTGGGAAAATGGACTTTGTTCAGGAGCCTTTGCTTTTCCACCATTTTTCTCATTTCCAAAAACATCCTCTATCATATGCATAATCTCGTCGATTGGTCCGAAGATGCCTCAAATTTGATTTTCTTTGATATTTCCAGCTCCAGCAATCAGCCTGTTGATATCGATAGCTTGTGCCTCAAAATCTTTTGGGACAATCCCAATAAAATCGAGAAGTTGATAAAACCAATTTTCTGTCTCTGCACGAAACAGAGCAAGGAGAAAATCTTCAACCCCTGCTTGTGCCTTTCCAAATGTGGCTGCGACTTTCATAGAAAGGACGATGAGCTCTTTGAGTCGTTCAGAAATCCCAATATAGTCTCAGGTACGAATACTCTCATTCGTCATAAACGGAGGACGAGAAAGTACATCAGTGAGAATAGTTTCATTGATCCCAAAACTCGCAAAAAGGTCATATATATTTCCTTTCTGGATGCGAGCAATCTGCACAAGAACATCTTCTGGGAGGATTTCTTTGTGTCCAAATTGTTTTGCATGATTTTCAGCATCGAGCATAACTTGTTTGTATTCGTTAGTGAATTGATTGAGCATATATTATGGCGTAAATTTCGTGTGAAGATTATAAAAGAATATGAAAAAAAGCAATACTATCTATTGGCTTATTGTAGCAATATTTCTGCAGAAATGGAAGTATTTTTCCTTGCAAAAATGAGGAAATAATGGAGTATAATAGTTGATTTTTTTATTCATTCGGTATAATTCATTTATAGAAGAAAATTTAATATAATTTTTTATGTCCAAAGTTCTTCTCATCGAAGATGATGATGGAATTATTACACCATTGTTACTCTATATTGAACAATCAGGATATGATATTGCAGTATGTAAGGATGGATCTGATGCTATAGATATGTTTCATATAGAAAAACCTAACATTATTATTCTCGATATCAATCTTCCAGGAAAGAGTGGCATAGAGATATGTCGAGAAGTCCGAAGCACCTCAGATACCCCGATTATTATCCTTTCTGCACGAGAAAGCGAGGATGACAAAGTGACACTTCTTGATCTTTGAGCTGATGACTATGTGTCAAAGCCATTCTCTCCTCGTGAGCTCATGGCCCGTATAAGTGCTGTTATTAAGCGGACAGAACTCAGAAAAAAGGCAAAACCATCAAAAGTACTTCAATTTGGTAGTCTTGAAATTGATGGGAAGAATTTCACTGTTTTTTATAAGTGAAAAGAAATTCGTCTCACAAAGACGGAATTCTCTATTCTTGAATATTTTTTTAAAAACGCCAAAATTGTTATTCGACGGGAATCACTCATGAAAGATATTATGGGGTATGATAACTACCTTTATGATCGAACAATTGATACGCACATAAAGAATCTCCGGAAGAAGCTTGGGAATAGTATTGATATCGAGACTATTCGAGGAATAGGATATCGTATAAGTGAGATTAATTAGACAGTATTGGTTCAATAATAGTCCGTTTATAATCATTATATAAAAAAGAATTGCAAGTCCTAGGTATTCTTATAGAATATTTAGGACTTTGTTAATTGCGAGATGTCTTTTTTGGTAAAAGTTTATTCTTTTCAAATTTATTCTTTTTCTTATGCTTTTACTTCATTGACCACAAGATCTCTCATGAGTTGTAGAAATATCTGGGTCGAAAAATGCAGCACTTCCTCTCATTGCTTGCTGACTCTTCTTTGAGAAATTCACACTTCATAATGTTCCAAGGATCGGTGATGTATTTACTTTTTTATGAATCATTAAATCATTGAATGTAAAAGTAATGTTTGAGGGAAATACGCTTACTTTGGACACAACAAAAATGAGCATGGAGCATCTTGACACTGTTGCAATTAAAAAGATTCGAGTTGGTATTTTTCTTTTCCCAGCACTCCTCAAGCGATTTAGGTGGTTAGAGATCCCATATCCAGGTGGTTGTAATATAGGAAAACGTCCTATTGATGAACATATTCGTGGTTTTGAGACTTTTGGGTATGTAAATGAGTCAACAGAGGATATTGTTAGGTTTTCGGGTAATTATAGTACCGAAAATGTACGAATATCAGCTGGATTTGCAGTTACTGCGACAGAAAACATCCTCATGACAGCCGCATTCCGAACAGGGACAACTGTGATTGACCTTGCAGCTATAGAACCTCATATTATGAATCTTGTCACATTTCTTCAATCTCTAGGAATCAAAATAGATGTTGCATACAATCATACTATTACTATAGAAGGAATAAAGCATCCACCAAAGGAGGCGGAAGGAACTGTTATCCATGATTATATTGAGAGTGGAACATTTGTTGTACTTGGTGCACTGACGGCAAATCCATCTATTGAGATTCAGCATGCAAGAATTGGTGATCTCATTTTTTTTCTTACCAAGTGTCGAGAAGCGGGAGTTCTTTTTGATATAGATAGAGAACGTGATATCATCACCGTATATAATTCTCGCACAAGTCTCAAAGCAATACAATTTCAGACAAATATTTTTCCTGGATTTCCCACTGATCTTCAGCCTCCGTTTTCACTTCTCTTAACTCAAGCAGAAGGGATTTCTCGGGTTCATGAGGTGTTATTTGAAGGACGATTGAACTGGTTTATCGAAATTGAGAAGATGAAAGGACATATTGCGATCCTGAACCCACATGAGGCAATGATATTCGGTAAGACTCATCTTCGAGGAGCGATAGTTTCTAGTTGGGATCTTCGAGCAGGGGTAACCATGATCCTTGCAGGGATGATTGCTCAATGAGAAACACAGATTACTAATGTTGAATATATAGAACGATGATATGAGAATATTATTGAGAAGATTCAAAAACTCTGATGAAAGATAAGTCAATTATAGTTCAATAACTGTACGATTTATGGGATATTGAGATTATACACCCTCATGAGCATATCACTATAAGAAATTGCTCACAAAGGAACAATTACGGAGAATGCAGCAAGCCTATAGGCATGCAGATACTGTAGTACATTCCGTGAGAGAATCTGAGAATAAAGAATATTAACAAACAGTAGGTGAATTGGACATTCTCGTAAATAACCTTCTATAAAAAACTTCATAAAAAGCTTACTTAATTGGTTTTATTTACGCAGAAACTCGAGCTATCTGAAATACAAAAGTAAGCCGAGTAAGGGTCATTGATATCATTGTTAAAACTCTTGGTATATCCTAGAGAAAATCCCCTCCCACAAAGAGGGGATTTTCTAAAATAAAAACTCATCTCGATATTTTTTATTTTTTGAATAGTATATATGGAAGTTATGACCTCTCTTGATACTATTCTTTCATCTTTGAACCCTCGACAGCGAGAAGCAGTAGAGACTATATATGGTCCTGTGCTTGTGATAGCATGACCATGAAGTGGGAAAACTCAACTCCTTTCTGCGCGTATTGCCTATATACTCCAAGAAACTGATTATCTTCCATATAATATCCTTTGTCTTACATTTACTGATAATGCGGCGGAGAATATGCGGAAGCGACTTGCCATGATGATAGGGGCTGACGCATATAAGGTTGCCATTCATACGTTTCATAGCTTTGGAAATGAGATACTGAACCGTTTTCGATATAAGTTTCGTGAATATGACGAATCAAAAATAATAGATGATGTGATTGCATCTCATATTATGGATAATATTCTTGAGAAACTCTCTTGGAATGATCCATATAAGCCATGATATCACGCAAGTGAGACTATCCGTGCTTTACTCAGTGAAATCCAGACACTCAAGTCGGGAAGCATCACACCAGCGTATCTACGACTCATTCTTGAACAAAACAATCGAACGATTGAGGTTATCACACCAAGAATCCAGGAATATATTCATCGTATTGATGCACTTGGAAATAAGAAGGAAGAAAAGCTTGAAAAGATCCATATCTTTTATGAGATGACAGATATGGTTCAAAAAATGTATGGAAATGAAGAACAAATAGGAACATATGATACTTTTTGACATACACTCTCTCTTGGTCTTCTGGAAGCACAGTCTCAGGATACAAGAGATGGGAAGATCGGATTTATCAGCAACTGGAAGCGAACATGGATAACAACCAACAATAAGGGGAATATTTCCCTTAAAGAAACAGAAAAGAGGGAACGACTCGAATCTCTTGTGAATATCTATGAAACATACCAAACAGAGCTAACCGCGAGAGGATATATCGACTTCTCTGATATGATTCTTCGTGCTATAGAGCTCGTTGAGTCAGATGATGCTGTACGAGCTACACTTGCGGAGACCTATCAGAGTATTCTTATCGATGAATTTCAGGATACCAATGCTGCACAGATACGACTCGTCACCTCAATACTCTCAGTAAATACAGAAAATCCAAATATCTTTGCCGTTGGAGATGATGACCAATCTATCTACAAGTTTCAGTGAGCAAATATCAAAAATATCCGAGATTTTCATGATGCTTTTCCTGACACCAAACTCATTGTCCTTGATACGAATTACCGTTCATATGAGGAGATTATTATATCTTCACGATCAATAGTAGATACTGAAGTGTGAGCATTGGAATCAATATTTCCCCTCGTAAAAAAGACTTTTCATGCCTCAAGATGATTATGAGGTGAGGTATCAAAAAATCATTTCCAAGATGAATTGTCCGAAATATCTTGGATTGTATCTGATATTGAGAGGAAGATTAACAGTGGAATAGCACCACAGGATATTGCAGTGATCGTAAAAAAGAATAAAACACTGGAACTCATAGGAAAATCTCTCCTTGGGAAACATATCCCAGTTTCCTTGAGTAAAAATGAATCTATTTTTGAGAACGAGATTATCCGACTTATCATGGACATCCTTCTCTATCTAGAGTCCCTCCAATGACCATATGAGAGAGAACAGAACACTCTACTTGTGAAAATACTCTCTCACCCGTGCTGGGGGATTCATCGTTTAACCCTTTGGGAATTATCCAAGACGGTGTATCATGCGAAAAAGATCCAAAATAAGTCATGGATTGAACAACTAAGGAATTATACAGATCATAATCTCCAGAAAGTGGCATTTTTCTTTATGGAACTATCATTACAGGCCCACGTGCTCAGATTAGAAGACTTGATTGATAATATTACTTGAGCAAACCTTCTTCATATACCAGATGATTACAATGAGGATATATATTCAGAAGTGAGCCTGCAGATATCGATGTTTGAAAATGAGTCTGTAGCATACCAGTCTCCACTTTATGAATACTATTTTTCCTCTATGGAAACCAAAACATTCCATTCGCAGAAAGCGGTTCATCTTGCGAATATTCGAAAACTCGTTGGGATCATCCGTTCCTATAAACAAGGAAAACCACATCTTTCTCTTTCTGATGCTACAGAACTCTTTGCCCTCATTGAAAAATATGATATCCGTATTGAGGTTTCTCATCTGATTGGCGATACAGCACACGCGGTCAATTGTATCACGGTGCACAAGGCAAAAGGCCTTGAATGGAAACATGTCTATGTGCCGTTTCTTACTGAAAGTGAATACAAAAGGGGGAAGAATACAGGATCCACACTCCCAAGAAATCTCCCACTTGAGCCAGAACGAGATAGTGAATCTGACACGAATCGACTTGTTTATACAGCCTTTACTCGTGCTGAAGATTCTCTCGTTATTTCTTATAGTGATATGAATCTTGGAGAAAAAACGAATACACCACTTTCTTGTCTATCATATATTGATGAATGATGGAGTATGATAGATGAGGTTCCTGAAGAACAACTTGCACATACACTTGAAGCTGATGTACATTCCCTCGCTTCATTGCCATATCTCTGAGAGGAATCAGACTTTCTTCGAGATCGTATCGAGAAACAGTTTGTTCTCAGTGCGACAGCACTTCAGAATTTCCTTGATATTACAGACGCTGGACCAGAGCACTTTGTGACGAATAATATTCTCAGATTTCCTCAAGCAAAAAACATTGCCGCCGAATATGGAAGTGCTATGCATGCGTGACTTGAGACCTTCTTTACAGATTATCAGAAAAATTGAACATTTATGGAATCACTTCTGCTCGATTCATTTGAATTATCTCTTAAAAATGCTGGGTTTCCACTCCCAAAAGAAGAAGAATACCTTGCTCGTGGCCGAGAAAATCTCAAGGCACTTTACAGTGAGATAGTATGAAGAAAATATGGAAAACTTGAGATGGAATATGACTTCCGATCACGATTCTGAGGTATTTTTCTTGATGATATCCAACTGACAGGAAAGATCGATCGTATTGAGACGCGAGATGATGAATCTTTAGTGATTACTGACTATAAGACAGGGAAGGGATTTGATTCACTTGATGGAGGAGTGAGTGGAGAATACAATAAGGTAAAGCAATGGAAATATCGTTTACAGCTCACATTTTATGCCATCCTGTTTGAGCTTTCTCCACAGTGGCGTGGGCATATACAGAGAGAATACGAACTCTTCTTCGTCGAGAAGAATGAAAAGGAAGATAAGTTTCATCGTATTACGGCATATATTCAACAAGGAGAAGTGGAACGGATGAAGTCACTTATTCGTGCAGTGATGAAGCATATCCGAGATGTTGATTTTCCAGATGTTTCTCTGTATCCAAAGACACTTGAGGGAATTCGGTCATTTGAAGACGATCTGATAAATAGCGCTATATAGCTTTTTTATGTATATATTGTAAGAATAGATTTGACAAAAGAGAAATATCTATAATATATGCAGTATATTACATGATAACTTTTCCCTTATGCTTCGACGTTCACTTTTTGTATTCTGTCTTCTCGGACTTTCATCTCTTTCTCTTGATGCTTTTGCGGCGCCAGGGCGCAATGTTACTATTGCACAGATAAACTGCAATGGAACAGCAGTGATTCGTACAGAAGTTGGTCAGCTCGAGGTTATTACGGTTCCAGTGAATATGGAAGGATGTGTCGGGCCACGAGCATCGTCAGGAAGCCAAGTGACTAATACCAATGCAGATCAAGTAGTAAATATAGATACAGGATCAATTATATCGTCAACAGAATCTTCAGGATCTGAAAATACAAAAACCTCAAAATTTAATCCAGCAAATGGACCACTTCTCGATCTTGCTTGTACTCAGATCGGAAAATATCGCATTGAAGCAATGAAAGAACAAGGAATTCGTTATACTAACCCTGTTCGTAGTGTTCGTCTCCGTGCAAAGGCAATAAAGAAAAGTACTACAGAAGCATATCTCATGAAAAATAATGCTGTCGTAGTTTCACAACCTGGTACAGGTTGGACTAAGGCTCAGGGTGCCGATGTAAAAGTACTTGATACACGAGAGAATATCGTTGCACCAGCAACATACGGAAAGGCAAAAGGATACGTTGCAACCAGATTTCTCCGCGATCCGAATCCAAGTGATCTCGTTCGTATCGGACAGGCTGATCAAGCATACTGGAGTGATGTTGCTCATGTAAAGGTCGCACATCTTGTAAATGTTCGTGCAAATCCATGGTATGGGACAAAGATCAAGAACGTTCTCTCAGATAGTACGCCACTCTATGTGGTATCTACAGTTGATAATTGGTCAGAAGTTATGAGTGATGATAGGACAATTCATGGATATATCCGTTCAGACTTCCTTGTGATCACCAAGGCTCAACGTGTTGAGCTAAAGCCACTTATGAAATAAAACTTCCTTAAATAGTCCTACGGAAATATTACTTTCCGTGGGATTTTTGTTTTATCAAGCACAAATAGTTGCAAGAAAAAGAAACATTTGCTAATATAACCGTACATTAATTTTTCTTATGTCAGCAGAAAATCTCTATATATTCGATGGGTTCGCTTCTGAAGAAGTCGCATACTTCCTTCTTATGAGTCAGACACAACATCGGAAAAAAGGTGAAATTATCTTGAATATTGGCGATAAATCGAACGGATGTGCTTACTATATTCAATCTGGACATATAAAAGTGATTCGCGAGGGAAATGAGATTGCCCTCCTTGGGCCTGGGGCGTTCTTCGGGGAAATCGCACTTATCACCGATGAATCACGAACGGCAACCATTGAAGCAATCGATGATGTTCAGCTGCAGGTGTTCCTCAAGGATGACTTTCTTGTTCTTCTCAATCGATCACAACACAGTAAAGAGATCAAGTGAGAGATCCTAAGAAGAATGAAGGAGAGAGTGACGAAGTAAATATTTGTTATGGAAAACAAGCTTTCGATTATATGAGGTGGATATGTTTGAGATTTCTTAACCAAAATACTCTCTAGCGGTTATTCTGTGGAGCAAATCTCGGCAAGGAATCTAGAAAAGAATACTGGATCACTCGTTGGGGCGGTGAGGTGAAAGCTTCACAGAATCTTTGATGATAGGGAAACCATACAGGGGAATATCAGACGACTCAAACAGTGAGAGCGGATTATATATGGATGAAGAGCAGGAAAGCTCCTCGATCAGCTCGTTGACTCCATTCATAAAGAATGTCCTGAACAAGCAGGGAATTTTTATATCTTTGGGGTCAACGGATTCCAAGATTATGGAGATGATATTCCTCGACTTGTGTTGAATCATGCAATAAAAGAAGAGCAGTTACAATGAGAACCGCCAACACCTTTTATGCATAGCGGAAAGTCTTGCTTGTATCATCCTCATCCGACAGACTTTGATAGAGAATTAGTAGAAAATGTAGGATTTGATATCAAACTTACTTCTGATAGGAATGTTTTTTTGAAAGCACTCTATTTGAAAAGTTGTGTAAATACCGTCTTTAATTCAATTGGAATTGCCGAAGGTTATCGTTACAGAAATAGTGCTCAGATAGGTAGTTCTTTGAAATATTTTGAGGAGTATCATGGTCCAGAATTTCTTGAACAATGTGGAAGTGAATTATTTCTTGTGCTCAAAAGACTTGCTCCATGACTGATAGGGCAGGAAGAAATAAAGAGTAAACTTGCATACGTTCCAGATAGCATAGATCAGGTTGTACCAAGTTCAGTCTGACAATTTTATGACTATCAGCCTAATAATAAGCCACTTGTCGCTGATTATAATTCAACAGACGTACATTTACTCTTGGGATGGGTACTCAAATATGCACAAACAAAAAAGATACCATTGCCAACACTCTACAGGATTCATCGGGAAATAGTATACAATGGGAATCGGCTTAATGGCATCACTCTTGAAGATACCAATCCTGATAGTGGATTATTTTTTGGGCCTTCGGGATGGTATGATACTGGTATTCGTAGACCAGAAAATGTAGAACCAATGTTCCATTCTAAATAAACACGGAATAGTTTCCGTGTTTATGGTTTCTCAGAAAGAGAATCCTGAGACAATTTTTTCTGTAAGGAGCTAATTAGTACATTCCCATTCCTCCCATACCTCCCATTCCACCACCTTGAGGTATTGCTGGCTCTTCTTTCTTTGGAGCATCGACGATGAGAGACTCAGTTGTAAGGAACATTCCCGCGATAGAGATAGAATTTTCGAGTGCACATCGCTCAACCTTAGTTGGGTCGATGATACCAGCTTTTACGAGATCCTTGTATTCATCAAGTGCAGCATCATATCCAAAGTGTGGATCTGGATTATTTCGAACCTCATTTACCACGACGGCACCTTCTTTTCCAGCATTATCTGCAATCTGACGAACTGGGTAAGCGAGAGCACGAGCCACGATATCCGCACCAACTTTTTCCTCTTTCAAGAAATGTGCTGTTTCGAGTATCTTCGCAGCCTTGAGAAGTGCAACTCCACCACCAGCAACGATACCTTCATCGACAGCAGCTTTGGTTGCATTGAGTGCATCTTCGATTCGGAGTTTCTTCTCTTTCATCTCGACTTCACTGGCAGCTCCGACCTTGATGACGGCGATTCCGCCTGCAAGTTTGGCGACACGTTCTGCGAGTTTTTCTTTATCATAATCAGATTTGCTAGCTTCGATCTGAGTCTGAAGTTCTCGAACTCGTGAATCGATGAGATGTTTGTCTCC
>JAVHPT010000033.1:0-13358 GCA_036170735.1 Patescibacteria group bacterium | reverse complement strand
TTCCATTTGCCTTTGCCATTCTACGCTTTGCATAGCTCCAAAATGACTCCATTCCATTGATGTGTTGTTTTCCTCGGGCGAATTCATTCTTCGAGTGATGGACTCTATAGTGCTTCATAGCTCCAATATCGACAAGAGCATTATAACTCGTCCAACCATCTGAGTTGACTTCAGTATCTTCGAGTTGTACCTTTCATCGAATAATTGGGAGTAGTGTTTTTGCTTCACAATCAGAAATAATCTCGGTATATACTTTTCATCATCGTTCTAGAATACCGAATACCTTGATCTTATTTCCTGCTCATCTTCCTCGTTTTCATCTCACTCGCCGTAGTCAGAAATAACTTTCATCAATTTCAACGGTTCCAGAGAAGAGTTGTTGTTTTTCCTTCAAGAATCTGCATGATTTTTTCCTCCGAAAAACGGGTGTTTTTCCTTAGTGTAGTTTTTACCTTCATAGAGAGTAGTATAAGTGATTTTAAGAGAAATCAACTACTCTAGACCCAAAGTTTATTATAACTACACTTGTTTATGTAGTTTTCTATATTTTTATCTTGATTTCATGGTTTCTGATTTTCAATACTCGTTTGGAAGTTTTTAGCCATTGATTATTATCAATGATAAGAAACTATAAGCTATCACAAAATAGAAAGAATATTTCTCCCACCTTCAAACACCCAATTTTCAACAATTTTAAATCCTGCTTCTTGAAAGAGTTCCGCAAGTTCCTCAACCGTGAATCCGTGATAGTATCTGGAAAACACCCCGATCTTGATATCGAAGTCGCCGTTTCATCGGTGATTTTTTTGATACCGTTCTTGTGCTAGGAGGTTCCAGTTAGTTAGGTAGATTCTTCCATTTGGTGTGAGGAGAGCTCTGGCTTGTTTGAGGGTTTCAATTCGAGATTCTCGAGTTTCTAGATGGTGGAAAGAGGCGAGGAAGAGGGTGGCGTCAAAAGTTGGAAGTTTGATTGGCGAAGCTTGGAGTTCTGACATATCAAGTACCTCAAATAGATTTTCTGGGTGGAGTTTGTGAGCCTCAGTAACCATCCCAGCAGAACTATCGATGCCGAGATACGTTTGAATTCTGAGTTTTGAGTTTTGAACTTCTTCTAAGAAGCGGCCATTCCCGCATCCAATATCCAATACTGAGGAAAAACCCTGCTCTTGCATATCATCGATGATATAATCCAGTTCAGGCCAGGGATGATTCTTTCGCGAGTTCGAGAATGTAGTGGCAAAGTGATCGTAGGACATACTTATTCGAAGATACTGTTCCAACCCCGCAGATGCCATCTACGGAAGAAAACGAGAATGAAATAGATAAAATTGGCAATGACAAGATAGAACCAGAAAATAGTAGTCTGGAAATTGGGACTTCCGAGAGCTAGAAGAGCAAAGATATTGCTCACCGATGCAAAGAGATAGAGGAGAATTGTGTCTGTCCATGGCTGAATCCACCCTTTCTTAAAAGTAGGAAGAAAAGCAAGAAGATCGTACTAATAAGCGCGGAGAGGGTGCCATTTTCCATACTTATTTTTTAGGAAACAATCGCTCAAGCACTTTTGTATTCTTTCTCCAGTTTTTATCAACTTTTACTCGAAGAGCAAGGAATACCTTCTTCCCGAATATTTCCTCGAGGATAATACGAGATGCCATTCCTATACCTTGGATTTTCTTTCCTTGTTTACCGATTATGATTGTCTTCTGTGAATCAGATTCAGTATTTATGTATGCCTGTATTGATAACATCTGGAGCTTTCCTTTCCTGTTTTTCGGAGAAAATTCTTCATGAATCATTCTGTCGACCCCATTTACTATAGGAGCATCGGTGCCATTTTCTATACTACCAATCTCTACATAGCACGCGTATGGCACCTCTTCGCCAAGGGCTATGAAGAGCTGTTCACGGATCACCTCAGAGATACGCAAGTCCATCGTCTGATCCGTATATTGATCAACCTCATAGAGATAGTGTCATTCGGGGAGATATGTTGTAATAGCGCTGATGAGTTCGGCAAATCATATCTTGTTCACAGAGTCGACCTTGAAGTCGATATTCCTCCCAAGGTATCATTTCTCGAGATCTTGCTTAGTTTCGACACGGAGAACAGGCTTCTTCATAAAAGAAAGTACTTCATCGATCCGTTCATCTTCCACTCAGGATGGGCGAGTAGGATCGATGAGGCGAAGGATGACATCCGCATCATGTAATCACGCAAAAGCCTGAGCATTGATTCGTTCATGAATTTCTCAAGATTTCTGACTGCCATATTGTTCTTTTCCATCTTGGTGAATACCAGGTGTATCCAGAAAAACAATCTGTATTTCCTTATCCTCATCAGTAAAGATCCCTGGGATAGTTCGTTGGGTAGTCTGTGGACGAGGAGAGATAGCACTTACCTTTTCACCAATAAGAGCATTTACAAGGGTTGATTTTCCTGCATTGGGTCGGCCAACGAGAGCAACATATCAGACTTTAGGCATTATTTTTTTGGTTAGCAATTCATGTTCGAAGTCGTGATCATCGATTTTTTCGTTCTTGTATCCTGTCTTTAAAATACCCTTCATTCGCTGAAAGAATTTCCTCCACATATTTAGGAACTGGTGCTCTATTCCGTCTTGCTATAAAGGCACACATCCCAGCAAAAAGAAGGGGAGCCATTTCTCTAAAACTCTGAACATTACAAGATTCATTCATACACAAAGGGATAAATTACTTATTTTTATTACCCAGTCGTCTTCTGGCTTCTTCAATCTTTTTCCGAAGCATTTCGGATGATTTTACTGGATTTTGATAGGCCTGAACATCGTTTCCATAGATGACAATGGGTCACTCTTTGCATCGACCTTGACAGGTGCAGGCAGTGACTTCAACATCATCATTGTATATATAAAAATCTTTATCCGCAGAAAGACGCTTTTCTATATATTCACTTCCGCGATCTACACACGACCGACCTTTACAGATGCTCACAGTTATAAGCGACATATTGGGTAGAAGTATAAAGGAAAAATATAAAATGGCAAAAGAAAGTATTTTTTACAATGTTATCTGGTTTCTCAATAAAAAGTTCATATTTCTATGAACTTTTTATTGAGAAACCTTATGGTGCCCGAGATGGGACTTGAACCCACACACCTTTCGGCATACGCACCTCAAGCGTACGTGTCTACCATTCCACCACCCGGGCATACTACAAACGCAGTTTGCAAGATACACATACATAAACAGAAGACACATAGGATTGAGTATATTCTTGAGGAGCAAATATTCCACTGTGTTTATGTGAGTGTTTGTGTTTGTTCGTCTTTGATGAACTGGTGCACCCAGTAGGGCTCGAACCTACAACCAACGGTTTCGAAGACCGCTACTCTTCCAATTGAGCTATGGGTGCATGTCTCTCTATAATCTGGGCAGCTCGTGGATTATAGAAAATCCATAGGAAAAGGCAAATCTTTTTTACAAAAAATCTTCCAAATTGTTTAGAGGATTTTATTTTGTATGAATTACACTTCGAGCGTTTCTGCTGTAATCCCTCCTGGAGCTTCACTTGGAACATAGTTTGGATCAAGTGCCTTAAGAGAGAGTCCAATACGTTTTGCAACAGAATCAAATGTAATGATTCGTGCCTTCATCATCTCGCCAACATGAACCTTTTCTTCAAGACCAGCCATCATCTCTGGAGAGATTTCAGAAAGGTGGATGAGACCAGAGATTCCACCATCAAGTTCAAGGAAAATACCAAATTGAGAAAGACGGAGTACGGGAGCCTCGATGATATCACCAACGCGATACTTATCAGAGAGAACCTGCCAAGGATTTTGCTTGAGACGCTTGATAGAGAGAGAAATCTTTTCTCCTTCGATACCAATGATCTGAATAGTTACCTTGTCACCAATTTTCGCATGCTTGTGAGGGTTGTTAACATGTCCCCAGTCAATCTCAGAAACATGAACGAGACCTTCAACACCATTGAATGTCACGAAGAGACCGTAGGTGAGGATTCCAGATACAAATCCTTCCACCACATCACCAACCTTGATAGTCTTGAGAGCAACGGCGCGTTGTTCTTCGATAGCCGCTTTTTCAGAGAAGATAATCTTCTTTCCACTTGGGTCAACATTGATAACACGAACTTGGAATGGTTTTCCAACGAGCTTGTTGAGATGCTCAAGGATCTTTTCTGGGTTGGCATTCTCCACACGAGGGTAGTGGATTGGAGTCAATTGAGAAACTGGGATAAATCCCTTGATTCCATCAAGATCGATAAGGAGACCTCCCTTGTTTGCTTCGTTTGGAATAACGGTGATAATTTCCTTTGTATCAAAATTCGAATGAAGTTTTTCAATAAGTTTTGCTTGGCTTGCCTTTCGGAGAGAAAGGTGGATGAGACCAGAATGGGCATCATCACCAATAATAATAGATTCAATACGATCACCAGGCTTAAGTTCTGTAGTATCATCGGTTGATGACTGCATATGGTTCCCGGTGATAATACCAGTAAATTGACCCTCGAGATCAACGAGAATCATCTTTTGATTAGAAACAACGATATTTCCTGTAACCACTTCACCTACTTTGTAGGATTGAATTGGGGCAGAAGATTCGAGTTCTTTGCTAAAATCAGACATAAGAAATAAAAAGGTTAAGAAATAGAAAATAAATGGGGCGGCCAATGGGGGTCGAACCCACGACCTTCGGATTCACAGTCCGACGCTCTAACCAACTGAGCTATGGCCGCCAGAGATGGTATGTAGTATATATTCCCCATAGGAGTTATAGAGATATTTATATCAATAAGTGGTCTATCCTAACAACCAAATACTACACAATCAATACTTTTTAATTCAAAAAGCTCGACGAGTATATGAAAACTCGCACCTTTTGCAAAATTTTTTTGTGTTTTTCCTATTTTTATATATGATTCGTCACCTATTCAGGAATGCACCAGATAACTAGATGGCTTATCTTGGCTTTCAGATGATGTTATCAGGAAGAATAGAGGTTAAAATCTTAAAAGAAATTTAACAGGAAAGTAAGCATATATATCAATTTATTTGTTCGTCAATGCATATTTCTTGCATCAAGCATAAAGTAAGTGATATAATTTTCTCGGGTTTCCAAATAAGCAACACCCTGTTTCTTTTATTCAGGAAGTCTTCTCCTATAGATCCAGAAACACTCAAAATATGCAAACACTCTTCTTTGAAGAGCGTTGTAAAGCAGAAATTTGAGTTTTATTCCTAAGAACGTTTCATGTATTCTTTTTTACAATCAGGTTCCAGTTTGTATCTCAAAAATCAGGTTCGCGAAAATATATTCTCTCTCCTTGGTAACTGTGGAAAGACTCTTCATTCTCAAAGTCAATTTGTGTATGCTGAGATCTCTCTTCCCTGGTACCAAGCTATCCAAAAGGTAATTCACGACGTGTGGGTAACTCCATATAAGAAAGTATCAGGATACTGCCTTATCCTTCTCTCAGCAACTATGATCGCTCCTCCGAGCACATCCTTTGCTGTTAATGACATAGAAAAAACTTTTAGCGTCACAGCATACTACTCTCCACTTCCAGGTCAGAGTTTTTACCTCAAAGGAAACTATGAGGCAGAAACACGACTCAATGGAAATGGGACAAATGGTGCCAGTTGAGCCCCAGTTTTTACAGGAATGATTGCGGCTCCAAAATCTTACAGCTTTGGGACGCACATCTTTTTTCCAGGACTTGGAGTAGGTACAGTAGAGGATCGATGAGGAGCTATCGTTGATGCATTTTCTGGAGGACAAGCATATGATCGTATAGATATCTGGATGGGACAAGGAGAATCATGACTCAAACGAGCACTTCTCTGGGGTCGTAGAGAGGTAAAAGGAACGTTTGTTTCGGACACTTCTAATATGAATTCCATAGATCTTGAAGGTATCGATAATGGCCGAGTAAATATTACTCAATATAAGAAAATTATAGCAAACTCAGCTGGATGAATCTCTTCTGATGTTCTCTCTACTTTTGCAGATTTGGGATATGTTGTGACAGCAAATGGTGTGAAGTCCATGATTACCTCATTCCAAATCGATCATAATGTTATCTTATCAAAAGATGATGATGGAGCTGGAACGTACGGTCCAAAGACACGAGCAGCCCTTGCAGCAGCGCATGTTCGGTATACACTCCTTCATAATCTTGAACAAGATGCTATCGATGCCGCAAGGAAACAAATGCTTGATGAGCGGACAGCATGGAATCAGCGTTACTCCATCGCACAAAAGTATGTCTCATATATCGGATCTCCACGAATAGGAGATCGCGGTAACAATGTTGCTATCCTCCAGACAGTACTAAAAGGTACAGGATTCTTCCAAGGAAAGAGTACTGGGGTTATGGGAGGAACTACGGTGATAGCTCTCAAAAAATATCAAAAGTCTCGAGGACTTGCACAAACGGGAAAGATAGATATAAATACCCAACTGGCTCTTGCAGAAGATGCAATGGAAGCATAAGAAAAAAACAAGGAAATCCTTGCTTTTTTTGAATATTTCCTATAATGCCCCCATGTATCTGAACCAATCGGACATAATCAGGATATAACTTTAGAAGGTCTTTTATGACCTTCTTTCTTTTTGTTATTTAGATCTCAGTTTCCGTTATTCTGAGTGGAGGGAAGAATCCAAGATTTCCTTAGCATAATATCTCATTACTTTTGTAACCAAAAGTAACAAAAGTCTCGGGTGGGAGCCAAGCACCCCAAGGGTACTTCTAAGCTTCGTTTCACTTCGCAGGGAGCGCCCGCTCAGTTATTATCCATTCATTTGCTTTCATCATCGCTCAAACAATATCTTGCCTCTGAACCTCCATTTCATTGCTTCTTTCTTTTTTCATAAAATTCACAAAAAGAAAGAAGCAAAACTGAAGCAGAAAAACAAGAATCAATCCAAAATCTAATTCCTACTTATTTTTTTATGAAACTAATATTCGTCACTTGAGGTGTTCTCTCTGGAATAGGAAAAGGCATTGCCGCAGCATCGACTGGTGCGCTGCTCAAGTGAGCCGGATTTCGAGTATTTTGCCAGAAGTTCGATGGATATCTCAATGTTGATCCTGGAACGATGAGTCCATTCCAGCATGGTGAGGTATTCGTGACTAATGACGGAGCAGAGACAGATCTAGATATTGGGCACTATGAACGATTTCTTGAAACGGATTTAAATAGGTTTTCATCATTTTCGAGTGGAAAACTTTATGAAGAGATTATCTTGAAAGAGCGCCGTGGCGATTATCTTGGTGGAACCGTTCAGATTGTTCCTCATCTTACTAATCTAGTCAAAGAAAAGATCATGCTTGGTTTTGAGTCAGCCAATGCTGATGTCTCAATTGTCGAGATTGGTGGAACAGTTGGTGATATGGAAAATGAATATATCCTAGAATCAGCTCGCCAACTTCGCCATGAACTTGGCGATGAAAATGTACAATTTGTTCATGTAGCGCTCCTTCCATATCTTATGGCGTCGAAAGAACTCAAAAGTAAACCAATACAACACTCAATTCGCACACTTATGAGTTACGGTATCTCTCCTGACTTTCTAATCGTACGTGCGGATTCTGACATTCCTGAGGATATGATGAATAAGATTGCAGCTGGTACTGGTATTCAGCGTGATCAAGTGATCTCTGCGCCAACACTTGATACGATTTACCGAGTGCCTCTTGCCTTTAACAAGGAGCATCTTGGAGAAAAGATGTCTGCCCGTTTGAATCTCCATGTAACAAAACCAGACCTCAGAAAATGGGAAGACTTTCTCGCCAATATCGACGCATCAGTTGATGTGCTTCGTATAGGGATGGTAGGAAAATATGTTGGACTGGAAGATGCTTATTACTCACTCAATGAATGACTCAAATGCGCAGGTTTTGCTTTCCGTAAACGAGTAAAACTCCGGTTTATCGAGGCATCAGATATCGAAAAAGAGGGTGTTAAGCTCCTTGAAGGTCTCGATGGAATCTGTATTCCTGGAGGATTTGGGGATCGTTGAATCGAGGGAATGGTGATGACAGCACAGTATGCCCGAGAAAAGAAGATTCCTTACCTCGGTATCTGTCTTGGATCCCAGATCATGGCGATTGAATTCGCACGAAATGTACTCGGTATCAAAGATGCCTCAAGCGAAGAGTTCACTCCAGAAGGAAAGCATAATATCATCCATATTATGGAACATCAGAAAGAACTCACGACAAAGTGAGGAAATATGCGACTAGGAGCGTATCCATGTGCTATCCATGAAGGAACACTTGCGGAGAGAACCTATATTTCTCCTGAGATTCGAGGACAAGGTAAGTCTCCATTCATTGTTTCTGAGCGTCATCGTCATCGATTTGAATTCGATCCCGCCTACCGAGAACAGATGGAGAAGGTAGGATTCGTCGTATCAGCAACTTCGCCAGATGGTACACTCGCAGAAGTAGTAGAGATCAAGGATCATCCATATATGATTGCCACACAAGCTCATCCAGAACTCATTTCTCGACCAATACATCCCCATCCACTTTTTATGGGATTTGTGAAGGCGATGATACATGAATAATAAAAAAATCTCTCTGAAATTTCAGAGAGATTTTTTTACTTCAACAACTCGATGAGCTTTCCTTCGTCATGAAGAGCTCGTATATCGCTATATCACCCAAGACATGTTTCTCATATAAATATCTGAGGTACTGTGCGCATTCATGACTTCTTCATGAGTTCTATCATTATCTCAGGAGTTTCAGTGATGTCGATTTCCTGGAAATCAAACTTAAGAGAAGTGAGGAGGAGTTTTGCTTGGATGCAATACGGACAATAGTCCTTGGTATAAATGGTTATCATAGAAAAGTGAGAAGTAAGAAGGTTGAAGTTTTGAAAGAGGAATTTTATCCTTCTGGTCGGAATGACAAAACGAAAGTTACTGAACAATAATGACCCCCTGAAGACTGTCGATTCCACCCGCATTTACCACATTACTATATCCGAGTTTCTGGAGTGCTTGAAGTGCTTCTCCCGCGCGACGACCACTATGACAATAGAGAGCCACTGGCTGATCTTTTGGGATTGTGCTCACGTTTCCCGCGAGGATACCCCCGAGTTTTACATGAATTGCCCCAGCGACGTGTCCTGCATCCCATTCACTATCTTCACGAACATCGACATAGAGCATTGTTGTTTGTGGATTTTCACCAGAAATAGTCGGAATTACTGGAACTACTTGTGGTTGAGTCGCTTGTGTACCTGTACAAGACGAGAGTGAGAGAAGGAGAAAAGTGGGAATAATGAGAAAGAATTTTGACATAAGAAAATAGATAGAAAAGCTAAAGAAGTGTAATTAGATATGTATCAAAAAGAAATCTCTGTTTTCCTGTTCCTCCTTGAGAAAGGAAATTATGAGGATCTTGTTTTGGCGGGAATCCAGAGTTTCTGTCATTCTGACGTAAGGAAGAATCCAGTGTCTCTGTTTTCTTATCCTGGATTATTCATGTCTCAGGATGACGGAGTTAAAGGAACAGAAAGGGAAATTATGCGTGTTTGCTGAGAATATCCTGAAGTTGATTCACGTCGTGAACGCCGACGAGCTTGTCTACTGGCTTTCCGTTCTTCATAATGATCATCGTTGGGATACTGCGGATGCCAAATTGTCCTGGAATATTCGGTTCGTTGTCGACATTGTGCTTCATGATACGGAGCTTGTCACCCATCACTTTCGCGAGTTCCTCGAGGGTTGGTCCCATGATCTGACACGGTCCACACCAAGGCGCCCAGAAGTCTATGAGCACGAGCCCACTCGCCGTATCATGAGCAAAATTATTGTCAGTTGAGTTATTAATAGCCATAAAAATATGTGTTAAATAGTATAAAACTGTAATATATTATGAAAATGTAATATGATGTCAAAAGAAAATAGGAAAATCTCTCTCCTATTCTCTCGCCTTGACTTATAACAACCTTGAGAAAACCCAATGTCTTTTAAAACTGGAGATGAATGATTGTTTGATTCTTGTTTTTATACTCCGCAAGAATCTTTTCAGCATTCCTGATGAAAGTTCAAGGATCGCCACCTTCAAAGGAACCACTTACAAAAATCAACTTCATAGCTTCCTGAAGTTTTTTCTTGCAAAAGCTGAAATATTTCTATACTTCCTATGTATGCACAGGTGGTGGAGGGGTATGTTTGGGGAGGGGGGGACCACGAAGTGGTGAAAGGGTAGATCTTTGAGCGAAACGAGTGACACCCCTTGGAGTGCATGGGAACCGTGGCTATGAGTACATAAATACAAAAATCAATAGTACCTGTAAATAACATCATTGAACTTGCCTGGGTGGTGGAATGGTAGACACGGAGGACTTAAAATCCTCTTCCCGATTGGGAGTACGGGTTCGAGCCCCGTCCTGGGCACCAGAAAAAATTAAATCTCATTTGGTAAGATGAGATTTTTTATTGCAAAAAAGCGGAAACATTTATAATCAGGGCGGAAGTGTAGCTTTGCCCAGGTGGTGGAATGGTAGACACGTACGTCTCAGACGCGTATGCCGCAAGGTGTGTGGGTTCAAATCCCATCCTGGGCACCATGAAAATAGAAAAATCCTCAATCAAATTGAGGATTTTATCGTATATCAGAAAAATTATAAGCTTTTGTTACGGGGTCTTGAGTTCTATCAAACCAGCTTACACGAGAAAAATTATGTAAATACATTCACACTACTTTCCTGGTTGAGTTTAGTCGTCTATCGCTCGTATAAACTATTGCGGTGTCATCCTTGATTCATGTCACCTTTCCTTTTCGGGACATTTTCTTGGCAATCAGATTATCCTCCCCGAAATTAAATCATGGTTCGTATCAACCAATTTCCATGGCTGTAGTTTTTCTAAAGAAAGTATTCGCTCATCAAAATGAAACATACCTTTTATTTTTTTCTTTTCAGCAGATTATCCGGATAAATCTTGGGACTATTCGCAATATCTTGTGAGAATAATGTAGTTTGCAAATACTTCATCATGAGATGCAAACAAGATCGGGGTCTCTTTCAAAATAGTTCATATTCGCGTCAACCCAAGTCTCTGGAACTTGGGTATCAGCATCGGTTGTGGCAATGAGTTGTCACTTTGCATTTTCTAATCCAGCTTGTCGTGCATAGGAAACTCATTTTCTCTTTTCATCGATGCGAGTGATACCACATTGCTCGATAATCTCTCCAGTTCTGTCAGAACTAGCATTGTTGACTCAGATAATCTCGATAGGAGTAGTAGTTGCGAGTTTCGAGAGGGTCCAGAGCATGAGTGGGAGATACATCTCTTCATTGAAGGCAGGGAATACTACAGATACTCTTGGATCTGGTTGGATCAAGTTCTTCATTCTCCCTGAAATCATATTACATACATCTTGGAGCTTTTCATCAGATGGATGTTCGGAGAGCTTGAATCCGTGAGAATGTTGATATGGAAAGTCAGATAAAGAATCCATAATAGAATTAACAATAAAGTCAAGTATATGTCTTTTGAGGTAAATTCAAGTCTTTTTTACATTTTCCTGAAAACCGATACAATCCCTCCATGCAATCTATTTTCTCTCACTCCATCACGCCACTTGCCTCCCTTCTCCGACCGGAGAAACTCGATGATCTCGTTGGTCAACAGCATCTCATCGGTCCTGGGAAGTCGATTCGCAAGTTCATCGAGGCAGGAAGGATCCCATCTATCCTTCTCTGGTGACCTCCCGGATGTGGTAAAACAAGTCTCGCTCGGGTGATAGCGAACTCGCTCGATGCGGAGTTTTTTCACCTTTCAGGAGTTCTGTCCAAAAAAGAAGATGTCGTAAAAATCATCGCCAAAGCACAGAAGAACTTCGCCGAAGGACGTCAGACGATTCTCTTCCTTGATGAGATCCATCGGTGGACCAAGTCTCAGCAAGATGTTCTCTTACCGTGGGTGGAAAAAGGAATCGTCACGCTTATTGGAGCCACGACAGAGAACCCAAGTTTTACTGTTATCAATGCGCTTCTTTCTCGTTGTCGTACCTATATTCTCGAGCCGATCAAGCCTGAAGAGGTAGTGGAATTTCTTGAAAAGAATATGGAACGGATACTCGAGAGGTATCCTGGTATCGTCATTGCGAGGGACGAAGCAATCCAGGAGTCAACAGAAACACTGGATTCTTCTCCCGCCACGGCGGGATCAGAATGACGGAAACAATGAGTTCTATGATTAGTTGCCCGTCTATGAGGTGGTGACTTGCGAAATACTATGAATCTCCTTGAGACTGCCTGCATCCTCCAAGGAAAATGAGAACTGACTCGCGAGATGGTTCTTGAGGCTGGGAGTAAGTCGCTCATGTACGATCAGGACGGAGAAGAACATTACAATATTATCTCCGCGATGCACAAATCCTTGCGAGATAGTGATGGAGATGCGGCTATATATTGGATTGGACGGATGCTCGCTGGAGGTGAGGATCCTCGATATATTGCCCGACGACTTATCAATTTCTCAAGTGAAGATGTTGGAGTGGCTGATCCCCTTGCTATGATCATGGCAAATGCAGTCTATGATATCTGTGAAAAGATGGGCATGCCTGAGTGCGAACTTCCTCTCTGTAAACTCGCATATCATCTCGCTCAAGCACCAAAAGACAATTCGGTCTACATGGCAATGAAGACCATGCAAGGCGATCTTCGCGAATTTGGAAATTTGCCAGTTCCAATGCATCTTCGCAATGCACCGACCGAGCTTATGAAGAAAGCCGGATATGGAAAAGGATATGAATATGCTCATAATCTTCCCGAAAAAAAGAGCGAACAAGAGCATTTTCCAGAGGAGCTCAAGGGGAGAAAATATAGAAAGTAAGAAGATCGATTCAGTATTTTTGTGCCCAAAAGAAATTTATTCGACTTTCCCTATTTTTTCCATAGAATCCGGGGGAATTTAATCTTTGTTCTATGTCTATTCTCATCTCCTGATCAGTTGCCTTTGATACTATTATCCAAACAGTAGGGAGCTTTCGTTCACAGGATAATACCCAGAACGAACACCTTCATCTCTCGCTTTCTTCTCCGGTTATTCGAAAGGAATATGGCGGAACGGCTGCAAATATTGCCTACTCACTTGGTTTACTTGGAAAGCAACCAACATAGGTGTTTATCGCCTTCCAAAATACCTCGATGAGAAGGTGGTACGACTCCATCTGAAGCGTATAGGAGCAGAACTCACACTTCTTACCAAGGATCAGGCAAGTTATATCGATGTTCCAGAAGTGGGACCATACAAACCAGAACATTACAGATACTAATTAATCACCACTAAACCACCGGCTCTGCCGGTGGACTCCACCAGGTTCT
>JAVHPT010000032.1:0-13586 GCA_036170735.1 Patescibacteria group bacterium | reverse complement strand
TAGAACCTGGTGGAGTCCACCGGCAGAGCCGGTGGTTTAGTGGTGATTAATTATTATCGGGGATTCAGTTAGGCTATCCAGTTAATAACACCAAAATAGCTGCACAAAGATTATCTCTGGATAAAATTAGAAAGTTTTTGTAAAATCATCCAAAAAAAACAACCTTTTGACTTAATGATTTTTACTGACTAAAATAGGAGTAAGTCTAATAATCTATAATTCTAAAAGTATGAGCAATCATTTTGAAGAATTGAAACATCTTGAGAGTCGCATTTAATCATTAAATAATCTAACTTTAGTCCTCACGGTTGGGACATATATTTCCTATTAAAGCTATACGAAGAAATATATGGTGACTTTCTCAAAGAAAAAACAAAAGATATTGATCTAAAGAGCGGAAAAGAGAAGTGGCATTATACTCATAAGAAGACTCGTTCAGCTTTCCTTTCATTCAAACGAAACTTGCCTTATCTGTTCGTTTGGTATAATTACCTCCACACACTCGGTATTCCAAATACTACCAACTGACTGGAATGATATTTTTCTCATCTAAAATCCAAAGTACGGATACACAGATGAGTAAAAAAGGAGAGAAAGATCAAATTGATTCTTTCTCTCCTCTCTGCTTAAAACGAGACCATTCCAGCCACACACATTTTTCTATTAAGCCGGATTTCGCTATAATTGTCGTATACAATGAAAAGATATCTACAAAGAAATCTTAAAAATTCTCAGAAAATTTAACCCGTAACTGGTTTAGACCCAAAGTTAATCATCTTTGCTTCTTTATTCTTGTGAGTTTTTACTTTCTGTCGACGAGATTCATGGAGAAATTTGGGACGTTTTGATAATTTTTCAAATTTCAAAAATGAGTCAGAAACAGAATGAAGAATGGATAAACCAAAAAAAGAACTTTTGTTACATTGGTTACGGGAAGTATTTATAATTAAAGACTTGCATTTTATTCAAAAACCCTATAATTACTTCACATAAGTTACATTATGTGAAGTAATAGAACTATCGAAATATATGTTGAACACTTACCTGCTGGGGTTACCCACGTGTTAGCAATGTGCAATTACCTTAATTTATCAAGTATTTCCCTTAAACTATATGCCCATTATTACTTCCCTCGATAACTTTCTCGTCTATCTCCGTCTCCACAAGGGTCGTTCACCAAAGACTCTTGAGCAATATGCCTTCCATATCTGGCGTTTTATCAAGTGGATTAATCCGAAAGCGACAAAGAATATTCCAAAGTGAGTTAATCACTTCTCTTTCCTTCCGCAATGGACTGAGAAGAGTGGTGGACGACGCTCGACGATTCTGGAACTCCGAACACTCTTTCCAATAGAAATCGAGTCAATCAAAAAGGAAGATATTGATGCATGGCGACTCGATCTTGCGGATTCTGGACTTTCAGTAAAAACCATTAATGCTCATATCATCACGATGCGATCGTGGTTGAAGTATCTCAAGAAGGAAGGAATACAGTCAATAGACCCAACGAGTCTCGACCTCATGAAAGCTCCAGATCGAGAGGTAACATTCCTCACCAGCGAGGAGATCGAACGGTTCTTTGCGATTATCAATCAAGAAGATATCCAGTGAGTTCGTAACTACGCCATCTGTGAATGTATCTACTCCACTGGACTTCGTATCTCTGAACTGACGAATCTGGGTCGAAAAGATGTGAATCTTGAGACGATGGAATTTGCTGTCCGTGGAAAGTGAAATAAGCTCCGAACCGTCTACCTCACAGAAACTGCTCGTGATGCAATACAGAAGTATTTAGACAAACGTGAAGACCACTTCTCTCCCCTCTTTATCCGACACAATTTTCCGATGGAAAACATCAGCTCTTCCCTTCTGGATAATGAAAGTGTACGTCTCACAAGATTCTTTATCACCAATATGGTGAAAGATTATGGACTCAAGGCAGGAATCCTCAAGAATATGCACGCACATACACTCCGTCACTCTTTTGCAACAACCCTACTGACGAATGGTGCTGATATACGTATTATACAAGAACTCCTTGGTCATGCCTCGATCACAACCACACAAGTCTATACTCATGTGACGAATCCGAAACTCAAGGAAGCTCACAAGAAGTTTCACAGATAATTCATACACCTCTTTTATTAGACGATGTTCTCTGAATCATCTTTGTTACCTTGTCAGATAGATTCCTTATCTAGGCTAACCAACTCATCGATTTTCTGGAATAATTCCCTCTTTTCCCTCTCTGTAAACCTTCTCCATTCCCCTTCTGCAAGATCTCCGAGCATGATATTCTCGATACGGATGCGCTTCAGCTTCTTGATAGCATGGTCGACGGATTCCACCATACGACGAATCTGTCGATTTTTTCATTCTCGAATAGTGATACTAAATTTTGACGAAGAAAGATGAACAATATCACATGGTTTTGTTTTATACGTCTTTGTAATCACTGTATCTACTCATCCAATATTCCGAATAATCCTTTTTCGAGAACCATTGTCCTTGAGCTCAATACGTACTCCCCTTTTCATCTTTTCTAGAGTCTCATCCTCGATTTTCCCATATACCTCGACAATATACTCTTTCTCATGTTCATAGCGCGGATGCATAAGATAGTTTGAGAGTCGTCCATCATTGGTGAGGATGATGAGTCCTGTTGTTTCTTTATCAAGACGACCAATAGGAAAAACTCGTTCTGGAATATCTATGATGTCAAGAATTCCCGTTTCACCCTCTTTTCCAGAAAGGCATGTTGTGATAACATCTCGTGGCTTATTGAAAACGTAATATACGAGCTTGCTTTGTTCATGAACAACTTCATCTCCTATACGAACCTTATCCTTTTCGGGATCGATTACTTGTCAGATATGTGCCTTTTCTTCGTTTACAAATACGAGTCAGCGTTCGATGTACTCTTCCGCTTTGCGACGGGAACAGACTCAGGATTGAGAAAGGAATTTTTGAAGTTTCATAGATCAAATGGAGAGAGAAAAGTAAAATGGAATTTTAGCTTTGCTAGCGGAATGCAGATCTTCGAGAGACAAGCTCTCATAGACAAGTGAAGTGAGGAAATGAAAAGTTTACTTTTTAATTTCTGAATGAACGCAGTCTTCCAAAAATTTGCAATAAAAGTATGGAGTACTTTTTATGAATCTTTGAGCTTGCTCAAAGATTGCAAATTTTTGATAAAAGAAAGTGGGAAAAAAGTTTGATATATTGATTCTTTTTCTTAAAATGCCGACCTAATAATACATGATATGCGAGAAAAATCAATGCTCAGAGTTACTAATAAATCAGGAAATCCATGGAAAGGATGTCCCGTAATAATAAACAATGTAAGATCTTCTTGTCTAAATAATGGGGTTATCGATCTTTCGGGATGGATAGGTAGTAAGGTGAACATACTTGTAAATGGTACACCTATAAAAATAGATTGAAAACCTGAAATAAAAATTATCGCAGGAACCTCCATACGGGTAACTTTCACAAGAGGTAATGTGAAAGCCATCCTAGAGAATACAATATAGTCTAAAGATTGAGATAACATCATCCTCATTCTCTTTTTATGATATCAATGAGCATGTTATAGAGTATATTGAAATCGTGCTGCTTTGCAAAAGAACGAAGCCGATTTGCTGCACGAATATACCGGTATGATACCAATGACCCCAGATTCTCTCGTGAGAGTCTTTTTTCATATTGCCTGAGGAACTTTTCAAAAAGCACCTCTGAAATTCCTGCCTCATGAATTCGAACCGTTGCCGCATCAAGAAGACTCGCATCATAATCAAGAAAAAGTAGTTCTGCTCAATCAATATTTCATACGAGAGAATGACTCATGAGAAATCGAAACATATTCTTTGATCCCATTTTTTCTCCACTTTTTAGTGTTCGAAAGTGCACTTCCCTTCCATTTTTGAGACGAATTCTCTTCGTTGTATCACGCGTATAGAGAATGAGTATATCTGGAATAGAAAAGTTCCGCAGATAAAATTCCATGCTCTTTTCTCAAGATACAATAGCACCAGCAGGAGAATACTTCCGGGTAAGCACAGCAACAATATTCCAGTAAAGAGAATCAGGATTATCCAAACTATTCCGGACGAAAAAGATCCCATTCATAAGCAATGATATATGTCCTGCATATTTTGCTTGCTGAAGAGCATATGCTAGACGACTACGTGATCATCCAGAAAGGAGCCAGATATCAAGCAAATCTTCCCGTGTGAGAATCCTTCCTGACTTTTGCACGAGCTTATTCACAAATATGTTCAAAACATTTCCTGTGTTTTTCATGTATGTCACAGTATATACGTACCATACATCTTTGCAAGTTTCTACTATATATTTTTGCTAAAATATATAGTATGAATGTAATAGGTGCCTTGTATTTTTGTATATTTTTTATTTTCTACTGTCTATTCCTCATCTACTTGGTTATTCCTATCCTCACAGAATTACCATCTTATCTCAATTTCAACTCCCCTTAAACATTCGTGGGTATACTGTCTCACGTACTTCTCAAAGAAGATTCCAAGTATAAATCACGAACAAGAAATAATAAATTCAAAAGTTTTCGTGTAGCATGGAAGATTCCAAAGTACAAAACACATACATATACTCTATGTTCTATCTCTTCTCTTTATAGCCGCATGCACATATCTGTAAAGAATAAGAAAAGAATATTTCGCGCGAACGTAATATAAATTTTCTATTTCTATACTTTCACCCCCCCCCTTATTTATATGAAGAAAAATCTTACTATTGGTGTAGCAACTCTTGCTATCGCTGGAACAGCGCTCGTCGGAACAAGTATCTACGCTGCAAGCAGTGCATCTGCAAAAAATGCATGACGCCATGAATTCCAAGGGCAGAATTGACCACAAAACATGATAAATTCTCTTTCTGGGAAAGTCTCCACCGAAGCTCTCACAGCGCTTCAGGCTCTTATGGACAAACATAAAGCCGAGATGATTGCAGCAAGGTCAAATACTGGAACTATAGATAAAACAGCTATGGAAGCACAGCGTACAGCATTTAAGGCTGAAATAGATGCTCTATTTGCAAAATATCCAGAACTTAAGACTGCAATGCCAACTCCTCCAAATGGTGGAATGATGATGGGACGAGAAGGACGTGGAGGTAAGCAAATGGAAACAATCATTGCAACTCTTCCCTCTTCGGCTCAGACTGAACTTCAGGCTATCCGAGATGATTATCGAACAAAACAAGAAGCTCTTCGTACAGAAGAAAAGACTAAGACTGATGCTATCCTTGCAAGCTATCCTGATATAAAAACAAAACTTGATGCTCTCCAAAAGGGGCATGGACCAATGGAAAATTCTCGAGATATTGCAAGTAAAAGTAATGGACAGTAGTCGTTACTAGGAAGATTCTATTCATGTGATTTCCTCATTTCTTAAACTTTTCTTAAACTCCGGTGATATAATCACTGGAGTTCTTGGCTCTTTTATATAAAATCATATTTATGAGGGCTAAGCTCCCAAAGACCTGCATTCTGCCCGCAAAACTAAAATTCCATTTTACTTTCCTCACTCCATTTGATCTATGAAACTTCTCGTTATCGAAGATCATCCTAAAATCCGAGGAAACCTAATTGAATATTTTGAACTCAATGGATATACTGCAGAAGGTGCGGTACACTGAGAAGAGGCACTTACGATGCTTCATGCACATTACGATATCATCATCCTTGATATGAATATGCCTATTATGGATGGGAAGACCTTTATTAAAAAAATACGAGAAAACGGTATACAAACTCCCGTTATTGTACTTACATCCAATTCTCTCATCGATGATAAGGTTACTATGTTCGATCTTGGTGCCGATGATTACGTAACAAAGCCTTTCGACATGCGGGAGGTCGAAGCTCGAGTTATTGCACTTTCAAGAAGACGAGAGAAAAATATCGAAGAAGTTATAGAGTTTGACTGATATACACTTGAAGTTGGGAAGAAAATCCTCAGAAAATGAATAATGATTATAGGGCTATCAAACAAAGAATATTGAATCGTAGAATATCTTGCAAGGAATAAAGGCTACCCAAAGAATAAATCAGATATACTTGAGGCGGTATGGTGACTCAAGGAAGCTGAACTTGCGATGAATAGCATCACCCTTGAGGCGCATATATCAACTATAAGAAAAAAGATTGGAAAACATATTATCGAAACCATGAAGTGAATTGGATATCTCATACCCTAAGGATTCTTAGAATTCTAGAAAGAACGCTTGTAACTAACCTAATGTTCCACTCATCATGATTATATCAACAGAGAAACAGCTCGCCCTAAAAATCAGTATTACCTCATTTTTTGTGCTCCTTTTTATTCTTGTGGGTATTGTATTTTCTAGTTATATTTATTGAAAAGATCGTGCATTCAATGACTTTATCAAGGAACAGTATGCTTTTGAATGAATGCCTATTCCCAGAAACATCTGATCCGTACCATGACTCATTATAACAAGTTGATGAGCATTTTACAGTGAGGGAATGAGAAATGTATGACCCAAAAAGTGACCACGTGATATTATTATTTTTGACAATCAGAGAAATATTCTCAAGAATGACATTGTTTCTCTTGATTCTGAAAGTATTGATCAGCTTTTTACTATTGATACGTCATCAAATTCTACCATTTCATTGGATGATCAATATTTCCTTATAGCTCGTAAGGATATCAACGGGAATACGTTCTTTCTTCTACACAATATCACCCCTTTTTACGAATTCCATGAGCAATTACTCATGCTAGCTCTTGTAGGAAGTCTCCTTGGGCTTATAGTGATATTTATCATGGCAAACCATCTTGCGAAGGTTACCATTGCGCCTATCCGAGAACACAGCAAAGAGCTCGAATCATACAGTCACAACGTTGCCCATGAACTTCGCACTCCCCTTTCTGTCATGCGATCCAATCTTGAACTTCTAAGACTCAAACCAAGTGAAAAACTCATATTGTCAACGGATGAGGAAATCTCAAATATGGAGAGAATTATCGAAACCCTTCTTTTCCTGGCAAAACTAGATGAGGAAAAGTCTCCAAAGGAAAAAGTGAATATGAAGAATGAACTGAATTCACTCCTCAAATATTATGATGACACGATACAATGTTCATTCCAAAAAAAAGCAGTAACTACCTTCACTCATAAGGAACTCCTAAAACGCGTTATCACCAACCTTATTGATAACGCCATAAAGTATCGCTCAGGATGAAAAGTAACTATTACTATCACTGAACATTCTCTTACCATAACAAATGCTATTGCAAAAGATTTTACAGAAGAGGAGATAGAAAAACTTACTAAAGCATTTTACCAATGAGACGTATCAAGGAATTCTTCTGGATATGGACTCGGCCTCGCTCTTGTAGCAAGGATCGTTGAACTCGAATGATGGAAAATGGAGATACAAGGAAAGAATAAAGAATTCGTCGTGAAAATACTATTCTAAAAAGTACAAGAAGCATTTGACAACATTAATATTTAATATATTATCTTCACATATTAACTTTTCAACTATATGTCAGCACATTGAGCAGAACATGGAGGCGGACACGGAACTGAATCGGGGTGAAGCAAAATATGAATGCTGGAAGCTTTTGGCTTTGTGGGATGACCCGCAAGTCAGATCACTAATATGTTTCGAAGTGTATTTTTTGGAATACTTGATGGAGGAGGAGGCGGATGACATGGATGATGACATCATTAACGAAAATCTCGGGAATTCCCGAGATTTTTTCTAAAGTCCGTATACTCTCCTAGAATTCTCATAGACCGTTTGCTCAGTAACTTCAGGTGATTCACTCCTCAGAGAACAGAGCTTCTCGAGTACATAGCGAACATTTGCTGGTTCGTTGACAACCCCACGTACCACTTGTGGTGAGAGGAATGGAGCATCTGTCTCAATCAGTATACGATTCAAGGGAATATAGGTTGCTGCCTCTTGGATGGCTGTAGACTTGGGATAGGTCAGGATACCGGAAAAACTGAAATATATAGAGTCAGAATATTCGAGAAGTCACTCCGCAAAAGCTCTATTTTCGGAATAACAATGCATAATGGCATTTTCTATTTTATGATCTTTTATAAATTCAACTGTATCTTCTTGTGCATCTCGAGTATGAATAATGAGTGGAAGATGGTATTTTTTTGCAAGTTCAGACTGAAGTTTCCAGGCGAGATATTGTCCTTCTTTTTCCTTTTTAGGATCTCTTTTGAGATAATGATAATCTAGTCCTGTTTCGCCAATACCGACTACATATTCCTGATTTTCAATAATCATCTCTTCGAGTTTCCCGATAATTGACTCAATTTCTTTAGGTGAATATTTCTGTGTATCTGCAGGATGAAACCCAACCGTTGCACGAAAAACATGAGGAAATCGTTTTGCAAGTTCTACTGCCTCTGTAGAACTCTGGATATCACATCAAATCTGAATTGCATGAGAGATATTGTGTTCCTGCATGTTTGCAATAATCTCAGAGACTCGTGGAAGGAGTGTATCCCAATAACAATGTGAATGAGTGTCGATAATCATAAAAAATGGGGTTATATGATATATAGCTTATATCTGAATATCCCAGATATTCTCAGAAGGATCGATATACGCTGGGGTTGCTCCATGAAAAAATAATGTTCGTATACCAAGTCCCTTTTTTACTACATAGCTCTTCCCTGTTGTTCGATCAAGGGAAATAAGCACAGATTCCCCACTCGGGAAGTTGGAGAGAGAAAGGCGTGAAGTGTCATCTTTATCAATATATCAGAGTCTTATGGATGGAGATATATCAAGAAAATCTGTAAAACGAGGATTTTCTTGTAGTTCCTCTCCATCATACGTATATACTCATGACGATGTTTGGAATTTCCAAATATCATTCATAAAAACTACTGAATCCGGATATACTGGAACTTCAGTTTCCTGATCCATATTTACCGAAAGGATAAAAGTACGGTTGTTCGGAAGTGTCGCTAGAAAGAACCTTCACGTCCTATCGAGAACCATGCTCTGAATCTCCACAGGTAGCGTACGAAATGGAGTAAACTTTTCGAGTGAGAGAATTCCAAGTTGTACTTGATTATTTTGTTTTCGGAGAGCATATACCCGATTTCTTTCGCCAACCCCCACAAGAGAGAAGTCTGCATGAAGTGTGGTATTTGCATTATCAACAATGGCTTTCCCAAGATTGGTATCAAGAGATTCACCTCCTGATTCTTTTATTTGGATATCATTATTCAGCGTATATAAAAGCTTTCGTGACTCTCCTGAGTCAAGCGTGAAGTCCTCATGGATATCCACTCTTCCTGTACTAGTAATCGTGAGTGAATACTTCACTGGAGGAACTGGGGAAAGTGTACAGGAAGATACACATATTTCTTGGAAATGGAGAAACTTATCTGCAAGAGGAAGCCACGAAGATGAGAGAGTACCTTGAAGATCAAGAGTAAATGGAAGGTTGTCCGAAACAGCGATAGAAACCGATGATACTTTTTGTGTGAAAAAATACCAATACAAAAAGAGTGGGATTCAGACAAGGACACAAAGAATGATAACCGCAAGAGCTCGAGCTCGCATAAATTACTTGAGAAAAAACTGAAAATAAGTATATAGAAAAGGAAGAAACTCGCAACTTATAACTCACAACCCCAATTATGTTCATCTGCTCTTCGTGTCATACCACAACTCCAAAGTGGGCAGGAAAATGTCCTCATTGTGGTGAGTGGAATACTCTCGAGGAATCAAAAACGGAGAAGAGAAAAGGGAAAATCCAAAATGGAAGAATCCAAGAGACACAGAGGATAACCTCGACTCATACTCCACTGGAAGAAAAAGTGGTGAGTTCAAGTGGTGAGCTCGATAACGTCCTCTGAGGATGACTCTCTCCTGGATCACTTATCCTCCTCTCCTGAGAACCTGGAATCGGGAAATCTACTCTCGCACTCCAGATGAGTGAATGGTATGCAGAAAATGGAAAAGAAGTCCTCTATATCTCAGGCGAGGAACATCTCTGACAGATCATCACCCGTGCTAAGCGACTTGGCGTAAAAAATGAAAAGATATCCCTCCTCACGGAATCAGATTTTGACTCGATTCTCGCAACGATAGATCAATCAAACGCAGAAATCATCATCATCGATTCCCTTTCTGTACTCTCATCAAGCTCTATCGAAGGAAGTCCTGGGAGTATCTCACAGATTCGTATCATGACCGAGGTGTGTATGAATCTTGCGAAGAAAACTCAGAAATCTATCCTGCTTATCTGACACATAACGAAAGATGGAAGTATCTCTGGGCCAAAGTCCCTCGAACATCTTGTTGATGTAGTGTTATTCCTCGAATGAGTACGAACGGAAAACTACCGTATCCTCCGTGCGCTCAAGAACCGTTTTGGATCAACTGATAACGTTGGGCTTTTTCGTATGGAAGAATCCTGACTCATCGACCTCCCAAATCCTGGACTCGAATTCATCGATGCAACCACCAGTACACTCTCCTGAAGTGCTCTGACTCTCACTGTAGAATGAAATCGTCCTATCCTCGTTGAGATAGAAGCCCTCACAACCTATACAAAATTTGGTTATCCAAAGAGATCTTCACGTGGAATCTCCCAAGGAAAACTCGATCTCCTTATCGCTGTTATAACCAAGTTTACGAGTACCAAGCTCGATAACTCTGATGTCTATCTCAATGTTGCTCGTGGCCTCTCTCTGAACGAACCTGGAGTTGATCTTGCATGTATCGCTGCCCTCCAAAGTTCCAAGAATAATACCTCACTTGGAAAGACTATATTTCTCGGAGAAGTATCACTCACAGGAGTGGTAAAAAATGTATTCCTCCTTGAAAGACGTCTCAAAGAAGCAGAAAAACTCGGCTTTACCCGAGCCTATATCCCAGCAAGTTACGATGGAAATATCCCGAGCGGAATGGAATGCATAAAGCTCAAAACTATTCAGGAGCTGAAAATATAAAAACCTCAAATAAAAATCCCGCTTATTTAAGCAGGATTTTTATTACTCAGCTTTTGGAGGAGCCTTTTTTGTAGTGGTAGATTTTACGGCAGGTGTCGTTTTCTTTGGAGCAACAGGCTTCTTCGCTGGAACTTTCTTTGTGCCCGTTTTAGTACTTGTATTTGCTGGAGCTTTCTTCGGAGCAGCTGGACTAGTTTTGCTCGTAGTAGCTTTAGTGGTGGCTGGTTTTTTTGTCACAGTCTTTGCTACTGGCTTTGATACCTTTTTCAGAGCAACTTCTTTTTTGGTTGTAGTTACCACTTTCTTTGCTGTTGCTTTTTTTCCAAGTAAAGCTTTTTGTGCTTTTTCGAGTACAGCGATCTCATCATCAAGATCATCAACTTCATCTTCGAGTTCTTCGATATCACTATTTCTCCTGCGGATAATCATCCAAGCAAGGAGGATAAGAAGAATTACGATGATGATTACTCCCCAGTTAAGAGTCTTGGTAATATAGTTATAAGAAATCGTAATTGGAAGTTCAAGTGTTGAGACCTCATCCACTCATGTTTTTGGATTCTTGTAGGTAAACTCAACCTTTGCTGTGAGTTGTTTTGTAGCATTTCGGATTGAGAGCTTTTCCCATGGATAGATAAACTGGGCATTATCTTCTGAGGTTCTTGCAAAGTAGTCACTTGGACTCTCAAAGCTGATAATACTATTCCCATCTGGACCAATCTCCTGAGAAGCAAATCAAATCCAATCAACATGAAAAACCCGTTCAGAATTAGGAAGTACATTTCCCTGTTCATCGTTGATAGGAAGATAATCTACCACTTTTTCTCAGATATAGACACCATTTTCATTGACGATAGATTCCTTTCCGATCTTTTTGAGCATCTCTTCTCCATCATAGATATATATCTTTCCTGTTGGCTTAATATGGATATTCCCTGAGTTCTGGACTGGAATGTTGAGCGTTACCTGAAGATCAGTTTTACCCAAAACTGGTTTTTCCCAAAATGGGTTCAATTCTTGAGAGAGATCATTCCATGCAGACGCATCAGAAATATTTTTCACAAGACGATTCCAGATATCTGGAGCACTATTGAAAGTTGGAATATCTACAAGGATCTTCCCAAGAGTTGTTTCTACGATGATGTTTCCTGGAACATCTATCAGATAGAGCATCCCTATACGTCGTACCATATCGACGGAATTTCCTGAAGTGCTCTGTCCAGGATTATTTAAAAATATTGCCCCATAATGCCCTCCTGGTGTCGCACCCACTGGTGCTGTTACAGTATATGCTACATCTTTTTCTCACTTCGCTGGTACCGTAAAGCGATCTGCTCAATCGATCTTAATCCAAGTTGAAGCATTATCAACATCAGCTCATCCTGTTCCTGCATATGATCGGCACTTTGGAGTTCCGTAATCCTCACCCTGAATACAATCCTCTGAAGTAATATAGACAAGGGTTGCAGTGGTTGAGTTATTATAGAACTTTACTGTACGCTTGATAGTAGAGCCTGGATTCACTGTGAACTCATCGCGAATTGGTGAGATTCCCATATCAATTCGAGTTCATTCATTCACTGCATGTACCACTTCAAAAGTAGTAAACAAGAGAAAAAATATTCACACCACAAAATGAATAAATCTTTTCATATAAAAGGATAATAAAAGAATATTACTGTAGATAATACAGAGCTCTTCAGAAAAAGCAAAAAGTCCTCCCAACCTCGGGAGGACTTTTCTTCTATCTATGTTCTAGATTAGAAGTTTCCTGTTACAGTCATTACAACGACGTCATTGTAAGTTCCAGCAGGGGTTTGTGCATCAGGCTTAGCTGATACAGTAAATATAAAGTCATCTGGCGTTCCAGAGAGTGCCTGTGGCTTGTTTGAAGCATAGAGAGTCTGAGTTGTTGTACTATTGTCAGCTTCTACATTGAGAACCGCTGTCTGAGCGAAGCTCGAATATGAAGAATCTTTTGCTGCTAATATAGACGAGGTGAATTTATAACTATCAGCTACTTCATCTGTTGTAAGATCATTAATAAATACTGTTGGATCTGAAGCATTTTTCAGTCCACCATTTGTAGAACGGGCTGTAACAGAAGCTCCATTAGCAGCGTTTGTTCCAACCTCAACATTCACGGAACCACTAGAATATGAAGAACTTGAGAGGGTCCCAAGATTGATCTCTCCACTACCAGAGATAACCATATTGAGATTTGGTTGTACCACGGCCTTCACCATGAGACCATTGACAGTACCAGTAGCTGTACCAGGGAATATATCATTCCACATAACAGATGATGTGAGAGATCCACTACCGACAACACTTCCAGAACCAATTTGTGTCGCAGCATGTACACCTGATGCGAGTATCATACTGGCAGTAAGAGCTCCAGATAAGAGCTTACGAGTATTTGTATGCATATGTATATTGGGTTAAAGAGTAATATGCAAAGAAATTTTAACATATATTATTAATATTGTCAAAAAAAAATCGCGACTTTCATTGCGATATATATTTTTATACCTAAATCAACTAACCCCGCAGCAAGCTGTCCCCTCACTCATTCGACTTCACTCAAG
>JAVHPT010000031.1:0-13664 GCA_036170735.1 Patescibacteria group bacterium | reverse complement strand
TGAAATCACTTATACTACTCTATGAAATAGAGTGTATGAGTCTCTAGACGTATGTCGAATTTTTCCAGTGATTCGGTCGACTCAAATACCAAGAAAAATCCTCCAATGAGTAGAGACTCATGTGGAGGATTTTATGGGTACCGGTCAAGATGAAGAATTGGGGGAAGAATTAGGTATTCTTATTAAGAAGGCTCGTCAAAAGATTACCCAATTGGAGAATATACTTACTAACACTGATGATGTTTTTGAGTATAATCAAGAACAAGTTGAAGACGCATTAAAATACGCAAAAGAACTTACAACAGAGTTTCATTCTTTTCCAAAACGAAAAAAGCAGCACATATTGGCTGCTATATTTAAGACGATAGTAACGTATAAAAAAGAGATAGTATATTTTGAATTAAAACCGCTATTTAGAGGCATTTATGAACGAGCAGTTCTAACTAATCAAAATAACGATAGCAACACCAAAAATAATGGTTCGAACTCTGGCGATAGCAAAAAGAAGCCGAAAACGGCTTCTTGTAAAAAATCTGACCTATATGGTTGGGGTACTAGGATTCGAACCTAGGAATGGCGGAGTCAAAGTCCGCTGCCTTACCGCTTGGCGATACCCCAAAACAATCATTGGTAGGTTGGAAACTAAAAAAAGAACGCATTCTCTACTTTTCTTTTATTCCCTGCTCTTTTTAACCTCGCGGATTATAGCGAAAAACGAGAAAAGTCAAAACTTTTGTTGGGGAGAATTTATCATATTAGAAAAGGCTCAGTGGATACTGATTGTATAGAATTTGACAAATATGATAAACGGACTGTTAGAAACCTTCACACTTCTCCTTGCTCTTGAGGGCTTTTCTGATACTATGCTGACATAATTCATATCTTTTTAAATCCATATGTCCGCCAATAAACTCACTGTCGAGCTTCTTACTGATGTCGCCAATCTCGGACGCAAATGAGCTATCATCAATGTTTCTTCGAGTCAAGTACGGAATTCTCTCATACCAAAGGGAATTGTGAGAGAGATTACTCCCGATCGAATAAAGAAAATTGAAGTAGATAAAAAACGTGAACGAGACAAATCTCGGGAACGACTCGAAAAAGCATTTGATATCCAAAAAATGTTGGAAGGACAGTCTTTGGACTTTACCCTTAAGGGGAAAAATGGAAAACTCTTCGGCGGACTCTCTGAACATGAGATCGGAACTCGTATCAAGCAAAAGTGGGGTATAGACTTCGAGAAACATGATATCAAACTCCCAAATAAGACCCATATTAAAACAACAGGAACTCATCTTGTGTACCTTCATATCACTCGTGACACGCAAGCGAAGATTGTTGTAGAAGTAAGTATACAAGACTAGTGCAATGTACGTGTGTTGATCTTAAGCTGTTCTCAGAGATATTTCTTAGCCTCGGGCAACACAAAAAATGATGATGCATCCTTATAGATATTTGTTAGCTCTTCAGGACTCACTTCGATATTTCAATTGTCAATCTTTCTTATCTTATGCTAGAAAATAATTCACTTATCGCTCTCGACTACTGAACCTTCAAAACCTGACTCGCCTACTCTGTTGAGTCTTTTGCTTTTGCATGGAAAACAGTACCAACCAAAACACTTTTCGAAGTGTTACCAAAGTTCATCGAAGAAAGAAGGGCGAACGCCATCATCATTGGAATGCCATATAATATTGATGGAACGATGTCAAAACATGGAAAACGAGTCCAGAAATTCATCCAAGAACTTGAGAAAGTTTTTAAGATTCCTGTAATTTTCTATGATGAACGTCTTACTACAAGTGAGGCACAGATGGGTTTTGAAGAGGCTTGAATAGAAGGAGATATCGATGCAGAAGCAGCAAGGCTAATCCTCGAGGGGTATCTTAAAATAAGATAAAAAATATCAAGAAATATTCCTTTGCCTTCCAGAAAGTTTTTTATATAATCGCCATCGATTTTTAGAGCATTCATTTTATGGGCTACACGTTCCTTACAATTCTCCTTTCTCTCTTCTTTGCAATTCTCTTTTTTCTTGCATTCATTTATGCGATAAATCCGTTTTTTGCAAGTACTGGTTATCGAGGGAAGAAGAGCGATCATTTTACTGGGAAGCACTTTTATAATGTTGGTTGGACCCCAGAAGAATCGAGAAGATTGGAAGGAAGATGAAAAGACAAACTCTGATTCAGATCTTTTGTGAAGTGGCTTCTGGACAAGAACAAGAAACGATGGGAAGAACGAGTTGTCCCAACAGTCGTACCAGGGGTACAATATGAAGGAGATGAATTCCTGATAACATATGTCAATCATGCAACTATCCTTATACAGACACAGTGAATAAATATTCTCACCGATCCTGTTTGGGGATATCGTGCAAGTCCTATCTCATGGATTGGACCACGTCGTTTTGTAAATGCTGGGGTAAAAATCGAAGATCTTCCACAGATTGACTTTGTACTCCTCTCACACAACCATTATGACCACATGGATATTCCAACTCTGAGAAAGCTCCACAAACGTTTTAAAATGCCAATATACACATGACTCGGGAATAAAAGATTCTTAAAAAAGCATAAAATCAAGAATGTTATTGATATGGATTGGGGAGATGTCCAAATCCATGTGGCAACTTCTCAAACAAACAGTAGTCAGAATATTGAACATACCGAGAAACAAGGAGGAGATAACCCTTCTGAGTCAAATATTACCATCACTTTCCTTCCTGCTCAGCACTTCTCTGCTCGCGGGGTAACAGATAGAAATAAAACTCTTTGGGGTGGATTTGCTCTCACGGTTGGGAAAAAATCCCTCTATTTTGCAGGAGATACTTGATATGGCGATTTTGTCGCAAATATTCGCAATACATTTCCTAACGGTTTTGATGTTGGTCTTCTTCCTATATGAGCATATATTCCTCGGTGGTTTATGGGTGCTATCCATACTAATCCTCTTGAGTGACTTCAGATACAAGCAGACTTGGGCATCCGCACATGAATAGGCATCCACTGGGGAACTTTTTCTCTTGCACTTGATGGACAAGATGAACCATTCTATGACCTTACAAAAGCACAGAAAAAAGAAAAATATAAGCACTTGGATTTTCGTGTTGGTCAGAATGGAACGCAGTGGAAAATATAGCTCTCGCAAAAATTTGCAATCCTGAAAAAATCACTATAATTCCCACCTCGGGAATCTCTTATGCCCATTTATACCTTCTCTTCCTATCTTTTATGTCTGATTCTCGTATTACAGAAACCCGAAGACGTTTTGTTGAAGTCTTGAGTGAACAGGCTCATATTACTTTTGTAGATCTTCGAGAACGCCTTGTAAAGAGCAAGATCATGAATCTTGCAACACTCTACCGTATTATTGATGCCTTTAAGGCACAAGAATTGATCCATGAAATTACCATAGCTGGAGAACGCGTTATATTTCCTTGCCAGTGTATCGATGCCACGGGTCCTCAGTCTATAACTATTAGTTTCTGCGAAAACTGTGGGCGTATCTATGATCAACATGTAAAGCTTGGAGCAAATCTTACTATATCAGAGACATTCCAACACTCAAAGTCATGTAATGCTTGTGTCGTAAGTTAGTGGCTTTGAGAAAAAAATCCTCAAAGAATAATTTCTGTATTTTATATGATTCTTCCTCTTTTCTTATTGTTCCTTATCTCTGCAACATGACTTATCCTCTATTCCTTTGAGAAAGTACCACAAACTATTCTTAATCTGCTTATTGGCCTTGGTGCTGGATCAATGCTCTCAGTGTCTCTTGTTCATATTCTTCCCGAAGCTCTCGACCAAACAAAATACGCTATCTATGCGTTTATTGCTGGATTTCTCATCATCTATCTGATCGAGGAGATCCTCACTCCTCACTCGCATGACCGAGACCATGAGGATCACTGTCATGAGGATCCACATGAACACTACGATCATATTGCTCTTGTGTCATTTGTTGCCATTTTTATTCATACCATCTTTGATGGTCTTGGTATACGTGCAGGATTCGGGATTTCAGAGACGCTTGGGTATACCATATTCGCAAGCGTAGCTATCCATCAGATTCCCGTCTCTGTCTCACTTGCAGCTATTTTCCAAGAATCAAAATTCCAGAAACATATTCAGATGGTATTTCTCGCTCTCTTTGCACTTGCGGCGCCGATCGGATATATCCTTTCAGATTTCATCATAACTCACATCAATGAGTCTCTTGCCGGTCTTGCTACAGCATTTGCATGAGGATCCCTTCTCTATGTTGCAACGGCTGATCTCCTCCCTGTTATCCATGCCCAAACAAAACAAAAGTATCTTACTGTCGCTCTCTTTTGCATTGGAGTCATAGGGATGACACTTGTAAAATTCTTCGAATAAAATTCGCTTTTCTCAGATTTCTTTCTATACTTCTAATGCTCTAATTACCCGCCTATGCCTGAAATGTCTCGGGTAGAATTTACCGATAAGGTCCAAGAATATATCAAACGCATTAACCAAATTGCTGAGGAACAATGATACTCAGTGATGATGGCTTATTATATTGCCTGAAATGATGAGACTCCTGATGACTTTATTATTGATTGGAGAAATATGAGTCTAAATGATAATCTCTATACGCTCTCAAGGTGGACGCAAGACGTCATGAATAACTTCGATGAGGATGATGATGAAGATCGCTTTGGGATACGACCAAGCGAGTTTTAGAAACTAATATGATTCAAAATATATATTCCCTTTTTCCACACCAAGTGCTTCGAGTTTTTCTCTGGCACTTTTTATCATTGGAAGTGATCCACAAAGGTAAAATTCTCCATATGGGGCAATATTCTCAGGCGTAATCCAATCAATCACGTATCATTTCTGGAATCATTCTTTTTCTTCTCGAGAAAGATATGGAACATATGAAAATGCGGAAAAATCCTTTCATGCTTCCATTAGCTCATTTTCATAAAAAACATCCACATATTCTCGTACTCAGAAGATAAATGCCATCTGTAACTCTTGATAGCTTTCTATTCCTGTAGATGTAAGTAACTGACAATAGAGTGGAGCAAATCCCGTTCCTGTTCCGATAAAACACTTAGAAACTGATGTATTATGTAAAATGAAGTTCCCTACTGGGATCATTCCCTGAAGTGATGAACCAACTTCCGCGTCACAGATAATCGGGCTTCCCCTCCCTCACTCGATTCGCTTGATGATAAGAGTAAAATCCTTCTCGGTAAACGAAGCGATGGAATACGCTCGATTCAATCCTGGAGTAAGTTGAAACATCACATATTGCCCTGGTATGATTTGTTGATCGGTAGGAAGAGTTCCTATCTCTGTTCCATAAGAATACACGAGCTTAAATACATCATGCGTGATCCGCTTTTTCTCTTGAAGTGTAAAAGAGGTTTTTATCATAAAAAGGGCTAAATAAAGAATCTTCCCGAGATTATGAGAAGATTTTTATTTTTTTCAAGATTTTATCCATCTGTTCCAGTTTTCTTTTCTGGGATAGTAGGATCATTTACCGCTTCTGGAAGATTATTGAACATCTTTCGTACATTGGTGCGAGCTGCAACAACCCTTGCCCAATCTTTTTCCACTCCAATATCTATCCCAAGCCATGCAACGACATTTCTAACTGGTTGAAGCATAGCCACAACGACATTTCCGCCATCTCTCTCTAGAAGACTCAATGCCTTCCTATGGGATTCTGGCGAAAACACAGCATTATTTGCTGTTACAGCTGGATCTACAGATGTCTGTGTGTTTTCTGTTTGTGTCATAAAAAGAATCTGTAGTATGATTGTAACGTAATTCTCCTAAAAAGCAAAAACTCTATATTTTTTCCTACTTTATAGCCTTTGACTTATAAGAAGTATTTATATTGTGACGTCAATAAATAATGATACAGTTTCTCTCTATTATCCTTGCAAGAAGCCTTTTATTGTGTGACAATACTTCTGTATTATTCATAACCTTCATATAAATATGAAAAATCGAGCTCTCAGCGCTATGACTGTCATAGCAATTACTACCTCCACTCTTATTGGAGGAATCGGAAGTATCGCAAATGCTTCTATCATCGGTAGCGGTACTGTTCAAGGAAGTGGTGCTCTTACAACTAACATTCTTTGGAATGATGTATTTCCAGGAACAGCTTCTGGTACTATCAATGGAATTATCGTAAAAGGAAGGATCCTTCCAACGCTCAATATGATCGTCTCCGGAAATGGACTCATCGATCTCGGGAATATGGTAAGTATAGCTGCTTCAAGTGGATCTGTAAATATCGAAATCGGTACTAATGCTGCCAATGGAGCCTCTGTAACAGCATATTCTGCAAGTGGAGGGATGGTAAATACATCAGATGCAGGTATTGTACTCAATAATCTTGTAGCTGATGGATTTGCAGATAGTTACAAGTTTATTTCAAGTATAGTGACAGCTCCAGATTCTACTGCTCCAGGTTTTACACAATCAGGAACACTCAATACAGAAATCAATAGTACAACTCCTGTAACTCTCTATACCTCCAACAAGCCTCAAAATCTTACTGGTGTCGATGACGTCTCATTCACGGTAAGTGCCCAACCAAACACTCAAACTGCTGCGGGAGACTACCAAGACAAAGTTGTTGTGACAGTAACTGGAAACTTCTAGGAAAAATGTTTTGATTTTAAAATCATTCTCTCTATACTCTCACCCGTGACCAAATGCCGTTCAACATTCGATCATGAAATCCTCCGCAAGGGGGATTTCTTTTTGGAGAAATCTTTGCCTTTTCCTTCCCTTTTCATATACTGGGAGGAATTTTTATACTACTATGTCAACTCCAACTTACTCTTCTGAAACCCTTGATCGTATTAACAAACTCGAACGCATAAAAGCACTTGGGGTAAATCCTTTTGCCACCAAGTTTGATATGACGCATCAAATCAATGAAATCCTCACAAAGAATCTAGCCAAAATCGAAGAAGGACAAACTTCTCCTTTTCGTGCTATTGAGGCAATCATCCCTGCCCCAACGAGTGAGCTTGCAATTGCTGGAAGAGTGATGCTCCACCGAAGTTTTGGGAAAATATGCTTCGCAACTATCAATGATGGAACTGGAAAGATACAAATACTCTTTTCTCGAGAGAACTGTAGTGTCAATGTGGATGGAGAAACTAAAACAGAACTTCCTCTCGAATGACAGGATGCCATATCCGCTTACAAGTTCGCAGAAAAACTCATTGATCTCTGAGACTTTATTGGTGTTCAAGGGGAACTCTTTTACGCCCACAAGTGAGAACTCACTCTTTTTGTAAAAGAATTCACCTTTCTCACGAAAGCAATCCGCCCGCTTCCAGAAAAGTTCCATGGCATAGAAGATGATAATGAACGCTTCCGTAAACGCTATCTCGATATGGCAATGGACGATGAACTCCGTTTGATGTTTTACCGCAAGGCGAAGTTCTGGGAGGTAACCAGAAACTTTATGAAGGCAAAGGAATTTCTCGAAGTAGAAACTCCAACGATCGAACATACTACTGGTGGAGCTGAGGCTCGACCATTTGCCACGCATCACAATGACTATGATGTTGATGTCTATATGCGCATCTGTGTTGGTGAACTCTGGCAAAAGAGACTTATGGCTGGAGGATTTCCAAAAACATTTGAGATTGGGCGTGCCTACCGAAATGAGGGTTCAAGCCCTGAGCACCTTCAAGAGTTTACCAATATGGAATTTTACTGGGCGTATGCCAACTACGAAGATGGAATGAAACTCGTCCAGGAACTCTATCAAGAGATTGCTATGCAGATTTACGGAAAAACTCAATTTTCTGCAAAGTGAGACGAATTCGACCTTGCAGGAAATTGGCCAAAAGTGGATTATCTCGAAGCAGTGGAATCAAAAACAGGCATCAATCTCCTTACTGCCACTGACGAGGAGATGAAGATAAAACTCGCAGAACTCAGAGTGAAATATGAGGGAGACAATCGGGAACGTCTCACCGATACTCTATGGAAATATGTTCGCAAGACGATCACTGGGCCAGCTTTCCTCGTCAATCATCCTGCTATCATCTCTCCACTCGCGAAGACTTCCGCCAAATATCCAGGTTGTGTGGAACGATTCCAGCCGATTATCGCAGGAAGTGAGGTGGGAAATGGATTCTCAGAGCTTAATAATCCCCTCGATCAGAGAAAACGATTTGAACTCCAACAGGAGCTCCTAGCAAAGTGAGACGAAGAAGCCATGATGCCAGAATGGGACTTCGTCGAAATGCTCGAACACGGCATGCCTCCAACGTGCGGATTCGGCTTTGGAGAGCGATTCTTTGCTTTTCTCGAAGACAAGCCTCTTCGCGAAGTGCAGTACTTCCCTTTTATGAAGCCAATACATACGGAAAAGAAAGAGTAAAGAAATCCTCCAGATTTGGAGGATCTTGTTGAGAAATATACGCGCCAAGGAATTTATTCTTTTTTTGTAAGAACTTCTTTTGAAGAAGGTTTAGGAAAGAACTTACCCACGTAAGTAAAATGCAAGTACAAATGCAAGAAGATATACACTAACAATTAGTATCAGCAAGATATCATTATAATTTTCATCTGGAAATTACTCCGAAAATTTAACCCGTAACTGAGGAAGACCCTTTGTTTTATATGTCTTTTATCTCACAAATATTATATCTAAAATAAAGAAGAGTGTTCCAGAAAGAAGAATACAAACAGGAAGAGTGAGTGCCCATGCCAGGAGAATATGCTTCACCATAGTTGGATCAACTCCATTTTTCCATCCATGTTCCTCAACCATAGTTCCAGCCACACTCGATGACATGATATGTGTTGTTGAAACTGGCAATCCAAAACTGGAAGCAAGACCAATAGTTCCTGCTGTTACAATAGCGGAAGAGGCTGCCTGAGAGTAATTCATCTTATATTTTCCGATCTTCTCTCCGATAGTGCGAACGATTCGTTTCCATCCAATCATCGTTCCTGCACCAATCGCTGTTGACACCATGAGGATAATCCACCAAGGAACATAATCCGTTGCCTGTGTAATATGTACTATACTTTCCTTGATACTTGCAATAGAAATAGGTGTATTTGCTTCCCCCGCCTGAGCGATAGGGATAAATGAGATGCTTTTTGCTGAACTCATAGATGCATAACTGTCTTCTATAGTGATGATTCCAGAACGAAATGCGACTTTATCTACTGTACTTAACTCGCTTTTTCCTGCAAGCTGACCGATAGTCTTTATCTGTTCTTGGGTAGCAAGAACAAGTTTTTTATCACTTTCTGAAAGTTGATTTTGATCGATCTGACCGAGTGTGCGCTCGATAACTTGGATATCTTCCCGGAGGTCTTGTGGATTGATGGCTGGATTGATAGCAAAACTTGCAGGAAGGAGTGTCACGAGGATAAGTGTTGCAATACCTACTCATTTTTGTCCGTCATTCTTTCCATGCATGAAGCTCACAAGAGCTGATGAAACAATGAGCAGGGTTCTCATCCCAAGAAGTGGATGATCCCAAGACCATGTTGGAGCTTTGAAATAAGTCTTATTATGTGTTATATGATGTGCAAAATAGATAAGTATGAGAGCGATTCCAAAGCCAATCATAGGAGAGATCAAGAGCCCTATGATCACCTCTTGAGCTTTACCCCAATGTGGAACAACTCACACTCATGCCTTGGTGAACATAAGTGCAATACTTACGCCAAGTATGGAACCAATAAGTGCATGAGAACTCGAGACTGGAAGTGCCAAGTACCAGGCTCAGAGATCCCATATGATGGACGAAAGAAGGATAGAAAGTACAAGAATAATACCAAAACTTATCGGCTGACTCACGATTGTACCAAGGGGGAGGAGGTGCATGATGCTCATCGCAACAGCAATACCACCAAAGAGCACTCAGAGAAAGTTGAGAGTAGCAGCAATCAATACAGACTTCTTTGGTTGAAGAGAATGACTATATATAACAGGCGCAATAGCATTTGCGGTATCGTTCATTCCATTTACGAATTCAAATGCACATACAACCAATAAGCAAATACCGAGAATAATTATAACAGACATAGGAATAGATAAAGAATGGAGTAAATATGTAGAATCATACCACATATATAGAGAAAAAGTCAAAAAAATCATTATATTTACATTCAATAAAATATATGATAGAATTCTCGTAATTCTTACTACTCTATTATGAAACAACGAATATTTTGGGTAAATAGAATTTTTTGTATGCTATTTGTTATTCCGGAAATAGATCCAAAGTGCTACAAAAGAATATAATCTATGTTCAGATAATCATTTATGTTCATTGATTCATTCGTTGGTAAAAACTCAGAAGTATTATTCTAATTTGTTCGTAGATCTTTCGATGTTACTAGTTCCGAGAATTTCTTCGATTCAAAATGACGATCCCGTTCGATTCCGAGTCAGAATCTTCACTGGAATGATTCGAGTTCAGAAAGGGAAAAACTTCCCCATTCGTCATTCCAATCTCAGAATATTGAAACATATCCAAAGAAAATCCCGTCTTCTTCATCGAATTCGGAAGCATACCACGTACCTGCTCCAGTAGGGTTGAAGAACTTACATACAACGATTAGATCTTTCGATTCTGATTGGTTTCAGATTTTCCGAAACTGATTGATGATTTCTTGCGTTAGAAGTTTCATAGAATTAAGGGATGATTGAAATACCCTCTTAAATAAGAGGAAAATGAAATATTTAAGGAGTGGATGATACCCATCTATCCTTTTCCGTAAGCCAATTTCTTATTATATTACTATTTTTAGATCTCAAACTTTTTCTTAAAAAATCCATAGAAAACCCCTAAAGACTCCTCCATAGCAAGATGATTCTATATAAGCCCTATCCTTTCTAGTCTATCAAAGATAAATTCTAATTTTCATAAAATCTCCAACCATTTCTGGTTGGAGATTTTATAATTTTTAGCAATGGAATTTTCCCTATTTCCTGGAATAAACGATATCAATATAGGTAAAAGTCCAGAGCGGTCTTTTTAATATGGAGCGAGTAATGGGACTCGAACCCACAACGGCCGCCATGGCAAGGCGGTACTCTAGCCAATTGAGCTATACTCGCAAAATCAAAATAGAGAATATCTGGATTTTATATATTTTCTCTGAAAATCAAGTTTTCATTTTGGAATTCATGGTTTTTGTTTATAATGCACCCACTCTTTCCATGCGTCGCCACTTCCGAACGAGCTTATGTTATCACTCGTAGTCTGGTTTGGATTGACGAAACTGCATGTGAGAGCTTTATATCTATTTATTTTTATTGTTATGATTGTCGCACTTAAGGACCGCGAAGCATTGAACCGCCAAGTGATCCAAAAGACCTATGCCATCGGTGGAAAAAATATCACCTTCGAATCTGGACGACTTGCCCTCTTTGCTACTGGTTCAGTTGTTATCAAGGATAATGATGGAAACTTTCTCCTCACAACAACTGGTATAGGAAATAAGAAGGATGGGGATTTTTTCCCACTTTCATGTGAATATCAAGAGAAGTATTATGCTTCTGGGAAAATCGGTGGAAACCGGTTTATGAAACGAGAAGGACGCCCAAGTGATAATGCCATCATTAATAGCCGCATCATCGACCGTCCAATTCGCCCGATGTTTCCAAAAGGAACACGTACTGAAGTTCAGATTATCTCTACTATCATGAGTTCAAGTGGAGTTTCTGATTTTGGTTGGTATGGTGTTACTGGCGCTTCCCTCTCTATCCTCCTTACAGGAGTGAAGGAGTTCGAGGCTCCAGTATCAGGAGTACGTGTTATCTCCGATGAAACAGGGAATTTTGTATTTGATCCTACTTTCGAACAACTCCAGACAGCACACCTCGATCTCACCGTTGCTGGTACTGAAGATGCTATCACAATGGTAGAGAGTCAATGAACGGAGGTTTCCAATGATCTTATGGTTTCTGCCTTTGAGTTTGCTCATGCAATTATCAAGGATTTCTGTAAAGCGCAGAAGGATTTTGTTGTGGAATATTCCAAGGTTCATGCGCTCCCAAATAGCAAGATTGTCGTTATCGAAACAGATGCCGAAGTACTTGCCAAGGTTCATGCGATTGTAACTGAAGATGAGATCCAAGCACTCTATGGACTTGGAAAGCTTGAATTCCATGATACCATCCATAATCTCGTGGAAAATATTGCAGAAAAGCTTGAATACAATAAAGAAGAAAATATACCAAAGATAGCTGATATTGCTGATAGTGTGAAGGATGTTGTGAAGACACATATGAGAAAAACAGTTCTCAAAACTCGGTCTCGTCTCGATGGACGCGCTCTCGACGAAGTTCGTCCAGTTCGTGCGACGGCTCCGATTTTACCTAGAACTCATGGCTCTGCACTCTTCGAACGAGGAGTGACACAAGTCCTCTCTGTAACGACTCTTGGTGGACCATCAGATATCCAGCTTATCGATGACATGTATGAAGAGAGTACGAAGCGCTATATCCATCACTACAACTTCCCTCCATTCTCTGTTGGTGAAGTAAGACCACTCCGAGGAATCAGTCGTCGCGAGGTTGGTCATGGCCGTCTCGCAGAGAAGGCGCTTGAACCAGTTCTCCCAAGTGAGACAGATTTTCCATATATGATTCGCGTGGTTTCTGAAACTACGACTTGTAATGGCTCCTCTTCTATGGGAAGTGTCTGTGGTTCTACGATGTCGCTCATGGATGCAGGTGTTCCGATCAAAGCAATGGTTGCTGGAGTTGCGATGGGAATGATATATGACGAAGAAACTGGAAAGTATGAGATACTCGCAGATATCCAAGCTCAAGAAGACTTCCTCTGAGATATGGACTTCAAGGTAGCTCGCACAGAAAAAGGAATCACAGCACTTCAGATGGATTGTAAAATCTCTGGACTCTCTATGAATGTTATTCGAGAAGTATTTACCAAATCAACTCTCGCTTGTGGGTATATCATTGATGAGATGAAAAAGTGTCTTTCCGAACCTCGTAAAGAACTGTCTCAGTATGCACCATTCCTCTTTTCAGTATTTGTTCTGGAAGAGAAGATGCGCGAAGTGATCGGTAAGGGTTGAGAAACAATCCAGGGTATTGAAAAGGAATTCGGCGTTGAGGTAAATCTTGAGGACAATGGACAATGTACCATCACTGCAAAAGACCAAGTCAGCGGACTCAAGGCGCTGGAATTTATCAAGGGAATCTTGAAAGATATCGAAGTTGGAGATGTCTACGATGGAAAGATCGTGAAGATCCTCGATACTGTAGGAGCCATCGTGGAGATTAGCAGAGGAAAAGAAGGGATGATTCATATCTCAAAGTTCGGAGTAAAGGAACGAATCGATAATGTTAATACTGTTGCCCGAGTTGGTGAGATCGTAAAGGTCCGGGTTTATAATGTTGATCGAGAAAAGGGGCGAATCGGACTCGAGAAGATTGTTTAACCCACAAATCATGTCTGCCGAAAGTATAGCATCTGGAGAAGAATTTACTCCAAAACAACTCATAGTAAGAGGAGCACTTAAGATTAGTACTCTATGAGTGGGAGGATATCTTGCCGTTCCCAACCACCAAGGTAGAAGATATTGATGTCTGACATGTTACAAGTAAGTATCCACCAGCAGAGCTGGTGGTTTTAGAGAGCAGACCCCTAGAAG